>NZ_MAOS01000039.1:0-242220 GCF_001721285.1 Pandoraea sp. ISTKB
GATGAACCGCCATTCTACTCTCGCCGCCGTGCTGTTGAGCGCTGGACTTCTGGGCGCCGCCGCCGCGCAGGCCGCACCCGCCGCAGCGTCCGACGCCGCCCCTTCCGTCGTGATCGTGCACGGCGCTTTCGCCGACGGCTCCGACTGGGCAAAGGTCGTCGGCATCCTTCAGGACAAGGGCGTCAAGGTCACGGCGGTGCAGAATCCGCTCGACTCGCTCGCGGGAGACGTTGCCGCTGCCACGCGCGCCATCGACAACCAACCGGGCAAGGTCGTACTGGTGGGCCATTCGTGGGGCGGTGCCGTCATTACCGAGGCGGGTAAAGACGACAAGGTGGCAAGCCTCGTGTACGTCTCCGCCTTCGCGCCGGACGCCGGTCAATCCGTCGAAACGCTCTCGAAGGACCTGCCGAAGGCCCCGGGCATTGACCATATCGTGGCCGACGCCAGCGGCTGGCTGAGCCTGCCGCCGGCCGATGTCGCCAAGTATTTCGCGCAGGACGTGCCGGCCAAACAGGCCCGCGTGATGGCAGCGACGCAGGGCCCGATCAAGGGCGCGGCGTTCGGCGACAAGCTGAGCGTGGCGTCGTGGCACCAGAAGCCGTCGTGGTTCGTCATCAGCCAGAACGACCGCATGATCAACCCGGAAGCACAGCGCATCATGGCTCGCCAGATCGGCGCGAAGGTGACCGAGCTGCCGACGAGCCACGTGCCGCAGCAGTCGCGTCCGGCCGACGTCGCCAAGGTCATTCTGGATGCCGTAGCCAGCGTCAAGTAAGACGATCTAATCACGGCCAGACGTGGATGACAGGACGGCCGCACGACGTAAAGCGGCCGTCCTGTCAGCCAATCCCGGGATTTTTGAATCGCTCTGTGTCACCTGTCCGGGCAGATACATTCGGACATAAATGACGTTGAACTCACCGATATAACTACGGGTACGCGCTCCGGCACTCTCCGGCAAAGATCGAACCGATCTCGGAAATGTGTACGGCGCCACCCCCGGCGCACACGCCGAAATATCACTCAGAGAGGTCAATCGTCATGTCGGATCCGGTCAATCTTCGCCGTCGTCGTCTTCTTGGCACCACGCTCGCGGGCGTTACCCTCGCGGAACTCGGGTTATCGCAACTGGCCAATGCCGCCACGTCAAACGCTGCGTCCGGCTCGGTCGGCGGACATACGTCGTTCGAGGCGATTCGTCAGATCGACGCAGGCGACCTGAATGTCGGCTATGCCGAAGCCGGTCCCCGTGACGGCAAGGTCGTGATCCTTCTGCATGGCTGGCCGTACGACATCTACAGCTATGTGGACGTGGCGCCGTTGCTGGCCGCCGCGGGGTATCGCGTCATCGTGCCGTATCTGCGCGGCTACGGCACGACCCGCCTGCGCTCGGCCACCGCGCCGCGCAACGGTCAGCAGGCAGTGGTCGCCGCCGACGTCATCGCGTTGATGGACGCGCTGAAGATCGATCAGGCCATTCTCGGCGGTTATGACTGGGGCGCGCGCACGGCGAACATCGTCGCTGCCTTGTGGCCCGAACGTGTCAAGGCGATGGTCTCCGTGAGCGGGTATCTCATCGGCAGTCAGGCGGGCAATGCCGTGCCGCTGCCGCCGCAGGCCGAATTGCAATGGTGGTATCAGTTCTACTTCGCCACCGAGCGTGGCGCGAAGGGCTACGCCGCCAACACCGACGCGTTCAACAAGCTGATCTGGCAACTGGCCTCGCCGAAATGGCAGTTCGACGACGCGACGTATGCCCGCTCGGCCGCGGCGTTCCATAACCCCGACCACGTGGACATCGTGATTCACAACTATCGCTGGCGTCTGGGATTGGTGCAGGGCGAGGCGCGCTTCGACGCACTGGAGCAACGTCTGGCCACCGCGCCGACGATTGCTGTGCCGACGATCACGATGGAAGGCGATGCGAACGGTGCACCGCATCCGGCCCCGGCGGCTTATGCGAAGAAGTTCACGGGCAAGTACCGGCACATCGACGTTGGCGGCGGCACCGGTCACAACTTGCCCCAGGAAGCGCCGAAGGCGTTCGCCGACGCGATCCTGGAAGTCGTCTCACTGTAAGAGATGCCTTGGGGGTGCCGACCGCATCGTCCGCGATGGACGCGGCGGTCGGGCCGCCATGCTCAGGTGCGCCACTGTTGCAGCGCGAAGTCGTTGCGAATGAGCCGGCCGCCGAGCAGGAAGCGTTTGACGCCATCGAGGAGCTGAATCCCCGATGGCGGGATCGCGTCGACCGGATAGTTGGCGATGGGATGCGAAATCCTGATCGTCTCGATGGGAATCCCGCTCGTGCGCTGGTGAAAATCGAAATAGGCCGCCGGGTCGCGCGTGATGTCGGCGAGCGCCGAGCGTCGCGCGCGGTTCCATGCGGCAGGCAGATCCGGCGCGCGACTCAGCAGATCGTTCGACGCCACGATGACGGACGATCCGAGCAGTTCAGGATGCTGCGTCGCTTTGTCGATGACGGGATAGCCTTGTGCGGCGAGCGTCGGCCCGAGGTCCGATTGCGCGGCATAGGCACCGATGGCACCGTGTTCGAGGGCGGCGCCTGCGTCGCGTCCTAACATATGAACGACACGCACACGGCCGTTGAGCCCCGCGCCGTCGAGGACACCGAGCAGATAGCGGTGGATGTACGAGCCCAGCGGCACACCGACGGTCTTTCCTTCCAGTGCTTTCACATTCGCCACGCCGCCGCGCGGCGTCAGCAGCCAGGCGGCCAGCCCGATCTCCTCGAAACCGATCAGTCGCGCCTTGAGCCCCTGCGAGCGCGCGACGACCGCAGGTGTGTCGCCGTATATGCCGACGTCGAGCGTGCCGGAGAAGAACGCTTCGTTCAGGTCGGGACCGTTCGAGAACATGTCGAAGCGGACGTTGGTGAAGCCCAGCGGCGCCAGCTCTCGCAGCAGATAGCCACGATCGAGGGCGTAGCCCGTCGGGGCGGCAGGCGCCCGCGCCGGGCCGATCACACCGAAGCGCAATGTCTTGCCGTTGCCCGTCGCGGCGCGAACGCCGCTGCCCGCGAGCAGCAGACCACCTGCCGCGGCGCCCTTGAGGAACGCGCGGCGGGTGCGGCCGGTGCGGGATATGTCGAGTCGTGTGTCTTTCGTCATCAATGTGCCTTCGTCAACAGTACATAACTGGCGTCGAGCGACGCGGTGGAGTGCCGGCCCGGTCCCCAGCCGACGGCGTCGCGATAGCTGCCCCAGGTGGCATCACGCAGCACTTGTGCGTCTTCTGCGTTGGCCGGGCGGTCCGCTTGCGGGGCCACGAAGAGGGCGTCTTCGGGGCAGTAGAGTTCGCACATGAAGCAGGTCTGGCAGTCGTCCTGCCGGGCGATGCGCGGAATGCCGCCCGCTACCGCCTCGAAGACGTTGGTCGGGCAGGCGCGAACGCAGATGTTGCAACCGGTGCAGCGGGCGTCGTTGACGATTTCGATCATGCGGCAACTCCTTGCAATACCAGCTTCTGCGAAGCGCGGACGGCAACCGGATGCTTGCGCACCCATACCTCGTCGAGCCCACCGCTCAGCAGCCGGTGGTGCTGCGTGTCGTCCGTGGCGGTGTACTCCACGCGACGGTGCATGCCGCGCGTCTCGGTGCGTTGCTGCGCGCTGCGGTACATCCAGCGTGCCGTGGCGAGCATGGCGGCCGCTTCGCGCGCCCGCACGGCTTCCTGCGCGTTGCGCGCCGGGGCACTGGCCCGCAGGCGGGCCCACAGGGCGTCCAGTCGTCCCAGCGAATCGTCCAGCAGCTCGGCGCTGCGCCACCAGTTGCGCTCGAACGGGAACACTTCGTCCTGCACGGCGCGAATGACCTGCGCGCTGTCGATGTCCGCATGCCTGGCAGTCTCTTGCAGCGCGACGCCCCCCGTGTGGTACAGCGACGCGGAGGTCGCGCGGCGGTGGTGTTTCGCAAACGTCGCAGCGCCGGCGCCGGCCCAGAAACCGGACGACATCGCCCACGCTGCGTTATGGCTGCCACCGCCGGTGAAGCCGCCGCAGATCAGTTCGCGCGTGGCGGCGTCGCCCGCTGCGTAGAGACCGGGGACCGACGTGGCGCAGTCGTCGCCGGTGACGTTCAGTCCCCCGGTGCCGCGCACGGTGCCTTCCAGGCGCAGCGTCACGGGAAAATGTTGCGTGAAGGGATCGATGCCGAGCCGGTCGAACGGCAGGAAGAAGTTCGGCTGGGCGGTGCGCATCCATGCGCGCACCTGTTCGTCGGCCTGATCCAGACAGCCGAACACCTTGCCGGTGGACAACTCACGCGCGATGACGCCGCGCCCACGCGCCGAACCCGCGCCTTCGATCTTCTGGCCGTCTTCGTCGTAGAACGTCGCCCATTTGTAGAACATCGACTTGGTGACCGACGCGAACGCCGGTCCCAGTCCGTAGGCGTTCGAGAACTCCATGCCCGACAGTTCGGCACCGGCTTCGGCGGCCATCAGTTGACCGTCGCCGGTGAGCACGTTGCAGCCGAGCGCGCGGCTCAGAAACGCGCAGCCGCCCGTGGCGATGACCACTGCACCGGCACGTACCTGCCACGTCTCGCCAGTCTGACGATTGACGCCGGTCGCGCCGGCGACGGCGCCCTCGTCGTCGACCAGCAGTTCGAGCACCGGGCTGTGATCGAGAATGCGCGCGCCGCTTTCCTTCACGCGTTTGCGCATCAGCCGCATGTACTCCGGCCCTTGCACAGAAGTGCGTTGCGACGCACCGAACTCGTCGACGGGGAACGGATACCCCCAGTCGGCCAGTTGCTGCACGTTGTCCCATGTCTGGTCGAGCACACGGTCCATCCATTCGTGTTCGGCAAGGCGTCCGCCCATCTCGAAGCGGCTTGCCTTGGCGCGCTCGCGCGTCTGGCCGTCGTCGGGCACATACCAGACGGCGGTCCCCGAAGGCGCCGTCGCCCCGGACGTGCCGCAATAGCCCTTGTCGGCCAGGAGCACCCTGGCGCCTTTCGCGGCCGCGCTGATCGCAGCCCACGTGCCGGCGGGGCCGCCGCCGATGATGAGCACGTCCACGTCGTGACGTTTTCCCGCGAAGGCGTCGGTTGCCTTGCGTCGTGTCGTTTCCTGCGTCATTTCCATTCGCTCCCGAGTCGAATTTCCATATGCCGATTCATTGCTAGGACGGTGGACGAAACACGGTACGGTGGACGATTCCGTCCGATCCCGTTGTTTCTTCCCCCAAAACAAAACCTACGGTGCTATGCAGGCCATGCAGTCATCTACCGCGCCTTCTCCCGCACCCGCTGCGGGCTATGCCAATACCGGGCAGGACATTGCCGCTCAGGCGGCGTCTCATCTGCCGTTGCGATCCCATGGACGCGATCTCTCCGTGCGCCAGCGCGAGATCGTCTGGACAGCCTTTCGCAATAACGCCGCCTTGCAAACCTGGTCCGACGATGTCCTCGGCGCGTTGATCGAGGCGGGCTACTTGCAGACGTATCCCGACGGCACGCTCATCTACGCAGCGGGCGAGCCATGCCCGGACATTCACGTCATCCTCTCGGGCGTGCTCGAATGGGAGTGGACCAGCCCCGACGGCGGGCGCGCCGTCGAAGACTTCATTCCCCCCGGCGAAGTCGCGAACTTCATCGCGGTCCTTACCGGCGAGACATCGGTTCACCATCAGCGCGCTCGCGGACTGACTCGTCTGTTTCATATTCCCGCTCAGGCGCTCAACGCCCAGTTCGCACGTGATCCGACGCTTACCGCGTCGTTGCTGCGCCTGATCGCCGCCCGGGCGCGCGGTCTGCACGACCGCCTCGGCCGGCACAGCCTCATGTCCTTCCGTGCCCGGCTCGCGTTCCAGTTGCTCGCGTTGGCACGGCGTTACGGCGTGCAGGACACACAAGACACGCAGGGCACACAGGGCATCACCCTGAACCTGCGGCTGTCGCAGGAAGACCTGGCGGCCTTGCTGATGGCCTCACGGCAGTACCTGAACCGGGAGTTCCGCTGGTTTCTCGACCGGCAACTCGTCCGGGTCCATTACGGCCGGATTACGTTGCTGGACATGGAGGCGCTGCGGGCGATCAGCGAGGGCAGCGAGGCCGGGGCCTGACCGACGCGACAGGGTCATTGTGGAAGCAGGCGGGGAGCGCGATCTGTCGTCTACCCGACAGTGTTTCGCGTGATTTCTTCTACCTAAAGCGCGGGATCAGCTATAAGGCACCGCCCCGGTGCCCGGGAGCGCTTCGTGAGGCGGCGCAATCGGTGCATCTCGCCCCAATACCGGTCGCCGTTCGTGTCGTGCGCAAAAGCTTCGGATTGCTGTGCAGCGAGCGAGTTGAGAATCGATACATTGGTTTCGCAGGCATGAAAAACCAGAAGATTCTGTGACCGAGACATTCCATGAAAAAGACAGCACTGAGCCCTCGCGATACCAGCCTTGCCACACATAGCCCCGACGCAGGATCCACGTCGGCTGGCGCATCGACCTCGCAGCCCACGCCACGCTCAACGCCCACTGCGCCATCGAAGGACGGCCGTCTGGCTGGCCTGAAGAAGCGCCTGACGAGCGGGCTATCTTCCTCGGCGAAAAGCGCGGGGCCGCGTCAGATCGTGCTGCCGCAAAAGAAGTTCGGTGACGGCAGCGTGCGTCCCGATCGTCTCGTGGCGACGGCATTGCCCACATCCGGCATGACGTTGCCGGACGGCACCGCAGTGAAGGGGAATCACTTCGGCCCGCCGCAGTTCGTGATGCCGAACGCCATGGGGAACGAGCCGCATACCGATAGCCATATGCATCCGACCAACTACGTTCAGCAAGGGCTCATGCCCCGCCAGATGCTGACGATGATGGACGAGATCGGGATTCGGTCGACGACGATGATGAAGATTCCGACGTCGCTGCAAATTCTGGAAGACAACCGGCAGGCCATCAATCCGTCGGCGTTCGTGCGTGAAGGCGGTACGAGCGCGGTGGACGGTCACGACCATGGCAGCGATGCGCTGCACGATTGCGGCCTGGAGTCTTACTACGTGCCGAAGGACATTCAGGCGCGCGAGATGGCGCGTAACGGCGGCAAGCCGCTGTCCATCGACGATTTCAAGAAGAATCCGGGGCTGATCGACGAAATCGTCCAGCGCGGCGAGCTGTATCTCGATACGGCGGTGAACAGCCATCTGGCCAGCGAGATCGCCAAGGCGGGCCTGACCGATGCCGAACGCAGTCGACTCGATCCGATGATTACCGGGATGAATCTCGGCGATCTGCGTGGCGGCACCAAGCTGCTCACGGAGCTGTATCACAACAAGGGCACGTTCACCGGCATTGGCGAAATCACGGTCCACAAGGAACTCGTCGAGGACATGTACGCCGGGCAGCGCGGGCAGTCCAACACGCAGAATCGCGGTAACGGGCTCAAGGGTCTGACGAATCTGCTGGAGATGGCCGGGGTGGTCGGCATGCCGGTCGTCCTGCACTGCGACATCGACAATCTGCACGCACAGATTGCCGACGCACAGCACGAGCATGCACCGGACCGTGCGCCGGCGAACTTCGAAGGTCTGCGTCAGTTGTTCTCGGATCCGCGTCTCAAGGACACCAACATCATCTGGGCGCACGGCGGCGGTCTTGGCCGGTTCGTGCAGCAAGGCAAACAGCATCTGGACTTGCTCACGGACTTGCTGGCTAAGTGTCCGAACGTGTTCATCGACATCTCGTGGAGCGAAGTCGCGAAGCAGATCAACAATCCCGAGACGAAAGCGGCATGGGTCGAGTTTCTGGAGAAGAACAGCACGCGTATCTGCTTCGGCTCGGACACGCTCGCACCGGCCAGCACCGAAAAGTGGAACGAGACGAAGAAGATGTACACCGAGGTGCTGGGACAGTTGTCGCAGCCGGCGCGCGAAAACATCCTGAACCACACGTACGAGAACGTCATCTCGGGCGCGCGGGCCAAGGTGCGCGACTTCGAAGAGAAGGTGCTCACGCCTGCCTTCTACGAGAAGCACCTCATCAATCCGAACGCCGAGCAACCGCTGAGCGCCGCCACCGTGCGCGCCGAGGCGGAAGCCGCGCGTGTCGCGTAGTCGTGTCGGGTCGTTGGTATCTCTGACGTTGTTTTTCCCCTGAAGTCTCCGCGACGCCTGTCGGGCGTCGCGGCGCAAGCCCTCATACGGAGGCAATCGTGAGTTTCGAACTGAGGAAGCCGGGCAGCAGCTTTCTGACCGGCCATACCGCTGCGCCCAGCGACAGCAAGTCTGCATCCCAGTCGGCGCCTGCCGTGGAGGGGAATACCCGCGAGAACTCGCCGTCGCTGTCGGGGCTGAACGGCCTGAACGAACGACGGCAAGCGACGCGAGCCGCGCCAGACGATGCGGCGGCGCCCGGCAAGGGCAAAGGCGGCATGCGCGCGCAGTTGAGTCGCATCAAGTCACAGATGCAGACGGGGGCTTACAAGCACGGTTTCGGCATCTCGCAAACCAGCAAGTCGATTACCCCGTTTCACACGATCACCTCGTCGGCACGACCGAAGATGCAGAGTGTGGTGCGCAATGAGGGGCAGGACGCGCCCCCCGTGCCCCGAACGCTTGCTGCTCAGATGGCCGATGCCGCGCTGGCAGGCGCACGCCCTGAAGCGAAACCGAGCGGCGCGCTCGCGAAGCTGGATTCCCCGGCAGAGTTGTCGCGCGTGCTCGACCGGCATTTTCAGGGGACGCCCGCCGAGAAGCAGCGTCTGAGCGCTACGCTCGGCGAGATTCGTGAGACGGCACAACTGAGCCATGCGGAAACGGCCGTGCTGGCCAAGTCGCTGGCGCTCACGTTCCCGTCGGCTGACAAGGCTGTCGATGCCGTGAGTGGTCTGCGGGATTTGCACGTGGTCGACGACATTCTTCACCCGTCGCCCGACTTCCAGCGTGCGTCGCCGGGCAACAAGATGGGGTGGCAGTTTGCGGCGAAGCTGGCGAGCGTCGAGGGTGGTCTCGGGCTGTCGCTGCTGCATAAGGTGACGTCTCACGGTGAGGGTGGCGATGGCCGACCTGCGGCACTGACCGAAGCTCAGGGCGGTCGGGTGCTGGCCTATCTGCGTGCGGCTTCCGAGGTGGCGCGTGCCAGCGGCAGCGATCGCGTGGACCCGGCGGCGATCTATGGACAAGGCGCGATCGCCACGGCGGTGCGCGCCGCGCGTGGCGCTGGCGATGCCGAGGCATGGCCCGGGCGCGCCGGGACGGCGACACCGGCAGGCGTCACCCTGACGCTGGCCGAAAAGGCGTTGCTCGCGTTGCATGACGAACTCGATCCCGCCGTTGCCCAGCAGCACGGCTGTGCGTTTGCCGTTCAGATGGTGCGCGGGGGCATGGTGACCGACGCGCGTCGCAATGCCGACGGCACGCCCAGCGAATTCCATCGCGTGGAGTCGCGTGCCGCCAAGAGTTGCGGCAAGCACGTCGACCGCGCATTACGCAGTGGCGGCAGCGGGGCAAGCAACATGCTGACGTCGTTGCTCAAGCGCTTTGGACTGCATCAGGGCAAGAGTCCTTATCACGCCTACAACGCCGTCATCTCGCCGGACGGACGTAACGTCGGCTTCGGCCTGTCGCATAAGGGTGGCATCCATGAGGGACGAGCCGTCAAGGACATGATCGACGTGCTTGAGGACGCACTGAAGCAAAGCGGTGGTCCGGAGCGTCGCCCGTTGCTCGACGCGGACGGCAAGACGGCAACGTCGTCGCCGGACGACGCGACGCTGCGCGGTGTCGTCAGGCTCGCGCTGTTGCAGGCCGTCAAGGCGAACACGGTGCTCCTGCCGCGATACGCGCGTGGCGACGAACCGACGCCCCAGATGCGGGACGCCGCACTCGCCGGCGCACTGGGCATGGTTCGTCAGGAGGCGAGCGGCAGCACGGTGACCGGCGACACGCTGGCACAGCGCGTTGCCACGATGCTCGACGAGGAAGGCGGACGCATGACGCCCGCGGCCTTGTTGCAATGGGCGGGGGATGCCGGCGGTCCGGCGGACGAGGCCGCCATGGCGGCCCATGCGGGCAAGCCCTCCGGAACTGCACAGAAAGGACAACCCGACTGGGCGATGTTCGCGCAGGGCTACGGCCTTGCTGCGCACAACGCGTTGCCGAGCGTCGATACGCCGTCGATGAAGGGCGCGACACGAGAAGACGTCGCCAAGGTGCTGGCCGATATGGTGCGCGGCGAGGAGCTTGGCTCAGGCTTCTCGATGACCAACGGAGGGTTCACGCAAGGCACCACGCGCGGCGTCTCCGAAATCATCTCCGGCATTCTCACCGCCGGTACCGGCTCGGTGCGCATCGATCTGGGCGGCGGGCGCAAGCGCTACGTGACGTTCGAGTCGGGCGTTGGCACGGACCGCAGCTACCTCCGCATGGGCGTCGCGACGGTAAAGCAGGGGCAAGGTGGCGCAGGCGGCTCGATTGGTCCGCGCCTCGCGGCCACTGAGGAATTCAAGGTGTCGGCTTCGGCAGGTGCGGATCTTCAGCAGTCTTATGAAGACGTGCATTACGAAGGTGCGGTCTTCGGCTTCCCGCGTCATCTCTCGGGCGGTGTGGGCGGCGACCGTGATCTGGCGGAGCAGAAGGCGAAGCTCGTGGCGTTGTTGCTGGACGTGGCAGGTGGCAGCAATGCCGGCAATGACGGCAGCGGGGCACTACCGCGCCCGGGTAACAAGGAAGATCAGGGCTCGCTGGTCAAGGCGGCGTATCAGGCCTTCGGCGACCGGATCTCGGTCGGACGCTTCGAGATCACTGGCCCGACACACACCACGACCGGCAGCGTGAACGGCGGCGTCGGGCTGACGGCCGGTCAGTTCAGCGTCGGTCCCAATCTGCGGCTGTCCGGGCAGATGAAGATCGGCGCGACGAACTATCGGGATCTCTCCGGCACATTGCAAACAGTGAAGACGGCCGATGCGCACACGTTCAAAGCGAGTGTCGACGGCACGGTAGCAACCTTCAGCGGTCTCGTCACCGACCATCTGGCGCAGGCCACCGCCGGGGCGGCGACTCACGCGATCGGCGAGCATGTATCGGCGTTCTCACAATTGGTGGCAGGCCGCGTCGGCGCCGGTTCGGCGGACTTCTTCAAGTGTGGCGAGACGCGTGCGACCAATCGCATTCTGGTCGACGGCAAGCAATTGCCCACGAGCTGCGCGGTGACGACGTACAACGATCCGGCATCGTTCGTGGGGGCGCTGTCCGCCGACTTTCAGGGGTTCGCGGATGACAAGTCGAAGAAGTTCTTCGGGGCGCGCCACGCCAAGGCGCCGGACGCCTCCGTGGCGACCGAAAAGCAGGTGCTCGGCGAGTTCGCCGGGGAAGTCCTCGCGCAACGCGACCTCACCGCCGCGCCGCAACTGTATTGGGAGTGGGGTGCCCACGTCGACACGGTGAATCTGCTGTCGGCAGACGTCGGCCTGTCGCGGCAGTTGAAAGACACGCCGCGCGTTGCCGAAGCCGAGCGCGACATGCACCGCATTCACCACGACCCCGCTTATCGCGAAGGGCGCTTCATCATCAACTCGAACGTCCAGTCGACGAGCGATACGAAGGGGCTCAACGGGCTGCTGGGCATGACCCACAACGTGGAAAACCGCGTCAGCGAACAGTCGTTGCGATTCAGTTGACGGGGCGCGGGGGAGGCGGACTCCGAACCGGGAGTCCGCCGCTCGTGAAGCGCCTGACGTTCGGCGATCACAGGCAGCGAAGTGAAGGAGAGATCAGGACTGACCCGGCGGGAGATAGCATTGACCGGAGAACCGGGTGCCATTCCATTGAATGTTCAGCGGCATGGCGGGGTCCTTGCACACGAGTGTCACCAAAGTACCGAACCGGTCGACGTGCATGGATATCTGTTCGCCGGGGGAAATGCCGAACAAGCCGGAGTACTGATTCTCGCAGCGGGCGGCGTCGTTGCCATCCTTGTTCGTCAGGCCGGTGACGCACCATGCCACGTTGATCGTATAGCCGCACTTGTTGGTCAGCCCGGTTTCGACGGCATACCAGCCGACGTAACCTTTGGCGCCACGCGGAATGCGAACTTGATCGACACAACCGCTGATGGGCGGTATCGTCTTGCGTCCGGCGAGGCCGCTGGGGGTGCCGCCGCCGGCATTGCCCGCGCTCGCCGCCGCGTTATATCCGCTGGACGGTTGCGCCGAAGGCATTGCTGCACCCGACGGAGAGCCGCCCGGCGACCCTGACGCCGCCTGAAGCGCCGTGGCGACGGCCTGATACTGCGCGGCGTTGCGCCCGCCGCCGCTCGCGACGCCCTGTGCGGCTGCCCCAAGCAGCCCGGCGACGAAGGAGACCACGCCGGAGCTGTCGCTTGCGGTGCTGGCACGGCTACGCACGCCGTTGCTGTAGGTCGCCACCAGCGTGCCGTCCGCCTTGCTGTCCGTGCCTTCGAAAATCTTGCCGTTGACGAATTGACCCGCCCGCACGGAGCCGTCCGACGCGAAGGTGATGATGCCCGTGCCGTGGAAGGTGTTGTTCTGCCATTCACCGCGATACGTGTTGCCGTTGGGCTCAAGCTGGAATCCCTGGCCGGTGATCTGGCCATCGACCATATCGCCTTCATACCGTTTGCCGTCCGCCCAGACGTAGACGCCTTTGCCCGTGCGTTTGCCGGCGATGAAGTCGCCCTCGTAGGTGTCGCCGTTCGTCCAGAAGAATTTGCCTTTTCCGGTGCGGGCATCGTCGACGAAGGGCCCCTCGTAGCGATTGCCGCTGGCCCACGTGTAGGTGCCGGTCCCGGTTCGCACGCCGTTCGTCAGCGTGCCTTCCAGCCGCTGATCGAACACGCCGTTCCGGAACCACTCCTCTGTGCCCTGACCGTTGGCAATGCCGTTCTTGCACGGCCCCGTCCACGTTGCCGTCCAGGTGACCTCGGGATTGGCGGGGTCGTTCGACCAGACCTTGCATCCGGTGTTGGTGACGACCCATGCGCCATCGGCGGCGTATGCGCCTCCCGTGGCAAATAGCATGCCGATGAGACTGGCCTTGCCGATGAAAGAGCGCGTGCGGCGACAGGCCGCGTGTCCGTGTGCCATGATTTCCCCCTGTTCATTGTTTGAATCTGTTTGGATCGAAAGATAAACGACGATGCCGTCGCGCGGCATCATTCATTTGGGGGATAGGCAGGCGCCCTTGATTTTTGTCGCGGCAACTGTTTGACTCCCATATTCCCTGCATGGACGACAGCTATGGTGAATCGCCCCCTCATGCAATGCTTGGCGACGTTGATGTTGTGCGTGACGCTGCCGGTCGCCGCTGCCGAGCCGCCCGCCGCCGCAGTGGCCGCCGATATCGATCAGACACTCACGCGCTGCCTTGACGCGCCCGACAAGCAGTCTACCGGTGGGCAGGACGAATGCATCGTCGACGCCACGCACGCGTGGGACGCTCGCCTCAATGCGAGTTACCGGACGCTGCAAGACGAATTGCCGGCGTCGTCGAGACCGGCCTTGCTGGCCGCTCAGCGCGCATGGCTGGCCAGCCGGGATGCGGATCTGGCGCTCATCGGCGCGGTCTACGCGACCACGCGAGGCACGATGTATGCCCCCATGAACGCCAACGACGTGATGATGTTGACCAAACGCCGGGCACAAACGCTCACGCGCTATGCCGCGGATCTTGGGTATGCGGCCTCGGGAGAGGTCCCGCCGCTCGCGGCCAAAGCGGTGAAGTCGTCTGAGATTGATTCCGCCGCTCGCCGCGTCAAGCGTCGTCTGCCGACGTCGTCCCGAAATATCGTGCGGACGTCGAACGAAAGATGGCGGGCATTCGTGAGCGCGGAACAGGGACTGATTGCGGCGGTTTGTCCGTCAGGAAAATCGGCGGCCGGTAAAGCATGCCGAAAAGCGCAGGCGAACAGCGAACCCGCCGCGCGTCTGGCGCTGCTCAAAGGGCTGGATGGGTTGATCGGCGCGCAATGACCGCCGTGCCGGAGATGACGTGAGCGCCGGGATCGGCGCTCCGCCACAAACGCTTAGTCGCTTCGCCGCACGCGTACCAGCAGCCACGCCATGACCGCAGTGACGACCGCCGTGGCGACTACGGCTTTCCAAACGGAACGTGTCGCCGCCCAGGTGCCCACGGCCACACCGGCAAAGACTAAGATCGCGACCCATTCGAGCGCTTTGTCCAGCGTGTTGGGCGTTCGGTACTGAGGCTTATCCGTTGTCGGCTGACGACTCGACGTTGCGGCACGAGCGCGTGGCGCGCATGCAGGAAACGCCGCGACGAGTGCCTGACTCGGCCATGGGTTGACGTCCGCGCGAGGATTGCCGGTGCCGGTCGCTCGCCAGACGGCGTCGCTATCGGCCGCGCGCTTCAGGTCGTCGACTTCCTTGGCGAGGGCGTCCGGCAGATGGGTTCCGTGATCGAACGTGGTCACCTGCTCAAGCTCGGTCGTCAGCCATCCGGTGGCGTCGGTCACATCGGGCAGGCCGCTCGTGCGAACGAGGACGAAGCCGCCATAAGCGCTTGAAATGTAATCGACGAAGGCATCGAAGATCGGACGATAGCGTTCGCCGAGCACTTGAATGACGTTGTCGCGCCGTCGGGCGGCGCGTTCGAGGGCGAGCGACCGGGTGGTGACCAGATAGGGGTAACGAGCGTCCTTTTCCTCAGGAGAGGACGATTCCAGAAACTCCTCGATTTCGACGGCATCGTCGTCAGGATCGAAGTCGTCGATGACGTAGGCGAAGTGAATGTCTTCAGCGGAAAACAACACCCGCCAGAACAGCGGGAGATAGGCGTTCGCTTCCAGCGACGGGCCATCGGCGGAAAAATACGTCTTCAGTTCGCCCTTGCGGCCCTCCGGCATGCGCGGCCACGGCGGACTCTCGAGAAAGACAGGATGTGACATTTCTTGAGCCTTCAGCTGAGTTGGTCGGTGCATCAGGATTTGGCACGCCAAAACGTTTAAGACCCAACCGGGCGAGCCGGGGAAATTCTGTCTTAAATACGCATATTTGTCATCCTTTCCCCGATGTGGTGCATATCGGTCATGTTGCTGTGCGTCAAATGGCGTGCGTGACGACGAAATGCTTCACGCCGATACGCTGCTCGGCAAACGCCGCTTCACAGTACTGAAGGTATAGCTGCCACGTGCGGATAAAGGTGTCGTCGAAACCTTGCGCGCGCACAGCATCGAGCTGGGCTTCGAAGGCGGCATTCCAGTGTTGCAGCGTTCTGGCGTAATCCAACCCGAAGCTCAGCGTCTCGGTCACGTTCAGGCCGCACGCCTGCGCAGCGCTGATGAATCGCTCCGCACTTGGCAGCATGCCGCCCGGAAAGATGAACTCGCGGATGAAGTCGCTCGACAGGCGGTACGCGGCGAAAGCGTTGTCGTCGATGGTGATCGACTGGATGAGCGCGCGGCCTCCGGGCATCAGGCGATATTTGAGCGTGTCGAAAAACGTTGGCCAGTACGCCTCCCCAACGGCTTCGAACATTTCGATGGAGACGATGGCGGTGAATTGCCCGTGCACGTCTCGGTAGTCTGTCAGCGACACCTGCGCCAGATCCGCGAGGCCCGCCGCATCGATACGCGCCTTGGCCAGCGTGTATTGCGCACGTGAGATGGTCACGCCATGAACGCTGATGCCGAGGCGCGCGGCGTGCAGTGCGAAACCACCCCAGCCGCAGCCGATCTCCAGCACGCGGTCGCCGGGACGCAACGCCAGCGTGTCGATGATGCGCTGGTACTTGGCATGCTGGGCGGCCGCCAGCGAGCGGTTGGCATCGCCTTCGAACAGTCCGCTCGAATACGTCCACGTCGAGTCCAGCCACAGGCCGTAAAAGTCGTTGCCGATGTCGTAGTGCGCGTGAATGTTGCGTCGGCTGCCGGTGCGGGTGTTGCGGCGCAGACGATGCCGCACGTGGTACCAGACGCGCGCGAGTGGCGAGCCGGTGACCGTATCGGAGACCCATGACAGGTTGCGCACCGCCAGACGAAGCAGCGTCACGAGATCGGGCGAGTCGACCCATCCCATGCGGAAGGCCTCGGCAAAGCCGATGTCGCCGGACTGCAAGATGCGACGACAGGCGCGCCAGTCGTTCACCTGTAACGTGGCGCCCGGTTGCGCATGCGGATCGCCGAATAGATGACGGGTACCATCGGGCGCGACGAGCGTCAGATGCCCCACACGAATGCGACGCAGGAGCGCGAGAAATCCTCTTGCGCTGAGCGGCACGATGGCGTGGGGCGAGAGCAGACGAAGCGGAATCATGAGCGAATCTCCCGGTCGGAGGGGGCAGAGGGGTTCGGCGACGGCGTGGACAAGGCGGGCGGGGTCTTGCCGAAGAACGGCACGCCTTTGCACCAGAGGCGCAGGGCTTGCCAGTGAATCCGCAGCACGACGTTGATCGCGTTGAACGGCTGGGCGATGACCGCGCGCATCACGCGTTTGCCGGTAAAGGGTTCGGCCTGCATGGCGATGGCGGTGCGCAGGCGGATCGCGTCGCCGACGCGGTAATCGATGGCGACCGACCACGACGTGCCCTCACGCCGGATACGAAACTCGTACTGTCCCTCGACATCGCAGAACGGCGACACATGAAATGCCTTGCGGCACACGAGCCGGGTTTCGCCCCGAATCGGTCCGTGATCGTCGGTCCCGAGCAGATACCCGTGATGCTGGCCGAAGGTATTGCGCACGTCGGCATACAGCGCGCGCAACTGGCCTTCGCGGTCATGGCAGTACCAGAAACTCACCGGATTGAAGGCGTACCCCGCCATGCGCGGTACGGTCTGCAACCAGATCGTGCCGTCTGCGGGAATGTCGGCTTCAGCAAGACGTGCCCGGATCCAAGGCAGCAACGCACTGCCGTCATGCGGGCCGTAATCTGACGATCTCAGGCTCAGGGCACGCCATCGGTCCCAGGCGAACCAGGCCGTACGCGACGTTTCGGTCCGGCCTAGATCACACGCGACCTGAAACATCGGATAGACGAAGGCATGACCGACCGGATGCAACCGCTCGTGCATCACGTGGCCGCGTAGCAGCCAGACGGTGGGTGTGCGGGCGTCGACGTCTGCGGTCATAGCTTTGCCCACGGTGGCAACACGCCGAAGTCATCGGCGACACGCAGCGCCGACTTGAGGCCGTCTTCATGAAACCCGTAGCCTGTCCAGGCCCCGGCGAACCAGGTGCGACGACGACCTTGCAGTGCGGGCAGATGCGATTGCGCGTCCACGGCGGCCAGATCGAGCAGCGGGTGATCGTAGGCGTAGCGTCCCAATACGGTGTGCGGTGCAGGTTCGTTGACCGGGTTGAGCGTGACGATGACCGGCGAGCGGAACGGTAGTGCCTGAAGCTGGTTGATCAGATAGCTGACGCACACAGGCTGCTCGGCATGCAGGGCGTGGCTCGTCTGGCTGACGTAATTCCATGCCGACCAGACGCGGCGTCGCACAGGCAGCAGCTTCGGGTCCGTGTGAAGCACCGCCATGTTGGGCTGGCAGCGGATTGCGCCAAGCACCTTGCGCTCGTCCGGCGACGCATCGTCGAGCAGTCGCAGGTTGTCGGGGGCATGGCCGGCGAGCACGACCGCGTCGAAGCGTTCCTGTAAGCCATTCCCGTACACCAGGATCACGCCGTCACGTTCACGGCGCACCTGACGCACCGGTGTGCGCAGGCGAACGTCGTCGAGCGTTGCCGTGATACGTCGCACATATTCCCGCCCGCCGCCCTCGACCGTCTTCCACTGGGGGCGATGGCGAATCTGAAGCAGCGCGTGGTTCAGACAGAACCGGAGGAACGTGGCGGCGGGAAATTGCAGGATGTCCGCCGCGCGGCTCGACCAGATGGCGGCGGCCATCGGCAGCAGATAGTGATGCTGAAAGGGCTGACCGTAACCGTTGGCCATCAGCAGGTCGCCCACGGACTGACGCTCGCGCATGGCGCTTTGCAGATGTTGCTCGGCGCTCGCATTGAAGCGCAGCACGTCACGCAGCATGCCCAGAAAGCTTGGTGAGTAGAGATTGCTGCGCTGCGCGAAAACCGTGTTCAGATTGGTACCGGCCCATTCCAGCAGCCCCCCGTCGACCGACACCGAGAACGACATGTCGCTCGCGTTGGCGCGTACGCCGAGTTCGTCGAACAGGGCGATCAGATTGGGATAGGTCCGATCGTTGAACACCAGAAAGCCGGTGTCGACCGGGGCGGTGACACCGTCGAGCGTGACGTCGACGGTATTCGTGTGCCCGCCCGCGTAACCGCTCGACTCGAACACCGTCACGCGATGCTTGCGGGCAAGAAAATAGGCGGTGGCGAGTCCTGCAATGCCCGCGCCGACGACCGCGACGCGCTGCCCGGGGGCCATCGGCATGTCAGTGGTGATCATCGCGGCCTCGCGTCGGAAAGGGGGATGTCGATGGCGTCCGGACCACGGGACAGGCTACGGGCGAGGTGCTTTTCGAACAGGTAATGACCGACGCCCCATTCGCGACCGTTTGCATAGCCGAACAGTTCGGCGACGGCCATGTAGAACATGCGCCAGCGCTGGAACTGGATGCGCGCTTTCGCGCCGTAGCCGTCCTGAAGCATCGGCAGGGTTTGCGGACGTGACGCATCGAGCGATTGCAGCCAGTCGTTGGCGGTGCGGACGTAATGCCGGCCGTCGAGCCACCATAGGTTGGCGATGCGCAGATCGTCCTGAAAGTGCAACAGCAGATCGGCGCTCGGCATGGTGCCGCCGGTGAAGAAGTGCCGCGACATCCAGTCGCTGCCATCGTCGTTCCGGAAGTGATAGGCGACGTGGTGGTGAGCGAAGATGTGCACGAACAGCTTGCCGTCGTCATGGAGCCAGCGGGCGATCTTGGCAAGCAGCGCGCCGTAGTTCTTCATGTGCTCGAACATTTCGATGGACAGCACCCGGTCGAAACCGGCAGCCACGTCGCCATCGAATTCGAAGTCGGCGACGTTGCCCGTCACCACGCGCAGATTCCGGATACCACGCCGCGCCGCTGCGGCTTCGATAAAGCGGCGTTGGCCGTGCGAGTTCGAGAGCCCGACGATCTGGGCGGACGGAAAGCGCGCGGCCAGCCAAAGCGATAGCGATCCCCAGCCGCAGCCGAGATCGAGAATGCGCTGGCCGTCCCGAATGTCGGCACGCTCGGCGTAGAGCGCGAGCATGGCTTGCTCGGCTTGCGCCAACGACTCGTTGCCGGTGGGGTAATAGCAGCAGGAGTACTTCATTGCCGGGCCGAGGTGTTCCGCGAAGAATTCGCTCGGCACCTCGTAGTGCTGCGTGTTGGCGGCCTGCGTTTCGACGGCGATCGGGCTGGCGCGCAACTCCTCGACCAAAGTGGCGAGTGATGCCGCGGCACGGCGGGCGTCGTGCGCATGGGCTTCGCGCAGGCGTTGTCGCATCAGGGCCCGCATGCCTGCACGCAGCACGATGTCCGGCACGAGGCCCAACTCGCACAGACGAATCAGGCCCGTCTCGTGCGGAACGGGCAGGCCAGTGGACGGCGGTGGCGAGAGCGAGGTGGTCATGGGGCGGACTCGTGGTGGGATATTCGGCATCAGGACGAGGAGGAAGATGAGGACGCTGACGACGAGGAGGCCACCTTCTTCGGCGGCCACGGGATGAGGACGCTGGTGGTTTGTCGGTAAGTCCGGTAAGCGGGACGCGACTGCATCAGATGGGCTTCGAGCAGGGGAATGCCCGAGACCTTGAGGAGCAGCCATGCCATGAGCAGCGGGGGAAACAGCGTCAGCCATGCACCGGGGGTGCCGGGTGTGCCGATCACCAGAGCCGAGTAGGCGCACCAGTGCAGACACTCGAAGAAATAGTTGGGATGACGCGAATATCGCCACCAGCCGGTCTGACAGACCTGTCCGCGGTGTTGGCTGTCAGCGGCAAATCGCCTTAATTGCCGGTCGGCCGACGCTTCGCCGGCGACCGCCGCCAGCCAGATGAGCGCGGCAATGGCGATCGCGACAAGCGACGGCGGCTTCGGACTGAATGCCGGTACGAAGAAGGCAATGGCAAGCAACATCGCGATCACGCCCTGCAACTGGAAGAACCAGAAGAGGTTGCGCCCGGCGGCTTCGGCCCATTGCTCGCGAAACTTGCGGTAGCGGGCGTCTTCCGGCTTACCGTAGTTGCGGCGCCAGAGATGCACGGCGAGCCGTAGCCCCCAAAGGCCGCCCGCCACGCCCACGAACATCCGGTTGAGCGGGGCGCCGGTACTCGCGCAGGCTGCCAGGACTGCGACGCCGCCCAGCGCACCCGCCCAGACCGGGTCGACCATCCCGGCGTTTTGCGTGCGCCATTGATAGACCCAGGCGGCACTCAGCGCGAGACTCATTCCGACAAACGCGATAGCGGTAACGACGGCGATGCTCATGCGGACTCCGTAGGCGGATTCGGGGAGCGTTCGGGAGGTGATATCGCGCTATACGGACGGCACACGCTATCGGATGCACGATCCGGTGAAGTTTTTCGCGGCGGGATGAAAAAAGGGCTGTCCTGGGAGTGGACAGCCCTGTCGAGGTGGGTTGTGTGGCGTCTGCCAGACGATCAGTCGGCCATGCGATCAGACGATAGCGGCCGTCAGGCCGGGCGGACGGCCCCTGTGGCGACCACCGGCCCTGTCGGCTGGCCGGTAGGCGATCCCCCCGGCGGTTCGATGGACACGGCGAGCACGGCATTGCTGTTGATCTGTGCGAGGATCTCCGGCGGCAGCGTCATCGACGCGGGCTGATCGGCGGCAAAGACGCCGAGCGGGATCGGCTTGGCATCCTTGGGAATCAGCCAGAGTTCCGTCGCCTTGCCGGCATCGATCGTCGGTTTGACGGCGGGCACGACGACCATGCTGGACCGGCGCGTGTCGACCGTGGCTGTCCAGTGGGCGACGCCATCCTGCCGGGCGAGCGTTGCTACCAGATAAGCGCTGGTCGCGGCCGGTGCCGGGCCGCCCGGCTTCGTACGTTCGGTCAGCGTATTGACGTTGACGGCGACCAGCACGAGCGTTGCCACGCTCGCACCGATGCCCAGCCAGCGCCACAGATTCAGGTTGTCCCAGAGCGACGCCGGGGTGGTCGGCTTGGCCCCTGCGTTTGCGGGGAAACCGAGGTCGCGCTGAATCCGGAGCCATACGCGTGGCGCAGGGGTGACGGGCGGTACGTCGTCGACGAGCGGGGCGACGCGTTGCTGCCACTGGTCGAGGCTCGTCCGGATTTGCGGGGAAGTGCTGGCAGCCTGTTCCAGCTCACGACGCTCGGCAGCATCCAGTACGCCGAGCGCATATTCCGCGCAGCGCAGATCGTCGTCTTGGTTGGCGGGTGTATTCATCGGTCGAGGCACACCTTCAACTGCATCAGGCTGCGCCGGATCCAGCTTTTCAAGGTTCCCAGGGGAACGCTCAGGCGGTTCGCCAGTTCGCTGTACGACGCCCCGCTGAAGAACGCTTCGCGCACGACACCGCGCTGTTGCGGCTCAAGTCCCTGCATGCATTGCTCGAGTCGCCGGCGTTCCTCGCTGGCTTCGGCAAGTGCTGCGGGCGTGGGGTCTTCGGAAGGGATGGCGAGGGCGTCCGAGTCGTCGAGCGCGCCTTCGCGATGCTCCCGCAGGCGGTCGATGGTGCGGTTGCGCGCCGTCGCGATAAGCCACGTCATCGCGTTGCCGCGTGCGGGATCGAAGGCCTCCGCTCGTCGCCATATGTTGACAAAAACTTCCTGGAGCAGATCCTCCGCTTCGGCGCGATCGCGAACCATGCGCAGAATCACGCCGAACAGCCGGGAGGACGTTGCCCGGTAAAGCTCGGCGAACGCCTCGCGATCCGCCTGACCGACGGCAGCCAATAAGGCATTGAGTGTGCCGTCCGGTGCGCCTGAACGGGGGGTATGGGCGTCGTCTGTTAGGCCGGCAGGGCTCGCAGGACGTTCGCGGCGTTCGCTTTCGGGCATGTCGCTCATGCGGGCGAGGCCCCGGTGAGGGCCGTAGCGTTGGCGTTCCGCGCAATATAACACCCCCGATGCGCAATGGCGCAAGGGGAGTGATGGAAACGGGCTGGCGGTCGTCATGTGGCGGCATCCGGACGGGGGGTATGCTGACCAATACGGATGAGAACGTCATTCGGATGCACTCGGGAATCGGGCTTGCATCCTCTGGATCACGGTCATCATCCATCGCGGAATCAATGGCTTACCCGATGGCCGTGGCGCGGGGGCAAGGCACGACGTATCCCTGTGATTTCATGTTGGTTGCAAATGCAATTGTCGGGTGGCATCATCGATGCGATTGAATTGCAAATGCAATCGATGGTGGATTTGCGCCCGGACTTGGGTTGGCAAACCGCTATCGGGGCCTTCCGTAACGATCCAACGATTGGACTTTCCCCATGACAATTCAGCTTTATGGCTTCTGGCGGTCGAATGCCGCATTCCGCGTCAAAGTGGCGCTGGCGTTGAAGAAACTCCCGTACGAGGAGATCGAGGTGGACATTCTGGCGGGGCACCAGTTCGACGCCGGCTATGCCGAAGTGAACGCCGAGCGTGTCGTGCCGACGCTGGTTCACGATGGCCATCGTGTCTTTCAGTCGCTGGCGATCATGGAGTACCTCGACGAAATCCATCCGACGCCGCGATTGATGCCGGAGAGTGCCAAAGATCGTGCGTACGCGCGGGCCGTCGCCCTGGTGTCGGTGGCGGATTCGCATCCATTCGTCACACCGCGCGTGCGCAAGCATCTCGCGCAGGCCTACCACGCGGATCTTGCCGCGATCGAGGCATGGTGTGCGCATTGGGGCAGGGAAGGGCTGGCGACTTACGAGCGGATGCTGACAGAGCGTCCGGCGACGCCGTTCGCTCTGGGATCTGCACCGACGCTGGCAGACATCTGCATCGCCGGTCAGAAGATCATTGCGGATCTATATAAGGTCGACGTGAACGAATATCCCCGGGTGGCCGAGCTAACGAAGCGTTGCTTCGACATGCCGGAATTTGCGGAGGCGCATCCGATGCGGCAACCGGGGTTCAGGGCCGTGTCGCTTTAAGCTTCGGCGGTGGGGGCTGTAAAGAAGCGTTCGCGCATTTCTTCCAGCCCCAGCGATGCGAGCACGCTTTCCAGACGTTCCGCCGGGCGACGGCGTGGCAGATTTTTGTATTGGGCGATGATCAGTTCGTTCTTCATCGAATGTTCCCAGCCCACGAGTTCCGTCACGCTGACTTGATAACCATGCGCTTCGAGTTGCAGACAGCGCAGCACGTTGGTGACCTGACTGCCGAATTCGCGCGTGTGCAGCGGATGGCGCCAGATCTCCGTCAATGGATTACCGCCCAGCTGCTGGCCTTTGTGCTTGCGTAGCACGGCGGCCACTTCCGCCTGACAGCACGGCACGAGCACGATGTGCCGCGCCTGTTTCGCGAGGGCGAAGCGAATGGCGTCGTCCGTGGCGGTGTTACAGGCGTGCAGGGCGGTGACGACATCGACCGTTTCGGGCAACGCCGGGGACGTGATCGAATCGGCGACGGACAGGTTCAGGAACGACATGCCGGGAAAGCCGAGGCGTTCTGCCAGAGCGCGCGACGTCTTGACCAGTTCTTCACGGGTTTCGATGCCGAAGATGTGCGAATCGTCGGCCAGCGCCTTGACGAACAGGTCGTAGAGAATGAAGCCCAGATAGGATTTGCCCGCCCCGTGGTCGACCAGCGTCAGTCGGCCTTTCTCGGTTTTGACTTCCTGGAGCAGCGGTTCGATGAATTGAAACAGGTGATAGACCTGCTTCAATTTGCGCCGACTGTCCTGATTCATTTTGCCGTCGCGCGTCAGGATATGGAGTTCCTTGAGCAGTTCGACGGACTGGCCGGGGCGGATTTCGTGGGTATTCGACATGGGAAAACGAGGTAAGCAGCGGGAGGGCGCGCCTCCCGGAAACCGCTAGTTTACCTAAAAGCGAGGAAGTGCTCCGTACGCCACGTGCCCGGCCGAGGCGTACGGGTGACGAGACAGTCGCAGGCGGATCTGTCTCGTCATATCGAAAGGGCATATGGGGCGTGTGAAACAGACCAAACCGGTGTTACGCGTCCGGACTGCTGAAAATCGCACCTATATTGAATTGAAGCAATCGCGAGGTGGAAGGACAACCTTTGGACATCGATCTCAACGGAGAGTCATCATGGAATTCACAAACATTTCCAGCACCACCTCAACGCCAATGTTCGTAAATCCGTCGGCACGCGGAGCGGAGGGATTGCCACCGAACCAGTTGGCATCGGATCTCGCCGAAATGCACCAAATTTTGGCCGACGGATCAATTGGCGCCATCTGGCCGCCAAAAGCATCAGACGTCATGGAGCTTTGGGCTTTAGGCACGACCAAGCATTTGAGTACTGCTTCGCTTGCTGACTGGTCACAAGAACTGGAGGGGCAATCTGGCGGAAAATCCAATATTGCGCAGCGCATGGGCGACGACCTCGTGGTAATGAGAGGCAAACCTGCGTTTGTTGGGACAGACGATGCCTATCAGGTCGGTTTGGCGCACATGCTTGTCGTGCTTTGCGATTTGCCGTCGGAAAAGAAACTGCGGGCGGTGGAGCGGATCATCACGGATCCGATCCACGGTCAGGAGGTCGTGCAACGAGAATGGTCCCCGACCTATTTCAGGTGCTTTGACCCGGTCGATCACGCCGCCTTGGAGGAATGTCTGCACCAGATCAATGTCGTGAATATCCGATAATCCGGTCTTGTCTTGCACGGTTGGCTGATTAGCCTGCTCGCTCCTCATGCAGCTTTGCGCAGGATGCCCGGTCTCGCCGGGCATTTCCAGTTCTGACAACTCACGTCACGCGAGTGTGCGCCATCAGTCGGCTTGGGCCAGTTGAAAAACATTGCCTTCGGGGTCTTCGCCATCGCACATGAGGAGCGGGAATCCGTCGAATCGTTTGAGTTCGCGCATGCGTACTCCGGCGTTGATCATTCGTTCACGCAGTTCAGGCAGGCCGGAGGCGACCGAGAAGACGATCTTGGCGTTTGACTGCGTACTCGTCGACGGGGGTTGATGCCGATATGCCTGACCGACGAGATGCAGCGCGAGTTGGATCCCGCCTGCGTCGAGAACAACCCATTCGGCTGTGATTTCTTCGACGACGGGCAGATCGAAATGCTTCTGATAGAACGACTTGAGCAATTCGACGTCACGAACGTAAAGAATCAATCTCGTCATTTGCATTGGCATATTGATCTTCAAATCCTCGGAAGCGTCATGCGGAACCCCCGCAGTTGGGTGGAACGTCAGCAAGAATCATAATCTGTCGGCATGCCACACGAAGATAAATCGGGAAGGCCGTGCGCGACATACAAGATGAATGATTGTAGGAAAAGTTTAACGCAACGCGCAACGCCTCATTGACTTCGTTTTACGAGGTATGAATTCGTACTCCTAGGGAACTTTTACCGTCTTCCGGGAAAAAATTATTTTTTCCCAGGTAGTCGATTTTTATTTTTCCAAGGAGACCTTTTGTGAAGCGAGTGTTTTCACGTTGTATGACTGTCACGGCGTTGTGTGCTGGGTCAGTGCTGTGCATGTCGGCCAATGCGTCGGCGCAAACGCCGGCGGCGGCAAAAACCGAGGTTTGTAATTCACCGTGGGCTGCCACGACGACTTACGACGTCGACAATGCCATCAGCTATAACGGGCGCAATTACACGGCGGTTGTCAGAAGCCAGGGGAGTGTGCCGGCGATGAGCAGCGGCGTTGGAAACGGCGGGCAGCCCTGGCTGGCCGGGGCGGCATGCAAGCCGCCGAAACTGACGGCCGACGACCTCGATCACGATGGCCATTTTTCCCCTGCGACGCTGCAATTCCTGAAGGACAAGACTGGCCTGGACGGTGAGCAGTGGGACAACATCATGAAGTTGATCAACAAGCCGGAGCAGGACTCGCTGCAATGGACCCAGGTGTATGGCTATTGCGAAGACATTCAGGACGATCGTGGTGTGACGATCGGGTTCTTCGGAGCGACGACCGGCGGCCCGAACGACGGTGATCCGGATGCACCGTTGCTGTTCAAGAATTTCGACGAGGCCAGCGGTGCCGAGGTGCCATCGGTCGAGGGTGGGCTCGCGCGGATCGGGGTGTCGGGAACGATGGTCGGACCGATTCTGAAGATTGCCGGCGGCACCCCGGCGTTTTGCGCGAGCGTTAGCGCGCTGCAAGGTAACGAAGCCTGGCGCGAGGCGATGTGGCGCACGTTTTATGACGTCTACATTCAGCTCAGCCAGCGCGAAGCGCAAAGCCGCGGGTTCAGCAGCGCTTTGACGCTTGGTTCGTTTCTGGATACGGCCTTGAATCAAGGGGCGGACGGTGGCAAGAATTCGCTGATGGGCTTGCTGTCGCGCGTTCCGACGTCTACGGATGAGAAAGCATTCATGGCGAGTTTCCATGCGGAACGGGCGAAGGTTGTGAATACGCAGCATTTCAACAAGTCGCCGAATGGAACCAACCGCGTCAAGCAATGGAGCACGTTGATGATTGAGGGGCTTTCCAGCCTCAAGAATTGCGATGCGGATGTCGTCAAAGCGACGTCCTGGACGATGAAGTAAGCCGTCCATGGGGGCGTCGTCGGGCTGCGGAGCCAATTCCTTTAACGAAGTGATTGCGCTTCGAGGCGATGACGACTGATTGGTGGTTGGTATTCCGACCCGGTGTCAGGGATCTTTGGACACCGGATCGGGCAGGGAACTTGCAGGGCCGTCACCTATACTTTTTGAGTGGGCTCGGCGGCGTCAGGTCGACGCGATCGCGCTCAACGGACGTCGCGGATGATAATCCCCGCGCGGTCATTCACCGCCTTTGTTTCTTTTCTATGAGGAGAACATCATGGCCCGCAAGTACATCGACTGCCGGGAATTTCCCAGCGAAACGAATTGCTCCGTGGCGCTGTGCGCAGATTCCGAAAACGAGTTGCTGGAGGCGGCTGTGCAGCACGCAGTGACAGTGCACAAGCACACCGACTCGCCAGAACTGCGCTCACAACTGAAGACACTGTTCCACGACGGCACGCCGCCGCTGGATGTGCAGCGTGAAGGGTAATTTTTGAGGCTCCGGGGGCACATCTAATATTCGCATAATGTACATTATGTTAAATAAAAGATACGAGGATGTTCCTCTTTCGAAATAAGTCATTGATCTGATTGGTTTAGTTGGCAAAAACGCCGACCGAGCGGCATGCGTCCATGTGGCTATAGCTCTGATCGAGGATTAGTGCCGCAGCATTGCGTTTGAACTCCGGGGAAAACGAACGACGTTGTCTGGTCATCAGACACCTCTCTTTGCGAAACCCGAAGTCTTTAGAGCGTATTCGCAACGCGCAAAGGTGCCCAAAAAGCCGTACGCCAAATCTGGCGAAAGCGGCAACTGCGGAAACATATCGTCATGTCTCATTGCATTTTTCCGTTTAACCAATAGGCAGCAGCTCGTGGCTTGCAACTCCGCTCGCCAACGCTTGGATATCGCGCAACTTCACAACGTGAGTACCGTTCAAGTTCTCGGGCAACAGGGCACGAACCGGTGACTCGGGACCGTTGTAGACAACACGCGCTGTTCCCGCCTCAAAATTGATTTGAAAGAACAGCAGGTAATCTGCAACCCCCGTCCCCGTGGTGAACGCTGGTCCAGCATTGCTTCGTCCAGTCGCCTTTACTTGAACCGATTTACCAGACCGCGTCAGAGCGTCCACGCCCTTCGTCCGAGTTTGCGGAACTCGCAAGTCAAAATGGCGCAACGCAACGGCTTCCGCGATGTCGCCCACAAGTCGCCCGTCCAGCGTGAACATTAAACCGGTATCGGCATAGTGCTCGGCAAGGGCTTGCTGAGCATCCCATATGCCACGCACGACCGGTGGTAGTTGAATCAGCATCTTGATTTCCTCTTTTCGATTCAGCGGAGCCAGCCGTAGTGCCGCATTGCATCCTCGATTGCTGCGCGCCACTGCGGTGGGCACGGCTTCACCCGTTCCGTAGTCCTTTTGCGTCGCAATGGCAGACCGTTCAATTCCTTCACGTGCGCGATCCAGCAACTCTGCGCGACGATGCCGTGCCGCCGCTTTACGTAGATCTGGATATCCTTGTAGGTCGCCATATCGTGCTCGTGCTTCTTCCGGTCTATCGCTGAACGTATTCACCTTTGGCGTCGCCCTGTCGTTGGATGGCGATGCCAACCAACAGGCTCCCCTTCCCCGCCCCGAGCAGACCATTCATTGAGTGCATCCTGAACCTGTTCCGACAACCGCTCGAATAGGCCGAAACGGCGAGATCAATGCGGGGCCTCGCTTTTCGCTCTTACATTCACACGCACACGCTTTCCACGTCCGCCTGTAGCCGTATAGAGGATCATGAACAAATAACCATTCCGTGCCATAGTTACGATCTCGTCGGTCTGCTCTCCGAGTCCAATCCATTGAGTTCCAACATCGAATCGATAAGGGATTCGTTGCGCTTGGGAAGGGTCTGTGACAATGAACGCTTTGGTTGGCTTGCGACGCAGAACGTAAGCTCGCCACCAAGATTCGAAATACATTCCCCCCAAGTTCGTGATAGTTGTCGGCTTGTCACCCACGTTGAGTGCGATCACAGATACGTAAGAACGCGGATCGTCAAAACCATTACCGACCAGCTTCATTCCGGTCGAAGCTGACAGTTCGATCCGCGGCCCCGATCGGATCCACTTATATGCGTCCCAACCTAGCACAAATGTGGAAACAATCGCTGCATAGGCAGCAATCCCTAGAGTCCAAATCTCGTTGGAATTGTAGGTGTGCGGGGTGATCTCAATCATGGCCATCCGTTTGTTTGGTGGGGCGTTAGCAGTTCGATTTCAGTCGGTATATCGACGCTTCTACGTTTCCGTGATGACGGTTCCCTTCTGACCGTTCATCCCGCGCAGTACGCCTGGGACGTCATCCTTCTTGTCCAGCCCCATGTTGGCGACGGTCGTTTGTTGGCCTGCGTCGGCAATCTTTCCTTCCCAGGTTTTGCTGAAGGTGTTTCTGTTGCCGTTGGTCGCCGTCCCATAGATGATGTTGGTCAGGCCCCTGTCGTTCGTCCGCACCTGGCGCAGTGAGGCGTATCCGTAATTGTTGGCTTTGGTGGGCGCTTGCACGACATCGAAGCTGTCCAGAAACTGTCGCCCCGTCATGGAAGCATACTCAGGTGCCAATTCGCCTTCGATCGAGTCATCCTTGGGTGCCTCTCCAAGCTTGGTGCCGAGATTGTTCTGGACGAATCGATAATGAACGCCATACACAGTCGTCGTCTTGCCGCCATTGACTGCCTTCGGCGCTACGTCCGTGCTTGGAAAGTTCAGAAAACGAGTCGTATCACTGTGGCTCTTCATCATCTCCGGATCAATATCGATCTTCATCACAGCCCAGTCTGTTAATGGGTTGTAGATAACAGCGGATACCAGCGCTGCGTTCTCGTCGTCCTTCCAGTAGTACATGCCCGTGCTGCCGAGTTCACCTTCAGAGGCCTTGGATGTGTGCGCGCTGGCAATTGCCGAGTTCACGAAAGTTTTGCCGCCACCATGGTAGTACGCCACCCTTTGTACCGGCGCATGACTACCGCTGCCGCCGCTGGAGACGCGCTGGGCAAGCGGCTCATCCGGGCCTGAGTCTCCATGTGCCAATGCCCGGGCGCCCATGACATCGGCTTCACGTTCCAGGTCGCTGTCGTCGTTGATGCCGACGCCTTTGGCCTGCATGGTTGCACGCACCCGGCCTTGCCGTTGCTGGACGACATGCCAGGCTTCGTGCGGCAGATGACGCTCCTGTCCCGGACCGACATGGATGTCTGCCCCCTGAGCGTACGCAAACGCTTGCAACTGCGCCGGTTTTTCTGAGTTGTAATGGACCTTGACGTCGCTCATTGACATGCCGGACAGACTTTCGATGCCGTGCTTGAGCGTGTCGGGCAAACCGGTGCCGTTGATCGATTGGCTAGCGGGTGATGGCGATTGCGCAACGGCTTGAAGCTGCGCGATTCGTCGGGACTTCGGGCTGTTGTCGGCCAACGACTGGAACGCGTTGAGCTGCCTGACCTGCGGACTGCGGGTCGCGATGTCCGACAGCTTCTGCTGGGTCGCGGCTTGCGCCCGATTATCGAGCCATTGCGGGGCGTCATTCCGGGAACGTTGAGATTCTGAAGCGTCGATCGTGCGAGACGTTTTTGCATCACGCTTTGCCTTGTTCTCGTAAGTTCCCATGCTTTTCCCCTTGGTTCTTTATGGTCAAAGTTACTACCGTCCGGCAAATGCTGCCGGAAATGTACGGCGACAGAAACTCAATAAGGGTTGTGGATACGCATGCGGTACCTGTCGACAACTGGTGCGATCGCATCCGCTGCTAGTTTCAGGCGCTGGACAACTAGCTCCAATCGGCCAGCTCGAAATCTTTGCGCAAGAGCGCCGACGCTAAGGGCCGCTACGGCTGATCCGAGTGAGTCAAGAATCGGGACGGAGACGCCCGTCATTGCGTCTATGATGCCTCGGTCGCGCGTTACGTATCCAAGCTTGTGGGCAAGATGAATGCGAGCTCGCAAAGCCTGCTCGTCATCGCTGATCTCGGGGTGTTCCTGCCTTATCGCCCAATTGGCGCGAATAATCTCCTCGCGTTCTGCCTCAGGAAGAAATGCGAGGATGGCCAGTCCGCCCTCGCCGGTTCCGAGCGGCATACGCCCACCAATCCTGCCGGTATATGAGCGCACTGGAATCGGGCCCTCGCACATGTCCATGCAGATCGCGTCGAAACCTCGTCTGACTAGAAAAAAAGTGGAATCCCCGAGGTCGGCGCAGAGCGATTCCAGAATATCTCCGATAAAGCCATCATGCGTGTAAGGCTCACGGGCCATGGCCCCGAGTGAAAAGAACTCAACGCTCAGTCGGTAACATCGAGTTTTCCGGCACTGCTCCACAACCCCTTCCGCGATCAGTCCACCTAAAATTCGATGCGTAGTCGACTCCGGCAGGCCTACGCTCCTGGCGACGTCAATGACTCTCTGCGCATTGTCTTTGCCTTGAGCAAGTGCCCGGATTACCGCAAATGACCGTGACAGTTGTCCCGAACGATTTTCATCCAGGTTTGCTTTTCCCACGGTAGTTCTCCTCACGCTGAGCCTCCGGACCTCTGCATGTCCCGATCATTGAAGCGCCATCCATAGTGGGCTGCTGCCGGTTACATTGTCCACCTTAACTTGGTGTCCATGAAATCGGAAGCCGCCGAATAATGGCACAGACGTCAGGGCGACGATGGTGTCCACGTGCCCCGCGTGCGAAGTCAGATCGTGGTCGGCGAAGGTCTGCCGGAAAGCGGTAAGATGCGCCTCCTCGATGCTCAAACACTGCTAAATGCTGAACCTCTACAAGATCGCACTCGGGCCGATTCTGCTGGCGCAGGCGCGATGGCTGCGACGAACCGCCCTGCGTCTTCCGGAAGCGGCGGGGCCACGTGAAGGGATTGAGGGGATGGAGCGGATTGAGGAAACCGCCGGAATCCGAGGGCTTGAGGGTGACGCCCGTCGCCCCGGAACCCCGTTGCGTATCCTGGTCGTGGGGGATTCGTCAGCCGCCGGCGTTGGCGTCGAAGTGCAGGCCGAGGCCCTGGCTCAACCCGTCGCCAGGCTGCTCGCCGCTCGCACAGGCCGTCGGGTAGCGTGGCAACTCGTCGCCAAATCCGGGATGAACACCCACGAGGCACTGACGCTGGTGAACAACAGCGCGTTGCCGCGCGCCGACTATCTGATTACAGCACTCGGCACCAACGATGTGACCTCACAGCGCAAACCGTCGCAATTCCTCGCGGACTACATTGCGCTGGTGGACACGCTACGCACGCGTACCGGTGCCTGTGGCCTTGTGGTGACCGGCCTGCCCCCGTTGCATATTCTTCCCGCCGCGCCACACCCGCTGCGCTGGTATCTCGGTCGTTACGCGAAGCGACTGGATAACCTGCTATTCAACTGGGTCGAGCGAGACCCCGCCGCCCGCTACGTATCGCTGGCATGGGCAGCGAATCCCCGCGACATGGCGCGCGACAAATACCATCCAGGCGCGGGGCAATACCGCCAGTGGGTCGAGTACGTCGTCGACCGAATTCAGTCGTTGCGGCAACACGAGACGGTTACGCAAGTCGTTGAACCGTCATCCTGAGTCGGGTGTGCCGACGTCGGGGACCCGCCGTCGGCGCCACATCACAGAGTCAAGCCAGTTGCAGCAATGCAGGATGGGCATCCACCCGGAAAATGGCCACCGCACGCTTGAGCGACTGCACCTGATCCTCCAATGACTGCGATGCGGCGGCCGCCTCTTCGACGAGGGCCGCATTTTGCTGCGTCACCTCGTCCATCTGCGTGACGGCCCGCGCGATCTGATCGATGCCACCGCTCTGGGCTTCCGACGCGGCGGAGATCTCGCCCATGATGTCGGTCACGCGTTGCACCGCGTTCGTGATCTCTTGCATCGTCTTGCCTGCCTGATCGACGAGACTCGCGCCGGCCTGCACCCGGTCCACCGAGGCGTCGATCAACGTCTTGATTTCCTTGGCGGCAGCGGACGAGCGCTGCGCAAGGCTGCGCACTTCCCCTGCGACCACGGCAAAACCGCGCCCCTCCTCACCCGCACGGGCGGCCTCGACGGCGGCATTGAGGGCAAGAATGTTGGTCTGGAACGCAATGCCTTCGATGATGGCGATGATGTCTGCAATCCGTGCGGAGCTCTGGTTGATCTCATCCATCGTGCCGATGACCCGGCTGACGACGGCACTCCCCTGCCCTGCGATCTCCGAGGCGTTACGGGCCAGCGAACTGGCCTGACGCGCGTTGTCCGCGTTCTGTTTCACCGTGCTGGTGATCTGCTCCATGCTCGACGCCGTTTCCTGGAGCGACGACGCCTGCTGCTCCGTGCGAGCAGACAAGTCGACGTTGCCCGACGCGATCTCGCTCGCCGCTACGGTAATCGACTCGGTGGACGCCCGGATGTGACGCACGGTGCCGGCAAGCTCAGCCTGCATCTTGTCCAGCGCCCGTTGCAACGTGCCGATCTCGTTGGTGCCGAGTGCCACGATGTCCTGCTGCAAATCACCCTTCGAGATCGACTCGAAGTGCTGCGCCATCTCCCCGATGGGCTCGACGACGACGCGCGTGAGCACACGGCGCACGACGAACGCGATCGTCACGGCGAGCAAGGCACAGACGATCAGGACAGCGCTCATCGTGTGTGCGCGAGATTGCGCCTCGGCAAAGCGGTGTGCCGCGCGCGACGTCGCATAGTCCATCAGCGGCTGCGTCAACTTGTCGAACTGGTTGTACAGCGGGCTGCTGTATTGCAGTTGGATGCGGCGATACGCGTCGAAGTCGCGAGCCCTCAGCGCATCGAATTCCGGCATGATGCCCTTGCTCATCATGTCCGCGTGCTTGTCGCCCGCTTCCTTGACCAGCGTACTGGCCTCGTCGGAAACCGGCACGGCGGCGAAGACGTCCCACTGCTTTTGCGACTCATTGCAATACTGCTCGGCGAGTTGCAACTGTCGCGCCGCGTCACTGTCCTTCTGCTGACCGATCAACGACTCGTAACGGTTCTTCGCCGATCGGCACCGCAGCAGCAGTTCGGAACTGCGGGTGAGCGCGTTCGTCGCTGCCATGTCGTGCTGATACATCCGGCTGAGCGATTCATTGGTCGAGGCGAGCGACGTAAAGGCGCAGGCGCCGATGACGAGTACCAGCACCACGAAGATGCCGGTCGCGAGCGTCAGGCCGGTTTTGATCGAGAGATTCTTGAGCACGGAGGGTCTCTTGGATTGTGCGTTGAGCGAGTGGCGGCGTCCGTCGCGCAGCCGGGATCGGGCTGCATGACGATGCGCGCGTGTAGCCTATTGAGGCTTTATGTAATGGGTATGGCGTTGGCCGTTAGCCGTCAGTTGGTTTGATTAACGAAACTGAAACAGCGATGCCGGTGTATCGATGAGCACGGCGCGCAACTGGTCGTGATCAGTCACCAGCGCGTCGAGGAGTTCCCGGGTGCGTTGCGGGTTCTGCGTGGTTTCGAACTGGGTGTGAGGCCAGTCGGTGCCCCATACGAGCCGGTCGACGCCGAACTCTCGTGCCAGCGCGGGCCACGCCGCCCGGGCAGCGGCCAGCGCAGCAGCGGGATCGCCGGGATTCGCGCTGACGCGATAGGCGCCGGAAACCTTCACCCATACCTGTCGTGTCGCGCCCAGCGAAAGCAGGTCCTCGAAGCCCGGGTCGGCGGTGCCGAGTGACGGCTCAAAGCGGCCGAAGTGATCGACGACGACGCGCACGCCGCTTGCGAGCAAGGTGGGCATAACACCGGACAGCCTCGCGGCCTCGACCTGCACTTCCAGGTGCCAGTCGAGCGCGGCCATACGCTCGAGAAACGGCGCCCACGCGGCGTCGCCGAAATCCGGAAGCGTTGTGCCAATCAGATTTGCCCGCACGCCGACCACGCCCCGCGCATGCCATGCGTCGATCTGCCCGAGATCGCGCATCGGGTCCACGACCACAATGCCGCGCAGGCGTTCTGGGTGTGCGTCGAGACAGCCCAACAGGAAGCTGTTGTCCGTGCCGAGAAAGCTCGGTTGCACCAGAACCCCATGAGACAGGCCGAGGCTCGAGAGCATCGCGAGATATTGCTCGGGCGTGGCTTCATAGGTTGGCGCGTAACGCCTGCCGGATGCCAGCGGCAGGCCATGCGCGAACACATGCGCATGGCTGTCGATGCCGGTAATCGGCATTGCGCATCGGGTGATGGACTGAGTAATGTGCTGCGTCATTCGTCAAGCTCAGACGACGGGGTCTTCCGTCAGTGTACGACCGCGCGTCTCCGGCAGCATCAGCACAGAGATCGCGACGATCGCATAGGCGATGGCGGCGTCGATGCCGATGGCGAATCCCAGCGAGTACTGGGTGGCGAGATGCCCGACCATGACCGGGAAGCCGGCGGAGACGACGCGTCCGAAGTTGTAGCAGAAGCCGACGCCGGTGCCACGCGTGCCACGCGGATAAAGCTCGTTGAACAGCGCCCCCATGCTGGCCGGGATGCCCGCAGCGAAGAAACCGAGCGGGAAGCCCAGCGCAAGCATGGCGTGATTCGACATCGGCAGGAACACGTACAGAATCACCGTCGCCACGCAGCAGACCGAGAACAGCAGAATCGTCTGACGTCGACCGATGGCATCGAGCAGATACGACGCAGCGATACAGCCGCAGAAGAACGCGACGATGATGACGGCGAGGTAGCCACCCGTACCGAGTACCGAGAGGTGTCGTTCCGTTTTCAGGAACGTGGGCAGCCAGGTCGTGAGTGCCGCGTAGCCGCCGTGAGCACCGACGCCGAGCAGGCCGCCGATCAGCGTCATGCGCAACACGTCGGGGGCGAAGATCGACAGCAGCGGTATCCGCTTGGCAGACGCGGCGGCCTGCTTCGTGGACGCCTTCGCTGCCGGGACCTCCGGTTCCTTGACGTTGCGGCGGACGTAGATGATGAGCAGTGCGGGCAGAATGCCGACGCCGAACATCACACGCCAGCCGAGCGTTGCCGGCAGGAAGGAAAACACGCCCGCATAGAGCAGCACTGCGGCGCCCCACCCTACAGCCCACGCGCTCTGCACGGCGCCCATTGCCTTGCCGCGATGCTCGTTGCGGATGGTCTCGGCCATCAGCACCGCGCCGGCAGCCCATTCGCCACCGAAGCCGAAGCCCTGCAACGCCTTGAGCACGATGAACTGCGGGAAGTTCTGCGCGAAGGCCGACAGTAGTGTGAAGATGGAGAACCAGGCCACCGTGATTTGTAGCGTGCGTACGCGACCGAAGCGATCCGCCGCCGCGCCGCAGATCCAGCCACCGAGCGCCGAGGCCACGAGCGTTACGCCGCTCACGAGACCCGCTTCGGTTTTGCTGATGCCCCATTCGGCGATGATCGCCGGAATGACGAGGCTGAACATCTGTACGTCGAGCGCATCGAGCGCCCAACCGCCAAAACAGGCCCAGAACGTGCGCCGCTCCCCTGCGGATACCTTGCTATACCAAGAAAACATCCCGACTCCACGCGTCTTTGCCGACGCTAATAGCGATAGTGGTTGAATCACAAAAATGCCTGATGCGCACGGCGCTCGGCCCATGTCGGGCTGAGCCAATGCGCGAACGGACGAGGCGCTGTTGCGTGCGGCACGAACAGTCGCTTCGCCCGTCAGCGAATCTCGATCTCGTAGGCGAAGTGTTGGGCGGCGCCACGCGACTGACGCCATTCGAGCGGCTTGTCGTCATAGCCATACGCCAGTCGTTCGACGATCACGATCGGGCTATGTGCCGGTATCTGGAGGGCTGCGACATCCGCATCACTGGCGGTCTCGACGGTTAGTCGCTCTTCCGCGCGGGCAATCACCCGGGCGCAGCGTTGTTCGTAGAACGGGTAAAGCAGCGTGCCGAAGTCTTCCAGCGGGCAATCGGCCAACGCGGCGAAGGGTTCGTACGGCAGCCAGATCTGCTCGGAGACGATCGGTGCGTTGTCGATCAGACGCAGACGGGCGAGGCGGATGGCTTTGGCGCCCGTCTTCAGGCCGAACTTTTCGACGACCGCCTTGGGCGCTCGGGAAACGACACGTTCGAGAATGCGGCTCTCGGGAATACGGCGCTCGCCTGTCGGCGACTGGAAACGGAAAAAGCGAAACAGAGAGCGGTCGAACGTGGCGCGGCGAACGAATGTTCCGCGTCCCTGAAAGCGTTCGACAAGCCCCTCACGTTCGAGCAGATCGATCGCCTTTCTCACGGTGCCAACCGCCAGCCCATAGGCGAGCGCCAGTTCCTGTTCGGTCGGCAGCGGATCGTGCGGCTGCCATTCGATGGCGGCGATGCGCGCGGCAAGCTCGTCGCGCAACTGGTGATACCGGGGAATACGGTTGTCCACGATCGGATCTGGCCCGAAGGCCGAAGTCAAAAATTCATATATATCTTTATATGAATTTTGATGTTCGTGGATTAGGGTTTTCCCTTGATGCAAGCGTGCGCGCTTGATATGCCCATGACGTGGATTGGCGAAAACGTCGCGCGGCTCAATGCTTGATGGGTGGGTGAAAAATTCTCAGGACAGCGGACATCGCTTTTTTCTCCATGACGACGCACATCGGTATGCCCGATCCCACGAAGACGCCAACAATGTCGCGTCTCCGGGAAATACATCATGAAATCGATTTACGTCGCCCGCTTTATTCGCATCATCGCCACCGTCGCAGCCGCCGGCATGACCGCATCGGCGTTCGCCGGCCCGGACTGGGAAGTCATCAATCGTGCCCGTCTTGCGAGCATCCAGGCACGTAAGGCCACGGCCACCACGAGTTCGACGTCAGCGAATGCATCGCGCGGCGATGCCAGGACAGACGGTGCCGGTGGAGCCACGACTGCCGTCAACAAGACAGTCGTGCATTACCGCTGAGCCATCCGTTGCTGATCTCCGTGAGGACGGCTGCGCCGAACGGATCGAAAACACATCGAGCGCGATAAAGCGCTCGTGTCGAATCGCTTGATCTCACATCCGCGTCAAGCGCTGGGAATGCGCGCGATCACCTTGATCTCGAAATCGAATCCGGCCAGCCAGTTCACGCCCACGGCCGTCCAGTTCGGATAAGGCGCATCGCCAATTTCTTTTTCCCGGATGGCTTTGAGCGTGTCCCATTGGGCCTGCGGGTCGGTGTGGAACGTCGTGACATCGACAACATCGTCAAAGCGGCATCCGGCTGCGTCGAGTACGGCGTTCAGGTTGTCGAACGCCAACTGCACCTGCTTCGCAAAATCGGGCTCCGGCGAGCCGTCTTCGCGACTGCCTACCTGCCCCGATACGAAGAGCAGATCGCCGGAACGAATGGCGGCGGAGTAACGGTTGATTTCATAGAGCGCCTGACGGCCAGCCGGGAAAACGGCGTGACGTTGTTGGGACATGGTCTTGTCTTCTAAACAATAGGTCTTCGAGGATCGCCGCCGCTGACAGCGTTGTCATGACGGTGGCGATTGCGTTCGCACGAGCGTGTCTCCCCGCAAAACGGTTTGCATACGCCGCGTATGTTAATTTAAGCAAACATACGCGACGTATGTCAAATAAAATGTCGGGCGTCTGTTTATCTCGTTGAATTAAGGAAATTGCTGTGGCGAAGACTCGTTCGGAGATGGTCGAAGCGACCCGGGCCAAGCTCATTCAGGCGGCCCGCCGTGCCTTTGCCTTGCATGGATATGCGAATGCGTCGATGGACGAACTCACCGCCGAGGTCGGTCTGACCCGAGGGGCGCTGTATCACAACTTCGGCGACAAGAAGGGCCTGCTGCAAGCCGTCGTGGACCAGATCGACACGGAAATGGCGGACAAGGCGCACGCGCTGAGCATCAAGGAAAAGGGGCTGTGGAATCAGCTGATGGCTGAGGCCATGGCTTACATCCGGATGGCGCTGGAGCCGGAGGTCCAACGCATCATGCTGCGCGATGGCCCGGCCGTGCTGGGGGATCCCTCGCAATGGCCGAGCCAGAACGCGTGTCTGGCGCGGACGATGCGAGGGATCCAGACGTTGATCGACGAAGGCGTCGTCAAGCCGGTGGATGCCGAGGCGACTGCGCGATTGCTCAATGGCGCCGCGCTCAACGCCGCTATGTGGATTGCGTCATCCGAACATCCGAAAGCGGTTTTCGCCAAGGCGGTCGAGGCGTATCGGCATCTGGCGAACGGACTGCTTCAGAACGAAGGCTGACCGCACAATACGGAGATGCGGAGATACGGATCGACGTCAAATACCCGCGTACCACTCGTAGCCCCGATCTTCCCAATACCCGCCCCGGCCGCCCCAGACCTTGTCGAACGACGTCACGACCTCGATTCGCATGAGGTACTTGGCTTGCTTGTAACCTAACTGCCGCTCGACTCTCAGGCGCAGCGGCGCGCCGTGCGCCACGGGGAGATCCTGCCCGTTCATGCCGTACGCGAGGATCGTTTGCGGATGATAGGCGTCGAGCAGATCGATACTCTCGTAATAGCGTCCGCTGCCATCGAGCGATGCTTCCAGCTCGTCTGCGCAATAGAACACCACATAACGCGCACCGGGCTTCACTCGGGCGGCATCCAACACCCGCCCGAGCGCCACCCCTGTCCATTGACCAATGGCGCTCCAGCCCTCGACACAGTCGTGCCGGGTAATCTGGGTGCGTGACGGCAGGCGCTTCAGATCGGCAAGCGTCAAGTCCAGTGGCTGCTCCACCAGTCCACGAATCTGCAATCGCCAGTCCGCAAATTGGTTGGCCAGTAAGCGGTTGTACTCGTCGGAATCCGGCGCTTGGGTGCCATTGGCGCGAAACACCGGCGACAGGTCGGCAACGCTGAATTCAGGCGCCATCGCTTGGCGTCCAAGCAACCCTCGCTGGCTCGCCATCGTGAGCTTTTCCGTGCTGCGCAGCACGGAACCGCCCGCAGCGCTCTGCGTGATTCGATCACACCCGGAAAGCAACGCGCCCCCCACGCCGGAGACCAGCGTGGTAAGCCATTGACGTCGCGAGAACCCGGTTTTCATTGCACTTCTCCTGAACGATCGATGGCGTAGCGTCCGTTGACCATCGAGCGCATGTTGTTCCAGAACCCCGACAGCACGACCATCAGCACATGAACGACAACGAACAACACCAGCAGCGTCGCCGTGATGAAGTGCAAGGTGCGCGCGGAGGGACGCCCGCCGAACAAGTCGGGCAGGAACGGAAAGACAGCGTCCATGCCCGGCGACATCGTCAGGCCAGTCAGGACCATCAACGGCAACAGACCTAACGCTACGGCGAGATAGGTCAGCTTTTGCAAGGCGTTATAGCGTCGCGCTTCATCGCCTTTGGCGAATCGCAGGCGCGCATGGTCGACGAGTTCCTGCCGCAGATGTTTCGGCGTCAACTGATCGGCGCCGGGCAGCAGATCGCGGCGAATGTGACCGCGCAACAGGCCATGCAAAAGGTAGATCGCGCCATTGACGACCAGCAGCCATGCGAAGGTGAAATGCCAGTTTCTACCGGCGCCCAGGTCATGGTAGGAAGGAATCGTCAGCCACTCGGGGAACGCTCGGGGAGCGAGTTGACCGGCCTCTCGGGAAACACCGAGCACGCCCGTCGTCTCGACGCGAAGCGAACCGATCGCCACGTAGCCATGCAACCCGTCGGCGCGCTGTTGCGATCCAATATCGAGTAACGCGTGGTCCGCGTCCGCGCCGAACTTCCCCCAGTAGAGTCTGGGATGGGCATTGAAAATTTGCAGTCCGCTAAGCAGCAACACGGACAAACAGATCACATTGAGCCAGTGCGTGATTCGCACGATGACGGAGTGCCGTCGAATGAACTGTCGAGGGGGCTTCGACGTTGCCCCCTCGCTGACATGCATTGCATTGCGGGAATTCATGAAAAGCCTCGCATGGGAGGCTGACGGACACCGCCCGCCAGCCTGCGCGATTACATCGGCGGTACAACACCGTCCTTGCCGACGATCAACTGGCCGGCGGACAGCGTACCGCTGGCATCCTTCTGCGTCGGGATAAACACCGCCGTTCCGGGCTTCACATCGCTCACCGTCGCGGGTGCCAGCGTGACAACCGGTGTGCCGTTAGGAATCGAGATCTTCTTTTCCTGACCGTGATATTTGACGGTGACAACGCTGCCGTCCACGGACTGCACGGCGTCGCCTACCGTGGCATTGGTCATGGAGCTGTTCGGCTTCAAATCCCAGCCGAAGCTACCTTCCCCACGGCCCTTCATGGCGGGCGGGAAGATCAGGACTTCCAGCGCGCCGTCACCGCCCTCGGACTTGGGCAGCGAGGCAATGCCGACGAAGTCGCCCGGTTTGATGTCGCTGATACTGGCCTTCTTGACGGCCGACACCATCCAGCCGGTCGTCAGCTTCACACTCACCTGCTGCCCTTCGCGCGATTTCACTTCGAGCTTGTCGCCCGCCAGCGCGACCACCACACCGCGCACACGCACGCCCTGATCCGCCGCCACGGCGACGCTCATGGCGCTGACGCTGAGCACAGCGCCCGCCAAACTACCCACCAGAAATTTCTGAAGACTTGAAATCGACATACTGAATCTCCTGAGCGCTATAGGCGTGTGCCGCACCGATGCGACACACGCAAGAAACGCCATCGAAAGCTGCGCCAGTGACCTTCCGACAGCAAAGAAAATCATAAATCAACCAACTAGTTGGTTGACGGCGAAATCCAAAAAATGAGCGCGTTACGCGCTTCCTCAGGATCACAATGCCTGCCAATCTACTAGTTGGTTGGTTTTGAGTCAACCCCATTGAATCGTCGGCCGCATCTCGTTGGCACCTCCTGCCTGTGCCGTCGTTCGACAGCCGCAGGCAGGAGGTAAAGGACATCAGCACCTTTACTGTTGCACTGGCAGTTGCGATTCGGCTTTCGTTCTCAGCGGATGGCCGCTTGTCGATTCCCGCTGGCCGATAGCGTCTTGTTTGAGGCCCCAGAAGTAAGTCACCAGCAGGCAAGGCAGCATCGACGCTATCGAATACGCCACACCCGCCAGTTGATTCCCCGTGAGATTGACCAGCGTCAGACTGAACAGCGGAAGAAACCCGCCGAACAGCACGTTTCCGAATTGCTGCGACAGCCCGAATCCGGTGGTCCGGCTCTGCGGCGGGAACGATTCGGCAATGAAAGCGGGCAGCGGCGCCATGATCATGGCGGTGAGGAGCGCAAGCACCGTAATGAGCGCCGTCACATAAGACCACTGCGCCGCGAGCACGTAGGTCCGGATACCGGCAAAGCACGGGTAAGCCGCGATGGCCCAGAGCACGATGCCGATCAAGATAACTTTGGCTCGCCCGATGGCGTCGGACAGTCGCCCGAACAACGGGTACGTGGGCGCCGCGATCACAATCGCAATGCCGAGGCAAAGACTCGCCCTCGTCGGCTCGACTTTCAGAACGTTCTCGAGGAAATAAAGCATGTAGACGATCGACGTGTACAGCGACACCGACGTCGCGCCCTGCGCACCGAACATCGCGACAAAGATCGCCTTCCACGAAGTCTTGCTCTTGAGCGTGTCCTGAAGTGGCGTCGCCGAAAGCAAGCCGGCGTTCTTGAGCTCGGAGAAGATCGGCGTTTCCTTCATCCCCAGGCGAATCCATGTTGCGACGCCGACAATCGGGGCGGAAACGAGGAACGGAACGCGCCATCCCCAGGACAGGAAGCTTGCAGGATCGAGCAGCCACTTGAGCGCGGAGACGATCAGCAAGGCAAGTAACAGCCCGACGCTTGCGGTGCTTTGAAGCACGCTTGTCGCCATGCCCTTGCGCCCGGCTTGCGCATGCTCCATGACGTAGACGACCGCCGAGCCGTACTCTCCGCCAAGTGCGACACCCTGGATGATCCGCAGCGTCAGCAGCGCGATGGGCGCCGCCGCACCGATGGCCGCATACGTCGGCAGACATCCGATGCCGACAGTTGCTGCGCCCATCATCAGGAGGGTGACGACAAACGTCTTCTTTCGTCCGACCCTGTCGGACATGGGGCTGAAAATCAGCGTTCCGACCGGTCGGGCGACGTAGGCAATGCCGAATGTCGCAACGCCTGCCAGCGCGGCCACGACGCGGTCTGCCGATGGCAGGAACAACCCGGTCAATGTTGACGTCAGTGCGACATAGATGAAGAAATCGTAGTACTCGAGCATGGTGCCGACACTCGCGCTCGCAATGAGACGAAGCATGCCGGGCCCGGCATGCCCGGGCCGTTGATCGTAGAACATAGGTGTCTCCTGGATACTGATTCATTGGCCGTTGCGTCGCGCATTCGCGACCTCGGCTCTTTGATGGCTACATTCCGTACGGCGCTTGCAACGGCGCTTCTCAGGTCTGCTTTCCTGCCGCTCTGGTTTCGATAAATCGCGTCACCGCCTCCTTGTGTTCGCTTCCACAAAGCAGAATGGCCTGCATGCTCGCGGCCATTTCGAGCGCGACGGGCAGCGAAGCGGACGCCGATTCCCGCACCAACCGTTTAGCCATGCGTGCGGCTCCGGGCGGATGTGCGGCGATTCGCTGCGCCAACGCCAGCGTCTCGGCGTCCAGACGATCGTCGGGCGCCACCCTGGTCACGATGCCCAGGCGTTCGGCTTGCGCGGCATCGATGAATTCGCTGGTGAGCGTCATTTCCAGCGCCTTGGCAGGCCCGACCACGCGATTGAGAAACCAGGCGCCCCCGATTCCCGACACGAGCCCAAGACGCAGAAAACTCTCGGCGAACACGGCGCTCTGCCCTGCCACCCGGATATCGCACATCAACGCCAGATCGAAACCAGCGCCAATCGCCGCTCCGTTGACCGCGCAAACCGACGGAACCTCCATGTCGTTGAGTGCTCGGGTGATGCGATGCAAACTCCCCAGCAGACGATCGCGTACGGCTTCGATGCCGCCGTCCATCAGATCGCGCCCGCTTTGCATGTCTTTCACGTTTCCGCCGGTGCAGAAATGCTTCGCCGACGAACGCAACAGCACGCAACGCACATCGCGACGATGCGCAATCGCTTCGAGCTCGGTCGAAAGCGCTTCGGTCATCGCCACCGTGAGCGCATTGCCGTTCTGGGCAGCGTTGAGCGTTATCGTCAAAACCCCGGCATCAAATGACGTCAGAACCAGGAACTCCTTCTCAGCAACTTGTGTTGACACGACCTGCACCTCCTCCAAAAACCTGCGATTACGCCGGGATGACGTTTTTCCCGCACGTTCAGCGATTCAGAAATCTCGCGGGGCGACGTTCGGGAAACGCGGACATCCGCTCCCTCTGGTCGATCAGCACAAACCCCGCCTGAAACCATCGACGTTCAAACGGCAAGCCTTCCGGCCCCATGATCGTTGGGGCGTGTCGGAGGCATCGCGCTCGCCCGAATCGCGCCGATGTCAAGCAGCTCCGCGATTTCGGCATCGCTGATGCCGTAGCTCTGGAGGACTTGCCGCGTGTGTTCGCCGTTTATCGGCGCCGCAAGATCGACATGCCCGGTCGCATCGTCGGCCGCACTCAAGGCAAATCGATGGGTTCGAATGCGCCCGGCAATGGGGTGGTCCATCGTCGACGCGAGCCCGCTCTGCGAATACTCTTCCGACGCCATGACGTCGCTGTATGTCGCAACGGGCGCGCAAATAATGTCGCGAGCGCAGAGTCGTGCCATCCAGTCGGCCGTGGTGTGCCCGGTGAACTTTGATGCGAGCAACTCGTGCAGGGCTGCCCGGTGGCGCACGCGCTCGTCATTGGTCGAAAATCTCGGATCCGACGCTAACCACGACATATCCAGTTCTTCGCACAGCGCCGTCCATCGCGCCGGGTGATAGGCGACGACGACCATCCAGCCGTCTTGGGTCGGATAGGCCTCGTTCGGCGCCGCATAGGGCGCGGCGCTTCCGACCTTGTCCGGGTTTCGACCGGAGGCGAAGAACGACGCGAAGCCGATTTGCTGCAACATCACCGTCGCGTTGTAGAGACTGACGTCGAGGTATGCGCCGCCTTTGCCGTCGCGCACACGATGGAGTGCGGCGAGGATGGCGAGCGCTGCCAGATAGCCGCCGAGCATATCGGCAATCGGCACTGGCACTTTCAGGGGATCGGCGTTGGTTGAACCCAGTGTGCTCATCAGGCCGCTCGCCGCCTGAATGATGCCGTCGACACCGGGACGCGTGCGATTGGCACCGTTCTGACCGAAGGCGGAGACGGAGCAATAAACGAGTTGCGGGTTGATCTCGCGTACCGCCTCGAAGGACAGTCCCATCGACGCCATGACACCCGGTCGGAAGTTCTCGACGAGCACGTCGGCGTCGCCGAGCATTCTGCGGATCACGCGTCGGCCCGCATCGGTTTTCAGATCGATGGAAGCGCTCAACTTGTTGCGGTTGACGCTGATGAATACGGGGCTTTCTCCGTTCACCCAGGGCGGCCCGATCTTGCGGCCAAGCTCGCCTTCAGGGGGCTCGATCTTGACGACGTGCGCACCCAGATCCGCGAGTGTCATCGAACACACCGGACCGGCAAGGACGTGCGAGAAGTCGAGTACGCGCACGCCACTTAGGCTGTCTCTTAACATTTTCGATTGTCCTGTCTCCTTGACTTGCCGGAATGCCAAGCCATGAGACGAGCATAGGGAGCGTGCTCGCGAGCAACAATCGACTTTTTCGAAGCGATGCTTTGACTTTTTGTTAAAGGGTGTGCCGCGGCGTACTACTCAGCTACGAGCGTTACCAGCCAGTCCCGAAAGATTTCGAGCGCTGCCGACGACCGGCGCTTTGCCGGCCACGCGAAGTAGTAGGTGTGTGCGCCGCGGTCCAGTTGAAAAGCGAACGGGGCGACGAGCGTGCCCTGGCTCAACTCCGGGCGTACGAGTGCCTCTTGCGCAATGGCGACGCCGTGCCCTTCAATCGCCGCCTGATAGGCGAGCAAGGATGTCTCGTAGCGCATTTCCCGTCGTCGCGCGTTCAGTGGCATGCCTGCCGCCTTGAGCCAAAGTTGCCAGTCCTCGGGACGCGCCAGCGAGTGCAATAGCGTTTCTCCCTGAAGTTGCGCGCCACGCTTGACCGGGTGCGACGGCGCGGTGACCGGAACGAGGACATTGCGCATGAGTCGTTGCACTTCGACGCCCGGCCAGTCACCGTCGCCAAGTTGAATGCCGCCGTCGATATCTTCGCGAGCAAAGTTGAGCGGTGCCGGCGAAGTCGTGAGTTGCACTTCGATATCGGCGTGCTGCCGGTGGAAATTAGCCAGTCGGGGAATCAGCCATCTCACGGCGAACGTTGCCGGGGAGCGGATCTTCAGTACGCTTGCGCGGCGTCCGGAGGAGCGCAGGCTGGTGGTCGCGTCCCGAAGCGCAGCGAAGACCGGCATCAACTCCGCCAGATAACTCGCCCCGGCGGCGGTCAGTTCCAGCCGCCCTTTCACCCGCTCGAACAACTCGACCCCGAGGTACTGCTCAAGCGTTCGGACTTGTCGGCTGACGGCCGCCGGCGTGACCGCCAGCTCATTGGCCGCTTTTGAAATGCTCAGCAGGCGGCCCGTCGCCTCGAAAGCACGTGCGGGGTTTAACGGGGGAAGCGACTCTCGATGGTCCATTGGCAAGGTCCAGGCTTGAGAAGGGTTGACGAGATTCTCTGCCACATCGAACAAATGGGCAATATTCGTCGCTCACACCGCCGTGCCATTCCACGATCTCATCGGCAGACGGCGTTTACGTCCCTGCCAAAACTCTCCACAACCTCACTCGGTCTCTGAATCCGTGTTCGACGGATTTATAGGATTAGGCAATAACCATAGACGTTCTCTCATTGTCGTCACATGTGGCCGTCCCTAGTATTCATCTCGCACCCCTGCCCTGCTACCAAGGAAGACTCGCCATGATTCAAGTTCACAATCCTGCTGACGGTTCGCTCGTTGGTGAAGCCCCGGAACTCTCACTCGACGAAGTCAAAGCCGCCGTCGATCGTACCTGCAATGCTTTCCCCGCGTGGTCGCGCAAGCTCGCCAGGGAGCGCAGCGAACTGCTGCGCAAGTGGTTCGAACTCGTGCGCGACGACAAACGTGCTTTCGCCGAAATCATGGTGAGAGAAAACGGCAAGTGTCTCTCCGATGCCATGGGCGAGATCGACTACGGTCTCGGCTTTATCGAGTGGTATGCGGAGGAGGCCAAGCGCGTTTATGGCGATACGATTCCGACCCACGCCGCCAACGCACAGGTCATCGTCACGAAGGAACCGGCCGGGCCGACAGCCGCGATTACGCCGTGGAACTTCCCGTTCATGATGATCACCCGGAAGATCGCCACTGCGCTGGCGGCCGGTTGCACCATGATCATCAAGCCCTCGGAGCTCACGCCCCTGACCGCCTACAAGTTGCTGGAGTACGCGCGCAAAGCGGGCATTCCCGAGGGCGTCTTCGAGATGGTCACGGGCAACCCGAAGGAGATCGGCGAAGTCTTCACGGGCGACACGCGTATTCGGAAGATCTCCTTCACCGGCTCGACGGCCGTGGGCAAGTTGCTCGCCAGCGCGTGCGGTCAGGATCTCAAGAAGATGACGCTGGAACTCGGCGGCAACGCGCCTTTCATCGTCTTCGACGACGCGAGTTTCGACAACGCCGTTGCGAGTCTCGTCGGCGCGAAGCTGCGCAACTCGGGCCAGGTCTGTATTTCGCCGAACCGGATTTTCGTTCACGACAGCATCCACGACCGCTTCGTCAGCGAAGTCGCCCGACGCGTTGCAAACATCCGCGTGGACCAGGGCATGCAGGACGAATCTGTGGTTGGCCCCATGATCAATCAGGCCGGACTGGACAAGGTGGCTGCGCTCGTCGAGCAGTCTCGGACGGAGGGGGCGCACGTCGTGCTCGGTGGAAAACCGCATGCCAGAGGGGGCCTGTTCTATGAGCCGACGATCCTCACCGAGCTCAATGACCGCATGCAGATTGCCGGCACGGAAATTTTCGGCCCGGTCTTCCCGATCTATCGCTTCTCATCGGAAGACGAGGTCGTTGCGCGCGCCAACAGCACCGAATACGGGCTGGTCGCTTACGTCTTCACCCGCGACCTCGCCCGCGCTTTCCGCATGTCAAAGGGCATCGACGCGGGCATGGTGATTCTCAATACTGGCTCGGTCGGCACGGCGTCCGTGCCCTTCGGCGGCGTGAAGCATTCGGGCTACGGACGAGAAGGCAGCCATTACGGCATCGAAGAATATGTCGAGGTCAAATACATTCTGATGAGCGGCCTCGACAAGTAGGGGGATGGGGTTGTCTCGCGGTTACGCTCGTTCGGAGGTTTTTTAGAAATCACTCTCATTTGCAAACGATTCGCATTTATAATTGCGCGATCTTTTGTCCAGATCCTCAGGTTATCGTGCGCTCCCTGCCGGACTCACGCGTTTCGCCGCTTATTGCCGCTCTGGTTCGTCATTACGATGAGCTTGTCGATCATGTGCGTCGTCGCTTTGGCGGTAGGGGCTTTGCAAACGACGTCGTTCATGACGTGTGCCTGGGCCTGATCGAGAATCCGCCGCAGGACACGATCGTCACGCCACTGGCGTTTTTGCGTACGGCATCGACCCACCGGGCTATCGATCTCGCGCGTGCGTCCGACCGGTTGCAGACGTGGCAAACGAGTACGGCGGAAATGCCGGATACCCGAGCCGATAACGTTGACGGACTCGCCCATCTTGAGTTCATGGAGTTGCTGTACCGTCTGGAGCAGACTATCAGCGCTTTGCCTGAACGGTGCCGTCTCGTTTTTCTGCTGCATGGCCTGCACGAACTGCCTCAGGCGGAAGTCGCGATCCATATGGGTATCTCACGGAGCATGGTGGCCAAGCATATGAGTCGGGCCATGCAAGAGATCGCGCTTGTTTTTGTCGAGCCGACTTGCCCTGCCCTCGTACATGACAGCGCCCATTCGGTCTCGCATGCCGAGCCGCCTGAACAAACGCCCGGGCTTTGCCTGACTTGATACTCGCCTCTCTCCTTCGTGCCCATGGCTAACCCCGATCATCGGCGCCCCACTTCATCCAATGAAGACATTGGCGAGTCCCGGGCGAGCGAACCGCATCAGCGTGCGCAACCCGATCTGGATCCCTTTCGAGCGCAATTGATCGCACGGTTTCCCGATCGCGATACCTTGTTGCGTCAGGCAGCCCAGTCCAGAAGGCGGACCAGGACGAAGCGGGTGACAGCCGCAGTGATTGCGGCTGTCGCCGCATGTGCCGTCGTGTATCTCAACCCGGCCTACAAGACCGAGGTGATGGCGACACAGTCGGTCTCCCCCAAGACATGGACGTTGGCGGACGGCACGCATTTGTCGCTCGACGCGTCGTCGCAAGTCACAGTCCAGTGGCATGTGCGTTCCAGAGAACTGCGGCTTGAACGCGGGGCGGCGGCGATGGATGTGGGACAAACGTGGCGTCCATTTTCGGTTGCCGTGGGTGACGTTCGGATTCACGACATTGGCACGCTATTCAGCGTGCGTCGCACCGATGGCGGCACGCAAATCGTCGTCCAGCATGGGGAAGTCAAAGTCGTCGTGGCGTCTCAATCGGCGTCGTTGCTCGCCAATCAGGGACTCGTCGTGCAAGACGATCGGCTGGGACCCGTTGAGCCTGTTGACGCGTCTGCCCAGATGGCATGGAAGGACGGGCGTCTCGTGTTCGACGGCGTGTCGCTCGCCGAAGCGATTGCCCAGATGCAGCGTTACCAGTCCCATCGCATCGTCATCAAGGATTCGGCCGCTGCTCGGCTGCGATTGTCCGGTCAGTACAACATCGATGGGCTGGACGACATGCTGCGTGCCTTACCTTCAGTGCTCCCTGTCTCTGTGACGCGCCAAATGGACGGCAGCTACGTTATCGCTACCCGGCGATAAATGTAACAAATTGTTACTGAACGTCTACATTCCCGATCTCCGATTCGCCATCCCTAGTGAAGACCTGATGTCGTCGGGTCACATCAAGAAGAATCCAGGGGGAAATTGTGGAATACGGAAATTGGAGCCGTCGCCGGGCATTCCGGCTTCGCTTGTGCGCCTTCGCGGCATCCAGCGTGTTTTTTGCCATGGCGCACGCGCAGTCGGCCAGTGTGGCGTTCGACATGCCTGCGCAACGGCTCGATCGCGCACTGAACGCGGTGGCTCGACAGTCCGGGGCGCAGATCCTTTTCTCCACGGACATGACGCAGGCGCGCACCGCACCAGCAATCAAAGGTAATTATTCGGTTGGCGAAGCCCTCAGGGCGCTGACCGAAGGTTCAGGGCTCGTCGTCGAGTCCTCGGGGGAGCGCAGTTTCGTGGTTCGGCAGCCGGGCACGTCGACCGGCGCGGAGGCTTCACCTATTCGGTTAGCCGAGTCCAATGTTTTCGCATCGCGTCCGTCTCTCTATGCGTCGGATGGCGTGAGCGTCGGGGCGCTGGGTACCAAACGGCCAGAAGACCTGCCCTTTTCCATCCAGTCCTACAACAGCGAGTTGATGAACACGCAAGATGCTCGCACGTTGATGGATGTCGTCAAGAACGACCCCTCCATTCAGGACGCCACACAGGCGGGCGCCTACGAAACCGTGCGCATTCGCGGTTTCTTCGTGGATTGGACGAATACGGTGCGTCGAGACGGTATGTCTGTCGCGCCTTACTACGAGATTCCGCTGGAGAATGTCGAACAGGTCGACATCATGAAGGGGCCGTCCGGCTTTCTGTACGGGATCAATTCGCCGGGCGGCACGATCAACTACGTCATCAAGCGCCCGACGCGAGATCGCTTCACCACGATCAAAACCGGTGTGCGCGACCATGATGGCTATTACGCGAGCGTCGACACCGGCGGCCCGCTGGTCGATGGCAAGATAGGTTATCGATTCACGGTCGCGGGTGAGAAAACCGGCGATTTTGGTCACAACCTCGATGTCTCGAGAAAATTCATCAGTGGTGCATTGGATTTCGGCATCACGCCGGATGCGCTGCTCCAGCTGAACTTTGACTATCAGCAACGCAAGCAAGCGGCGCAGCCTGCCGTCGGGCCGTACCTGAACGGCCAACTGCCGGCGCCGCTCGATCCTCGCGTGTTGCTCGGTCAGCCGTGGCTGCAGTACGAAACGAAAACGTACAACATCGGCGCGGATTTCAATTACAAGTTCAACGACCGTTGGAAGGTCACCGCACGTGTTGCACAGTCGTATAACGCGCGCGTAGCTGCCTTCCCCGACATCTATAACGTTGCACCGAGCGGCAACATCCTCTCCGGCGACATTTACCTGAACCCGGATCAGAATTTCCGGGTGCTGTCGACAGACACATACGTCAGCGGCAGCTTCGATACGGGCCCGATCAAGCATCAAATGGTGGCTGGTGTGTCGACCCGAAACTTCCAGGCCGTCGAGTCGGGCTTCACGGTGCTGCCCACGACGGTAGGCAATATTTACAATCCGGTCTACTCGCCTGCACCTGACAATCTGGCATTTCCGAAAAAGAACTTCTCGAAAAATTACCAGCCAAGCGTGTTCGTGAGCGATATCGTTTCACTGACCCCGCGTTGGGACGTCATGCTCGGTCTGCGTCACGTCAATTACCGCAACGACAGCTATCCGGCGAAGGGCGCCGGTACGTCGCAGGAGGCGAGCATCAATGCGCCGTCATTCGGCGTCACCTTTAAACTGACGCCGGCTGTGTCGACCTACGCGAGCTATGCCGAAGGCTTCGAGCAGCCGGGACCGGCGGGTTACGACACCAACAATGCCGGCGAAAATCTCCCGCCGCTCAAAACGAAACAATATGAGATCGGCCTCAAGAGTGCTCTCACACCGGATCTGCTGCTGACCGCTGCGGCATTTCGACTGGAGAAGACGCTTCAATACCGTAATAGCGACAACTTCACGGTGCAAGGCGGCAAGCAACGTCACACCGGGGTCGAGGTCACGGCGAACGGCCGCCTTACGCGCGATTTGTCACTGATCGCAGGGGCTGCCTATCTGCACACTGACGCCGACAATCCCGCTGACCCCAGTGTCTCGGGGAAACAGATTGCCGATGTGCCGAAGTTCCAGGCCAATCTTTTCCTGGATTATCGTGTGCCGGTCGTCCAGGGACTTAGTCTGAATGCCGGTGCTTATCTGGTGGGCCGTCGTGCGCTGAACGCTCAGAACACGAGCTGGATGCCCGGCTATGTCCGCTTCGATGCCGGCGCCAAATACCGTACGACGCTCACCGGCGTACCGACGACGTTTGCGCTCTCGGTGCAGAATCTTACGGACCGTCGATACTGGGCTGCCGGTGACCCGGACATCAATGGCGCCTGGCCCGGCAAGCCAAGAACCTTCTGGCTGACTGCGCAGTTCGACCTCTGATTCGGCGTCAGGTGCGCGATCTCACGGTAATCCCTGCGGATCGCGCATGACGAGATCGGGCTATTGACGAAGATCTCTCATGAAATGATAATCACTCGCATCTATCGGCACTGCCATTTAACGCCGAATGACATTTCGGTCGTTATCCTTTTTGTTTTCGCTACGTGCCAGCTCACCTCTTTTCCCACGGTTGTATTGGTACCCGGACCGACTCGCCTGAGCGCCCGGCGGTGGTGGGTTGATGTCGGCATCTACGCGCTCCGGAGGGTTGTTTGCCTATTACGACGAACTCCTCCGCACCTGGACGCGCAAACTCAGCAATCGGCATCAGGCGGAAGACATTGCCCAGGACTCGCTTTTACGGGTGCTGGAGATGGAAAGCCAGCCTGAGCAGCCTCGTGCCTATCTGCACCAGACAGCGAGAAACATTGCGATAGACGCTTATCGTCGAGACGGCGCCAAAGAGCAAACGGAACTCGATGCGCTGGCGAATCACGAAGCGACGACCGGCAATCCCGAGGATGAGGTTCACGCCATGCAGCTCGCATTGGCCATCGAGCGTGCATTGGCAGAGCTTCCGCTGAAGTGCCGTCAGGTATTTGTCTGGCAGCGCATTGACGGATACAGCCAGCAGGAAATCGCGGATCGCCTCGATATATCGAAAAATATGGTCGAGAAGTATATGATTCGGGCGATGAAACACTTGCGAGAGCGTCTGGGCGCGCTGGCTCCCCAATGATGCGCGCGGCCCTTTTTCTCCCACTTTTCCTCCCCCTTTTTACGCGAACCGATGCACGACGCTGCTGAACGAATTCGTCACGAAGCCGCGCAGTGGTTCGCGAAGTCACACGGTGCGGCACTTTCGCCACGGGAGGCTGCGGCTCGTGACGCATGGCTTGCCGCCGACCCGCTACACCGTGCGGAATATGCGGCCCTGCAGCGAGTCTGGCAGGCGGCAGCGGCAGTTCCGGTCGAGCGTCTGCGGCAGTTGACTGCATCGCCGGAATCACAACCGACCGTCGGCACGCCAGCGCTCGACGCTGTGCCGCGCCGCTCACGCAAGTGGGTGGCGGCGGCGTTGACGCTGGTACTCGGCGTGGCTGTCGGTACGGTGCTGCTGCGCACACCGGCACTGTCCCCCGGCGACGCGACACAGGCGAGTCGACCGTCCGCCCCCGCTGACGGCGATGGCACACAAGCGTTCGCAACCCGAGCGGGAGAGCGGCGCACGGTCGTACTGGCCGACGGCACGTCTGTCGAACTGAGCACGCGGACTTCGATCCGTGTCCACTATGGATCTGAGCGACGTGACGTAACCCTCGTCGAGGGCGAAGCGATGTTTTCCGTCACGCACAATCCGTCGCGGCCCTTCGTGGTCGACGCAGGCAATGGAAAGATCACGGTGACGGGTACGCGCTTCGATGTCCGTCGCGTGTCGCCCGGGGTCGTCGTCAGCGTCGAGTCCGGCTCCGTGAAGGTCGATGGCCGTCCGGCAGCATCCCCCGGCAACGCTCAATCGCCGACCGTGTTGTTGACGCGCGGCGCTGGTACGACGATCCGTCCAGACGGCTCGGTCATGCCCGCACATCCCATCGACTTGACGAGTTCACTGGCCTGGCGCGAGGGCAAGCTGGTTTTCCAGAATGTGCCACTTGCCGACGTGGTGGCTGAGGTGTCGCGGTACCGTGAGTCTCCCGTGACTGTTGCGGACAACGCCACAGGGCAATTGCGTGTGAGCAGTGTGTTCAGTACCGATAACACCGACGGGTTGCTGGCCGCCCTGCCTGAGTTTCTTCCCGTCACGGTCCGGTCCCTGCCGGATGGAAGCGTAAAAATTTCTTCGAAATGATTCAGGTTTTTGGTCTGCGTTACGTCTTCTGATAGTTCGCTTTGCAAGTTGATCCGCGAACCCATCACAATTCGAAACGAGACCAACCGCTGTGAAAGGTACTACACACGCCCGCAGTTCCCGATCGCGCCGTCCGCACACGGCCGTGTCGCTTCTCTTTCTCGCTGCCGTCGCCACACTCAGCATCGCGCCCGAGCGGGCCAATGCACAAGCATCCGGCCAAGGGGCACGTGCGAGCGCCGGCATGATCGACGTCAATCTTGCCGCTCAGCCACTGGCCGACGCGCTTGTCGCGTTTGGCCGTCAGGCGAATCTGCAACTGTTCTTCTCCCCAGGTCTGTTGCAAGGCAAGACTGCGCCGGCATTGCGCGGCACCATGTCGGCGGACGCCGCACTCAATGCCTTGCTTCAGGGAAGCGGCATCACGTACCGCCGCAGCGGGAATCAGGGCTATGTACTTGTCAGCGCCGATGCGCCCAACGCCGCAGCCCCTGCCCCGGCCGCCGCCGGCAGTAGCCCACTGGCGCTGGCCGCCGTTGAGGTCAGCGCGTCGCGTACCACCAGTGACCTTGTTCGTCCGACGCGTCAGGTGACTGTCATCGAACGCGCGGAGCTAGATGAGCTCAAGACAGGCTCGGACAGTCTGGCGACCGTGCTGGCGAAAGTCGTGCCGGGCATGGCGGATTCGAGTCATACGATCACCGATTTCGGTCAGACGCTACGGGGTCGGGGCATGCTCGTACTCCTCGATGGCGTGCCGCTGAACACCAATCGGGACTCTGCGCGCAATCTCGCGAACGTCGATCCGGCACTCGTCGAGCGCGTCGAAGTCCTGCGCGGAAGTAGCTCCATTTATGGCGGCGGCGCCACCGGCGGGATCGTCTCCATCACGACGCGACCGGCCGGCGGAGAACCGAAAGCGGATACCACGATCTCGCTGGGCACGCCCTTGTCGCGTTTGCGCGCGGATGGACTCAGCGCCGACGTCCAGCAGCATTTCTCCGGAAGCGCGGGTATGCTGGATTATGCGTTCGACGTTGGCGGACGCCGCATCGGTAACACATACGATGCGCGCAGCCAGCGCATCGCACCGGAGCCCAGTCAGGGCGACCTGTTTTCGTCGAACAACTACAACGTCGGTGGCAAGCTCGGATTACGCTTCGCTCCCGACCAGCGCATTCAGCTTTCGGTGAGTCATATCAACGCGTCTCAGGATACGAGCTACGCGTCTGACCCTTCCGTCTCCCGGTTGCCTGCCGGTAGCGTGCCGGCGCGGGGTATCGACGGTCTGCAACTCGACGAGCAGAACCAGATTCGCAACACCCTGGTCAATCTGGAGTATGAGCATCGGGATCTGCTGGGAAGTCAACTGTCCGCCCAGTTCTACTATCGCGATTACTTCACGCGTTTCACGCCGTTCGATGCCCGCGCTGTGGCGACGCGTGGCGCCAACGTCGACCAGACAATGCAGGACTCCTCCGTCTTTGGCAGCCGGCTGACGATCAAGACGCCTATTGGCGCTGAGAAACGCACCCGCGTCATCTGGGGGATGGACTTCGAACAGGAAAAGAGCGATATGCCGCTCGATATTTTCGACCCGAAGTTGTACGACGCCAGCGGTGGGCGTGTTTTCCGCAAGATCGGCGAGGCGACATATCTGCCACCGTTGACGACACGCAGCCTTGGTGGCTTTGCACAATTGCAGCACAAGTTCAACGAGCATTGGTCGACGGAAGGCGGATTGCGTTATCAATACGCGACCGCCAGCTTCAATGACTTCGTGCCGCTGTCACAGTCGAAAGTCGCCAACCCGGTTGGCGTAAATGGCGGTACGGTCAATTACAACGCACTGCTGGGCAATATCGGTCTGACCTACTCACCCGTCAAAGGTCATGAGTTCTACGTCGCTTTCAGCCAGGGGTTCAACCTGCCTGACATTGGCGTACAGGTTCGCAATGCCCGTCCCGGGTTCGATATCAACTCGTCCGACCTGCGTCCGGTCAAGACGAACAATTACGAACTGGGATGGCGAGGGGCTTTCGGCAACACCCTCACCTCGCTGGCGGTCTTTTACACCACCTCGGATCTCGGGGACGTTCAGAGCTTCAACAACGGTTTGATTCTGACGCGTACGGCAGAGAAGATCATCGGTCTGGAAGGCACGGCCGACTACCTCTCCGAGGATGAGCGCTGGGGCGCGGGGGGAACGTTTTCCTGGATGCAAGGCCGGGAGACCCCTCAGAACGCCAATGCCCAGAACATGAGCGGTTACCGAATCCCGCCACTCAAACTGACGGGCTACGTTCAGTTCAAACCAACGCCCAGGTGGAGCAATCGGCTACAAGTCACCTATTTCTCCGGGCGCGACTATCGGTTGAACGGCGTGAACAGCTTTGGCCGAATGGACGCAACGAGTTACACGACCGTAGACGTCATGAGCCGGTATGAACTCACAAAGAACGACACGGCAACGGTGGGAATCCAGAATCTGTTCAACCGCTACTACTACCCGCTCTACAGCCAGCTCCTGCGCAACAGTAACAACACAAGTCACCTGCCCGCGCCGGGGATCACGCTTACGGCGACGTATCAACACCGGTGGTAAACGGCGAGGGTTGCGACGGCTTCGATGACGGCATGCGGGCGCAACTCGTCTGCGTGACGGCTAATGTCCAGCTAATCCTGTCGGCGTAATGTCTGACGAGGCCGAATGCCGTGGGGCGAGTCGCGCAGGTCGTTTTTGTGCGACTCGCCCTCACGGCGTCGGCATGTCCGACACTCAAATGATTCCGCGATGAACTCTCGCCCTACTCTTGCCTGCCCAACGGACGAAGCGCCGAGTGCGGCCGATCGCATCGCAGCGTGTGGCCTGCGGGTGACGGATAGCCGGGTTCAGATGCTGTTGGCAATGGAGCGGCAGACGGCGCCGATGACGGTCGAGGATCTGATGCGTCATCTCATGACGTCCGGCCAATCGTTCAGCCTCGGCACCGTATACCGGGTGTTAAGCGATCTGGCGAATGCGGGGTTATTGATTCGGCAATGGATCGACGGTGTAGCGGGTCCCCGAGCCATCTACCTCGCGCGCGCCAATCCGGCGCATGTCGCACCGCATCGGCTGATTTGCCGTCTTTGCAGGTCCGAACTTCAGTTTTTCAGCCGTGATCTGAAGGCAAGCATCACCCAGTCTCTCGGGAAAGACCCGCTGGGTTCCGCGAACGATTCGCTGGACATCCTCTACTGCTGTCCGAAGTGCGCGGAACCCGCTTGATGCCATCGACTCGGCCCCATGTCTCAGATACCGAAGTGCGCCCCAATTCGGTTGTAACTTGCCTCAAATATCGAGTATCTGCGTTTCACTTGCCGCCAACGCGGCCCACAGTTCACGTAACGAGCCCGACGTGTTGTGGCTATCGTGATAGAGCCGCAGTTCGAGCTCGAACGTCCAGCGTTTATCCCCCGCCGGCACCAACGTGCCCTCGGCTAACTCGGTTTCGATGAGACTGCGGGGAAGCCAGGCCACGCCCTCCCCGTTAAGCGCAAGTTGTTTGAGCACGTCCGCCATGTCGCACTCGAAACATGTCGATAGCACGGGAGGCGTCTCGACATCGCGCAGCAACAAGGCGAGGCACGCACTGAAGTAGGTGCCGGGGCCGTAAGCAATGAGCGGTAACGGATTTGCCGCACTGCCCGGCAGCGCATACCGAGGCGAACCGGTTGCCGTCGGCGCGCAAACGGGAACCAGCGCATCGTTGCCTGCGCATATCGAAATGAAACGGGAGGCGTCGATGTGCAAAGGCAGTTCGGCGCGCTCATACGCGAGCATCAATTGGCACGATCCGTTAAGCAGCATGGCAATCGAGTCATGCACATTCGTCGGAATGATGCGGAAATTGACGGCGCGAAAGTGCGTCTGGATACGCCGAATGAGTCGGGGCAAGAGTCCAACGGCGATCGCGTGTCCGGCGGCCACGTTCAACCCTTCAAGTCCGATGCGGTGTTCGGCTCGAATGAGTTCACGGGCCGCCAGCAGGCGACGTAAAAAGCCTTGCGCCGTTTCGAGGAACTGCGCGCCGGCAGGCGTGAGCTCCGGAGGAAACGCACTCCGATCGATCAGCTCCACGCCCACCCATTGCTCGAGCGACTTGATGCGACGACTCAATCCGGATTGCGTGACGTGACGCACTTCCGCTGTCCGCGAAAAGGTGCGGTGCCGAGCCAATGCCACAAAGTCTTCAATCCACTTGACTTCCATGGCATTCGTCAGCGTTTGGCTCGCCGGACATGCATGCGTCTGCCCATGACGCTGGCATCAAGCGGCATAGTCGGAGTTTTCTGCATCCAGTTGCCGCCGCACGCTCGCCAGATGTTGACGGGCGCTGTCTCGTTCTCCCGCACGCATCTGACGGTACGTTTTCTCCGCGATCGCAGGATCAATACGCTTGAGCGGCCGTCCGGTCGATAGTGCGAGACGCTGAACCTCGCAGGCACGCTCCAGGTAATAGAGATCGTCCCACGCTTCGGCAATGGTCGCGCCCAACACCATGATGCCGTGATTCTTGAGAAATACGACGTCGGCATTTCCGATGGCGTCTGCAATGCGGTCACCCTCCGCCGCATTCATGGCGAGCCCGTTGAATTGCTCATCGACCGAGGTGCGTCCGTAGAATTTCAATGCGGTTTGGCCTGCCCACTGCAACGGCTCGCCCTCGAGCATCGCCAAAGCTGTGGCGTTGGGCATGTGCGTGTGGAACGCCACCTTGATTCGCGGCTGTTTGAGATGCACGCGGGCGTGGATGTAGAAGGCCGTGATCTCCGGAACGCCATCGCCTAGCACGACATTTCCGTGCATGTCACAGACCAGCAGATTCGACGCCGTGATCTCTTCGAAGGCGTATCCGTAGGGATTCACGAGGAACAGGTCTTCCCGACCGGGAAGCACCGCAGAGAGATGGTTGCACACGCCTTCGTGCATGCCCAGCTTCGCCGCCATTCGGAAGCACGCGGCGAGATCGATACGCGCCGCCCGGATCGCAGGGGTGTCCAGTTCGCCCGGTGCAATCGTTGTGCGCGCGGCTCCTTCGATAGCGCTCAGACCATGAGCCATGATGTTTTACCTTCCGAGTTTGAAGTTCGTGCAAGAAATCGTGCAAAAAGGCGCCCGTCACGCGAAACCCGTGACAGCCGTCGTAGCGGATCAATAGTCAGCCTGATCGTTGGGATTCGCGTAAATCTCGCGCAACTGGGGCGTCATCGCAAAATTGAAGTTGATGCCCTTCGGCGGCACAGGCTTCAGAAACCACTTGGCGTATATGGCGTTGATTTCCCCGGAAGTCATGACGCCGGACAAGGTTTGGTCGACGAGCGCTTTGAAGATGGGGTCGTCCTTGCGCACCATGAACGCGTAAGGCTCTCTCGATTGCGCGGTGCCCGTGACAATCCAGTCATCGGGCTTTCTCGATAGCGTGCGCGCTCCCGACAACAGCACGTCATCCAGCATGAACGCCCTCGCTCGCCCTGATTCGAGCGTGAGGAATGATTCGCCGTAATCCTTCGCCGAGATGATGTTCATCCCCAGTTTCTTCTCGACGTTCATATGGCGAATGATCGTCTCGGCCGTCGTCCCGGCATTGGTCACCACCGTCTTGTTACTCAGATCGCCGAAGTCCTTGATGCCCGAATCCTTGTTGACGAGCAACCGGGTCAACGCAAGGAAAACAGTATCCGAAAATGCGACCTGAGAATGACGGGCCTTGGTGTTGGTGGTCACGCCGCACTCAATGTCGATCGTGCCGTTTTGCAGCAGCGCAATTCGGTTCTGCGAATTGACGGGAACCATGCGGACCATCAGATTCGGCTTGCCCAGTTTCGTCTTTACGGCTTGAATCACCTTCTGGCAAAGATCCTGCGAAAACCCCACGACATTCTGCTGACTGTCGTAATACGAGAATGGGATGGAGGCTTCGCGATGGCCAACGGCAATCACGCCGCTAGTATTGATTTTGGTGAGCGAGGGGCCGAGATCTTCGGAAAACGCCTGGTGAGACGTCAAGATGAGAGTCCCCAACATCGCGCAGGAGACGAGCCGTTTAATCGATCCCATGAGACAGTTACCTTAATGTGTTGGTCAGCAATGATTTGTGAAAACCTCAAGCGGTCCGCATCGCGCAATCGGGCTGTGCGCTTGGCGTTGAATCCGAATATAGAGGTGTCAAAATAGTTGCCTTATGCGGATTGCGCATGGCTTTCCGCCTCGACGGCATAGGGGTGTAAGAACGCCCTGCGCGCTGTCGAAAATCTTCATGCGTGCGGCTCCAGCATCGCGAATTCGACGGCACCGCTGATCCAGCATCCGGCGCTGCCCTCGCCGGGCTTGCGCAGTGCGACACGGATGCACGACGGACGTCCCATCGCAAAGCCCTGATAGACCCGCATGGTCGAATCGTTGCCGGTGAGCAAGCGGTAATGGATTGCGCCGTAAAGCGTGGCGGCGGCGGCAATGCCCGTGGCGGCGTCTTCCGGATAGCCGGAAGCGCGCGGGAATTGCCTCGCATGCAGTTCCAGCGGCTGGGTTCGCTCCACCGCGATGGGGTACAGGCCCGTTGAGTCGAGGGCATCGCACAAGGCGGCGACACCGCTGAGCGCAGGGCTGAGCGCGTTAAGCGCTTCGACCGACCTGAGCGGGATCAGTGTCTTGGTACGGCTCGTTCGCGCGTTGACGATGCCGAGCGGGGACAGATCGTCGGGCGAGATTCGCAATACGTCGCAGATGGATTCGATCAGTTGCGGGTCGTCGATCGGTTCGACGATGCCGCGCGGTTGCCCTACGTCGATGCGCTGGGTCTCCTCGTCAAACCGAACGTCGACGATACCGCTGAGCGTCTCGACCGTTGCCGTGGCAGACGTCCAGCGTCCGGCCTCGCGCAGCAGCCACATTGCGCCGAGCGTGGCGTGACCGCACATTTCCATTTCGTGCGCCGGCACGAAAAATCGCAAGCGCCAGGTATGTCGCGGGTCGACCGCCCGGCAGACAAAAGCGCTTTCATGCCCATAGCGTGCGGCGATGGCCTTCATCTCGTCGGAAGACAAGTCGTCGGCGTCGAACACGACAGGTGCCGGGTTGCCGCCGTTCGGGCCGGCCGAGAAGACGTTGACGAAACGCAGGTCCGGCGAAGTGCCCGCACTGTCGGGGCCGCCCATGGGCGAATTCGGGAGAGATGGCATGTGGGAAACACTCGAGATTGCAAGTGGCCTCAGGATGACGGGGCCGAAAAAGACCGTCGCCTCCGATTGGGCCAGTCGGCACGTCCGATCGGGCCAAATGCCAGCCAGGCCCGCTATGCCGATCCGCGCCGGGACTGGTATTTTCCCGAGCATGGCGCCGCAGGCAGGATGTCTCGCGGCCGCACGGCGCGACGCCTCCCGATCTGCCTTGAACGGCTATACTGACAATTCGATCGCCTCGCAGATGTGGCGCTGCCAGCAAAATCGTGCTGGAATGGGCGCAGAAATCTGTCGTTGCCTTCGCTCATCCTTGGCAGGCCCGCACCATCAGGGGAACGTAGCGTGAAGCCCTATCCGACCGCCCAACGTCATCTCTGCGGAGATCGTATCGCCGACGTCCGGCATGTGTCGGTCGGTGAATACCGGACGCAACCGCACACGCATGACGACGAGTTCATGTTTCTGTTGCCGCGCACCGGGCAACTAGTGCTCAACGTCGAAACGAATGCGTCGCCGGTTCGTGTCTCGCCCAAATCCTTTGTCGTCGTGCCGCCGCGTCGTATGCACGACACACGGGGTTATCGCGTGGGTCAGGCGCATGTCGCGGTCTACGTTGCGAGCGACTTCGTGTCGTTTTGCGAGCGCAAGGCAAGTCGTAAGCTCTCGTGTTCACGTGTGACGATCTGGTCAGCGCCACTACTGCTGCTCGACGCTGTGCGCGTCGCCACGACGCAACCCTCACCCGATGCTGCCTTTTCCTCGGAGCTCGCCATTTTTCGCGCGGATCTCGCTGCGCAGACACTGGCGGCAAGCTGTGTCGAGGCCGGACTGACGTCGGCCCCGCTGCCTGCCGACCGAGGGGATGCGCAAGGGGAAATCGTGCGCGACATCCGAATGTTTCTCGACAGCACGCTCGATCAACCCGTTTCGCTGGATCGCATCGCATACGAATTCGGCTTGTCGCGCCGCACATTGACGCGACTCTTTCGCGATCTCACCGGCGAGACCGTGGTCGATTACCAATCGCGCCGTCGGGTCGAAGTCGCAGTGGCGTTGCTGAGCGCTCCGGGCATGACCGTGCTGAGCGTGGCGGCAGCGGTGGGGCTCGACTCTCCGTCCTATCTGGCACGGCTTTTCAAGAAGTACGGATACGCCCCGCCGAACGCCTTCAAACATCTCCACTCCCGATGATTGGGCCTGACACCGCCTGATACCGCCAGACGCTTCCGATGTTTCCCACATCGGATAGCCGTTCAATCCCGTGGTGGCCGGAGCACCATCTTGAGCAACGCGGGCAACGCCAGGAGTACGAGTGGCATTTGCACGATGAGCCCCGCGATAATGGCGATCGCGAGCGGCTGCTGCATCGCCGAGCCTTGACCGATGGCAAATGCGAGGGGCAGCAACGCGAGGATGGCGGCCAACGTCGTCATGGCGATCGGCCGCAGTCGGTTCTGTCCGGCCACAATCAACGCGTCTTCGAGTGGCATGCCGTCCCGCAGCAGACTCTGAAGCTCCGAGACATAGAAGATCGCCACCTCCGTCACGATGCCGATGATCATCGTCATCCCCATCATTGCGGTGATGTTCAATTCGATACCAGTCATCCAGAGGCCAATGAAGACGGCGCCGGCCGCCAGCATCGGCATCGCCAGCACGGCGGCGGCGACCCGGAAACGCTCGTACAGGAACAGCAAGAGCGCAAATATCAGCGCCACGGCGGCGCCGAAGACGACCATCAAACCGTGAAACGCAATTTGTTGCTGTTCATAGAGTCCGCCGAGCGCGTAATAGGTACCGGGCGGCAGCAGTCGTTGTGTGTCGAGCATTTGTTTCACGTCGCCGATCACTGACCCGAGATCTCGCCCGCTGATACGTGCGGTTACGGCGACCATCGGCTTCAGATTATCGCGCCCGATTTCCGGCTGACCGGTCACCGGAACGATAGTCGCCACCCGATCCAGGGGAAACAGGCGTCCGTCCGGCGCACGCAGCAGCAATTGGGCGAGCCCCGTGTCGGTCAGGGCCTGTGCACCCGCCAGTTGGACTCGGATACCGATGGATTTGACGCCGACCTGATAGTTGGTCGCGACATTGCCCGCCAGCAGGTCCGAGACTTGTTGCGCGACCCATTGCGGATCGACACCCTGCCCCGCCGCTGCGTCAGGATGAATTTGAATGTCGAGGGCATCGCCGGCAGGATTGATGCCATCGTTGACGTCGACGACGCCGGAGACGTGTGCGAGCGCCCCGGCGACCTTGCGTGCGGACGCCTCCAGCACGGCCTGATCGTCGCCATAGATCTTGATCTGCACCGGTTGGGGAACCGCCGTCAGATCGCCGATCAAATCTTCCATCAGTTGCGCAAATTCGACGCTTACCCCCGGTACCTTGGCTTCCACTTGCGTCCGGATGTCGTTCATGACCGTATCGATGGGCTGCCGGCCGGTCGATTTAAGTCGGACAAAGAAATCCCCCCGATTTGGCTCGCCCAGACCGCCACCGAGTCCGGTCCCCGTGCGCCTCGAGTATGTCTGCACATTCGGGTTGGATTGCACGATCTGCTCAATCTGTCGCACGAGCCGGTCGCTCTCGGTGACCGACGTGCCGGGCGCCGTGTGATAGTCCAGCACAAACCCGCCCTCGTCCATGCTGGGCATGAAACCGCTTCCCACCTGCGTGAAGGCGAATGCTGCGGCGGCGAGGAGTGGCACGATGCCGAGCAGCATGCGCCACGGACGCAGCGTCAGTCCCTTGATCACGCGGGTGTACCGGGCGTCCATCCATTGCGAAATCTTCCCGCCATGCTCGGCGTCGGCATCCTTTGCGCTCAACCAGCGATCGCAGAGCAGCGGTATCGCCAGCCAGGTCACGCAGAACGAGACGAAAAGCGCGCTTGCCATCGTGATCGACAGCGCTTTGAAAAACGCCCCGGTCACCCCCGTCAGGAAAGCGAGGGGAACAAAAATGATTAACGTCGCCGCTGACGAGCCGGCAAGCGGGCGCGTGAATTCAAGGGCTGCGGACATGATGCGGCCATGAAACTTTTCCGCCCCATGCTCGTGCATGCGACGCACGATGTGCTCGATCATCACAATGGCGTCGTCGATGATCAACCCGACGGCTGCGGCCATGCCTCCCAGGGTCATGATGTTAAGTCCCATCCCGAACAGATGCAGCACGAGCAACGTCGCTGCCATCACGACGGGGACCTGTGCGACGGCAATCGCCGTAATTTTCCAGTTCCGAAGAAAGAGCAGCAACGTGAAAGCGGCGAGCACGACGCCGATGAGCATCGCATCCCGGACGCTGGCGGCCGAGGCGATGACCAGTTCACTTTGGTCGTACCAGTTGGAGAGTTTGACGTCTGCCGGTAACTGCGATTGGAAGGTCGCCAGTTTGGCCTGCACGTCACGTGCAATCGCAACGCTGTTTGCGCCCGGTTGCTGGTAGATGTTGAGCAGCACGGCGTCGCGCCCGTTGGCCGTCACACGAAGCCATTGCGGCACGGTCCCCTGCGAGACGGTCGCGACGTCCGACAAATGGACCGGGCCGCCGGGCGTGTTGGCGACGACTACCCCGGCGAGTGTCTCCGGCGATGTCAGCGACGCGCGTGCGATGGCCAGATACAGCTTGTCGTGGTCTTCCAGCCTGCCGCTGGCGAGCAGCACGTTGCTCGCGCCAACAGCCTTGACGACGTCGCCAATCGCCAGCTTGTAGGCCGCAAGCTGCAGCGGGTCGACGGTGACCTCCAGCTCGTCTTGCGCACCGCCAATGGTCTCGACTCGCGCCACACCCCCCACCGCCGAGAGCAATGGACGCAACTGGTACTGCGCCAGGTTGTAAAGGGCTGACGGCGAGCGACTGGTGCTTGTCAGGCTGTAGGCGATGATCGGAAACACCGTCGGATCCATGCGGCGCACACGTGTCGCGGTCCCCGCAGGTAACGACGGCAGCGTTTCTGCGATGGCCGACTGAATCTGGAGTGTGGCGAGCGCCATGTCAGTGCCCCAGTCGAAGTTCACGGCGATTTCCGCACTTCCCCGACTCGTTCGGGACTCGACGCCCCGAACATTGGGCGCACGGTGAAGGGCTTCCTCCACTGGCATGGTGACGAGCGCAGCCATTTGCTCCGCCGGGCGATCACCGGCATCGAGGGAGACGACCACTCTCGGAAATGCGACATCCGGGAAGAGCGAGATCGGGAGCTGCGTCGACATCAACGCTCCCGCCATCGCGATCATCGAAACGACGAACAGCAGCGAGCGCCGGTGCGCCTGCATCCATTGCACGAAATGCATCACTGTCCTCCCGCAACGGATACGGTCATGCCTTCGGTCAACTCGTAGTTGCCGGCAATGACGACGGGCGCTCCACTCAGCAGATCGCCGTCGACACCGTACTTGTCTCCCGCGTCGACCGCCGGGCGAACGGCAATGCGGTGAGCCCGGTGCAAGCCATCGATCTGGAAGAGATACGCGCCGTTGGCGTCGCGTAGCACCGCGCTTCGAGGCACGACCCAATGCTGCGCCGGGCCGGTCTCGATCGTTGCGCTCACACGGGTACCCGGAATCAATCCCTGGCTGTCCGGCGCGATCGCCGTCACGACGACCGCTTGTGTGACCGGATCGATGGCAGCGCCGATCGTGGCGACGCGGGCGGTGATTGCGCGGCTCGCAAGATTGGCGGCGACGGGGCGAACGTCGATCTGGTCGCCGGGACGAATACGGTCGGCCAGCGAGGGCTCGACGTTCAGCACGATATTCGGGATCTGCGCGCGCTGCGAGTCATGCGCCAGCAATCCGAGGGGCGATCCGCTCGCGACCTGATCGCCCTGCCCGGCACTGAGTTGCATGATGACCGCGTCGAAAGGCGCACGAAGCGTTTGCGTACCGTTCGTTGCGCCGACACGTTGCTGGACAGCCTCGGCCTGTACGGCGTCGTCCAGCGACTTTTGTGAAGCGTCGAGCTGAGATTGGGTGGCCAGATGGGCGTCGTACAAGGCGCGGGTATGCGCGAGATCCCGTCGGGCTGCGGCGAGTGCGGTGCTTGCCTGATCGTGTGCGAGCGTGGCGGTGGCATCCGCCACCACATCCATCAGCGGCGCCCCTTTGCTGACCCGTTGCCCCGGTGCGACGCGCAAGGTGGCGATCCGAACCGTATAAGGCAGCGTCAGGGACTGAACTGCGGCGCCGGAAGCGGCCACCGCCCCGTACGCGCTGACTGGTTGTGCGATGACGGCCTGCCGGACCGGTGATGTCGTTACCGAGACCGTTGACGCGTCTGCCGCAGCGCTACTGCCGAAGCTGGCGAGCAGACAACCGATCCCCAGCAGAATGGTTTGCCCCACGGCAAGCAGTCGAGGGCATGCGTTGGCCCGTCGGCCCGATGTCGGGCGGCGATTATTGTTCATGATTCGGTTCCTTGGGTGCAGCGCTTGCGGGCACCATGGCAATTCCCGCAAGCGTTTCGATAGTGATGTCCTGCGCCTCGACGGCTTCACGAAGCGACAAGGCTTCAATGGATTTGGCGAGCCACGCCAGACGCGTGTCGGTATAGGCGCCAAGGGTCAGATTGCGTGCCTGATAGGCGTGCGCTGCGTCGTCACTGGCTTGCGACAGGCTCGGGAGCACCTGCTCCACCGCGCGAAGCTGACCTTGCGAAATGGCGCGATCGGCGCGTAGTCGCGCGATGTCGGCGTAGGCCTGGTCCAGCCGGATCTGGTATTCGTCGCGCAAACGCTGACGCGTCGCGGATTCGATCGCGACATTGCCCTGATTGCGATTGAAAATCGGAAGACTCAGATTGATCTGAAAGCCCGAGGTATAGACATTCGACGTATCTCGCGCTCTCACAAACCCGACGGAAAGACTGGGGAACTGCTTCAGGATGGCCTGTCGGTATTGCACGTCCTGCGCGGCGTACCCTTGTGCCAGCGCCAGCAGATCCGCACGACGCCCTGCCAGATGCCCGACGGCGTCGTCTAATGCAATATCGGGGGCTGCGGCTTCGCGTTCGCCGCCGATGAGCGTGAGTTCGGTATCGGGCGCCAGACCGAGCAGCGCATTGAGGTCGGCGTGCGCCTGGAGCGCGGCATGCTGGAGGTCGGTGTATTGCTTGTGGGCGTCTTGCGCAGCGGTCAGTGCGGCACTCACACTGTCAGACGTCATGTTGCCGGAGGCGACCGCCGACCGGTACGTGTCGTATCGAGTCTGCGCCAATGTGTCGGCTTGCCGTGCCAGCGGCAGGAGTTCGTCTTGCGTGCGAACCTTCACGAACAGACGACGCGCCTGTGCGATGACCTGTTGTTCCTGCCAGAGCAGCCCGAGGTCGAGTTTCTCGACGTTATGCGTCGCGGCGGCTTTCGCTCCCGGTATCGAAGCGATCGCCATGAGATCCATGCTGACGCCGTAATTGAATGCACGGGTCGAATCTCCGGGGCCCGGCGTCACATAGTCGCTGGAAATGCCTAACTGCGGGTCCGGGAGCAGACCCGCCGCATACGATTGCGCGTGCGCGATGCCGAGATCGTCGCGTGCGAGTTTCAGGTCGGGATTGTTCGAGACGGCCAGCATGGCGATCTCGATGCTGTCCAATCCGTCCGATGGGTCGAACGGATGACTTGCCAGCGCGGGGAAACGCAGTGTCGCGCGATCGATGGGGATGCGACTGACGTTTGACGGCGCGGCAGGTTGCGTCGGCAGAGGCGCCGCACGATACATCGTGCAGCCGCCGAGCAGGGCGACGCCCAGTAGCATCGCGCCGGCGATGTGACGGTAAGCGCATGATCTTGAGGGCAATCCGGGCCTCCAACGGCAAAGAGTGGTGACGTTGGGGCGATTCTAGAAAGTGCTGCCTTAAGAACTGCTTAAGCTCGGGCGGCCGCAATGTCAGGCCGATGCGCCTGAGAGGCCATCGCCCTTCCTCGACTGGCTAAGCGATTCTTAAGGGAAGCAGTGGCAGAATGAGCCTTTGCCAAGCTTGCTCGCTGGCGACTCAGGTCGATCGACGCGGGCGGAGGCAGAGATATTGGGGAGGAGGCAATGAGGCTACTGCTGGTCGAAGACGATCCGATGATCGCCGAGACAGTGCAGGACGCGATGCGCAGCGAAGGCCACGCAGTCGATTGGGCGGCGGATGGGCGGGCGGCCGAGTTGTCGCTGGGCAATGCCGTCTATGAGCTTGTGCTCCTCGATCTCGGCTTGCCCCGGCAAGACGGCATTGAAGTACTCAAGCGATATCGCAAGTCGGGCGGGACCGCGCCCGTGCTGATTCTAACGGCACGCGACGCCCTGACGGACCGGGTGCAGGGACTCGACGCCGGGGCGGATGATTATCTCGTCAAGCCCTTCGAACTCGACGAACTGGCAGCCCGCGTCAGAGCGCTGGCGCGCCGGCGCGTCGGGCAAGCCTCTCCGCGCTATGAGCATGGCGCGCTCACGCTCGACCCTGCGGCTCACACGGTCTTGCTCGATGGGCAGGCCGTCGAACTGCTCCCACGGGAATTCGCGTTGCTGGCAGCGTTGATGGAAGCACCGGCACACGTGTTCACGCGCAGGGAACTCGAAGATAAGCTCTACGGTTGGGGGGACGAGGTGGGAAGCAACACGATCGAGGTTCACGTTCATGGCTTGCGGCGCAAGATCGGCGCACACCGCATCGCTACCGTTCGTGGTGTGGGATATCGCATGGCGCTCGTCCAATGAAATCGATTCGTTGGCGCCTGATCATCTGGCTGGTGGCCGGGCTGGTTCTGCTCGCGCTCATCGCCGGGTACGCGCTGTACCGGGCTGCGCGCCACGAAGCAGCCGAGTTGTTCGACTACGAATTGCGCACCGTGGCCTTGTCGTTGCCAGTCACGCAGGAGGACGGCACGACGGCAAGGACACCTGACCCCGCCGACTGGGGCGGCCTTGCCGAGGATCGCTTGCTGATACAGCGGTGGGAGCGGGAGAATGTGCCGCAGTATCACAACGAGGCGGCACTCTCGATGCCTCGCCTGCCTCCGGGCTTCCATGACAAGGAGTGGGACGAGACTCACTGGCGCGTTTACGGCATCCAGCTCCCGAATCGATATGTGCAGGTCGCGCAGCCGATGACCGTTCGCGACACGCTGGCCATCGATATGGCGCTGCGCATCATCGCGCCTCTGTGGATGCTTGTGCCGCTCATTATCCTGTTCGTCTTATGGGTTGTGTCGAAGGGGCTTCAACCGATCTCCGCGATTTCCCGCTCCGTTGCACAACGTTCGTATGAGTCGCTCTCGCCGTTGCGCTTCGATCAGCCGATTCCCAGCGAGATCGCCTCGCTGGTGAATTCCCTCAACGATCTGCTCTCCCGTCTGGATCAGGCGGCGTCCGCACAGCGCGTTTTCATCGCTAACGCCGCTCATGAATTGCGCTCCCCGCTGGCGGCGCTGAAGCTGCAATTGCAGCACGCGAATCTTCACGGCGCGTTGGGCGCTGACCCTGCGGTCGTCGCGAAGCTGGAAGGCCGGCTCAATCGTCTGATCCATCTCGTTCAGCAATTGCTGGACCTTGCCCGGGCCGATGCGGAACGGGTGGACATCGAGAATGTTGTGGACATTCGGACGATCGCGGAACATGTGGTGGCGGACTATTCCTTCACAGCGGAAAGCCGGGGCGTCGATTTGGGGTTGGTGGCGAGCGATGGTCCGATATCTGTCCACGGGGACCCGACCGGTCTGACGATGCTGCTGGCGAATCTCGTCGACAATGCGCTGCGCTATACCCCCGAAGGCGGCGCCGTCGATGTGCGCGTGTCGAGGGATCGGCAAGCGGTGACGCTTGCGGTGATCGACACCGGGCCGGGCATTGCGTCGGAAGAGTTGGAGAAGGTCACAACGCGTTTCTATCGCGGTGCCGACGCGGTTGGACAAGGCAGTGGTTTGGGGTTGTCGATCGCGAGCCGGGTCGCAGAGCGGCATGGCGCCCGGCTGGTTCTGGAGAACCGATCCGATCGTACGGGGCTGATGGCGCGCGTTTCCCCGCTTTCCGTGGCAGACGCAGGTATCGACTGAAACAGAAATGGAACAAATACTTAGCTTGCGCGCGTTCGTTGCGGTGGCCGACCAGGGTTCGTTCTCCGCCGCAGCGCGCATATTGAACGTCGTACCGTCTGTCGTCACGAAGCGCATCAATGAACTTGAAGCGTCGATCGGTGCGCCGTTGTTCCTCAGAACTACGCGATCCGTCACCACAACGCCGCTGGGTGCCGATCATCTCGAACGCGCGAGGCAACTGCTCGACGAGCTGGACGCGCTCATCGGCGAACCGTCTGTCAACGCCGAAGATATCGAGGGCCGTTTGAAATTGAAGGTCCCGTCTGCACTCGGGACCCTTCGACTTCGAGAGGCGTTCGACACGTTCCAACGCCGCTATCCGAAGATCGATCTCGAGATCGCCTTGCTCGACCGGCATATCAGCCCCGTGGAGGACGGTTTCGATCTGGCGATCGGCGTGGTTCAGCATCATCCGGGCGGTGTGGTCGAAGAGGTCCTCCGTCCGCTGCAACGTCTGATGTGTGCTTCACCCGACTATCTGGCGCGCCGAGGAACACCGACGCATCCGCGTGAGCTGACAGGCCACGATTGCATGACGTTCTTTCCAACGCAGACGGAATGGGTGTTTGAAAAAGACGGTGCCGTGGTCAGGATTGCCCCACAGCCCAAGTTCACCTCGAATGACCTGCTCTTGCTGCTGAGCGCCGCAGTGGAGGGAAACGGCCTGACCCTCATGCCCGATTATGTCGCTGAGCAAGCGCTAAAGGCGGGAACGCTTGTTCAGGTGCTGACGGACTGGACTGTGCCGCCGGGTGAGATCCTAGCCATCATTCCGAAACATCGCGCTGCCGATCACGCCTTGCGTGCCCTGGTCGACGTCATACGGGAAGCCCTAGGCGGGCATTCTGCTCAGCCACTCGATCAGGCCGCGGATTCGCGGTAAGTCGACTTTGGTGTCGGGGACCGACGCCGTGACCCATGTCTCCACAGGGGCATAGTCGCCCATCAGCGGTATCAGCGTCCCTGCTGCAAGCGCCGGTCCGCAAAGGTACGTCGGCAAGAGTGCAATCCCCTGCCCGCGTGTTGCCGCATTCAGAATACCTTGACCGTCGGCACTCATGAGGCGCGGTGTCACGTCGACAGTCACGGCCCGTCGATGCGCACGAAACATCCATTTCTTTCCTACCGAATCCGGCGCGAGTGTCCAATGTCGTTGCAGCTCGCGCGGATGCGACGGCTGTCCATGCCGCGCCAGATAGTCAGGAGCCGCGCAAAGCACAAAGCGGCAGACGAACAGCGGGATCTCCGTCACGCGCGGATAGGCACGCGACTGGAAATCGATGCAGATGTCGAACCCCTCCTCATCCGGATTCACAGAGCGTTCCAGCAGGACCACTTCCATGCGTAGCCCGACATGGGCTTTCAGGAACGAACTGAGTACGGCCGCCAGTCCGCCCTCGGCGAGCTCCGGCGATATCTTGATCCGGATCAGCCCCGCCGCACCGGGGCTCTCCTGACGTAACGACGCCATCAGATCGTCGAAGTTATGGACCAGCGTCTGAAGACTCGGAAGGATTCGCCGACCACCTTCCGTCAACGTCACGCTACGTGTGGTGCGCTTGAGCACCTCAAGCTTGAGGTGCCACTCCGCCGCGTTGACGCGCTTGATCATCACCGACGGTGACGTACCGGCTCGCCGAGCCGCTAGAGAAAAGCTCTCGCAGTTCGCCACCAGGACCAGTGAACGAAGGCTTTCGAGAAGATCCATGATTATTCTCGATACGGAATAAGTCTTGCGTCAATTTAGGCGATTGTAGTGGATTCGTTGCGAAGCTACCATCGCTTCAATTCCTACATTTCGCGAGACACGCCATGCTGTCGTTCAAAACCGCCGAGACAATTCTCGAGCCGGCAATCGCTACCCCCGTGGTCGGTAAGTTCGATGTGATCGTTCTGGGCGGCGGCCCCGCTGGCATTACCGCGGCGGTCGCCGCTGCACGCGCCGGTCACACCGTCTTGCTGGTGGAGCGTTACGGCTTTCTCGGGGGGATGGGCACGGCCGCCGGCGTCACCAATTTCTGCGGCCTCTATGCCAACGTCTTCGGTGAGATTCGTCAGGTAGTGCATGGCGTGGCGGACGATTTCCTTGCCGGCATCGATAAGCTCGGGGGGCTGAACGCCCCTCACCTGATTTTCCAGAAGACGTACGGACTGGCCTACGACACTTCGGCATTCAAGATGGCCGCAGACGAGCTCCTGCTCGACGCCGGCGTGGAGATACTGTTTCACGCGCTGGCGGTCGGGGTCATCATGAGCGACAGCGAAACGATTCGCGGCCTCGCACTGGAAACCAAATCGGGGCGTGGCATCGCGCTGGCCAGCATGTTCATCGACTGCTCGGGCGATGGCGACCTTGCCGCATGGGCTGGCGTCGATTACGAAACCGGGGACTCGACTGGCAATACCCTCTATCCCTCGACGATGTTCCGCCTGAACAGTGTCGACAGCGATCGCGCCATCGCCGCGTCAAAGGAGATGGATGCCCGGATGGCCGAAGCCGAAAAGCACGGGTTCCGCTTCCCCCGAAAGACGCCGATCGTCAAGCCGCAGAAAAACAGCATCGAGTGGCGCGCCAACGTGACACAGATTGCCAACGAAGACGGTACGGCGATCAATGGCGTCAATGCCATACAACTGAGCGCCAGCGAGATCGAGGGGCGTCGGCAGATTGCAGACGTGTTCCGTTTCCTGAAGACGGTACCGGGATTCGAACAGTCTTATATCGTGGATATTCCTCCGCAGGTCGGCATTCGCGAAACTCGACGGATCGTTGGCGAATATCAGTTGACGGAGGAAGATGTCATCGGCTGCGCAAGCTTTTCGGACACGATCGGCGTGAACGGTTGGCCGCTGGAACTGCACGAAGCCGGCGATGTGACGTTTCGCTGGCAGCCGATTCCCGACTCTCGCGGCTTTAATCAGCTTCCTTATCGCATGCTGGTGCCGCATCGCATCGACAACCTGCTGGTTGCCGGTCGTTGCGCATCGATGACGCATGAGGGCCAGTCGGCGGCGCGCGTCTCCGGCGCCTGCTTCGTCATGGGGCAAGCGGCGGGCACGGCTGCGTCGCTGGCCATCGCGTCCGGATGCTCCCCTCGCAACATCGACGTGACACGGCTTCAGGCCGAGCTTGAGCGCGACGGCGCATATCTGGGCCGCGATCTCTGATCGGGCTTCTACATCCAGGCAAAAGAATGGTGTCGCGAAGGCACCCAAGCCATAGCGGGCAATACGGATAATGCCGTGCCCGCCGCAGGAGACAACAATGCAGGCCATCAAGACGAGCGGACCGAACGAGTCCGCCATGGATTCGCAGGTTCAGCATACGGGCATTTATCGCTGGGTCATTCTGGCCTTCGCGTGGGGGGCTTTACTCCTGACGTTCGTCGATCGTCTGGTGTGGGGAAGCTTGTCGGTTCCCGTCGGTCAGGCACTCGGCATGTCGTTGGGCTCGCTGGGCATCTTCGTGACCGCCTTCTATGTCGGTTACGTATTGTCCAATGTCGCCGGCGGCGTCGCGAGCGACTGGATGGGACCGCGCCGGGCGCTTGCTCTCTCCCTCCTGCCGCTCGGCATCTGCACATTCCTGTTCGGGCATATCCAGTCGGTGTCGCTCGGTATTCTGCTTCAGGCGCTGATGGGGCTTGCCGCCGGGTGCGACTATGCGGCGTGCGTAAAGCTCGCTGCGACGTGGTTCGATCGTCGGCATCGCGGTCGTGCCATCGGCCTTTTGATGACAGCAACGTCGCTCGCCGTGGTGGTGACCAATGCTGTCGTGCCCAAACTGCTGGAAATTCAGTCGTGGAGCCGAATCTACGAACAACTCGGTGTCTTGACCGTCGTATTCGGTCTGGTTTGCTACGCCGTCGTGCGTGACGGCCCGCTGGAGGGACAGAACGTTCCAACGACGCGCAATCTTCGCCATCTGCTCAAGCACAGGGACATTCTCCTGCTGGCGCTCGCCGGCTTCGGTTCGATGTGGGGCACGTGGGGATTCACGTTCTGGGCGAACGCGCTGATGATCAAGGGCTACGGGCTGTCGGTCGCTGCTGCGGGAAGCATCACCGTGTTGTTCGGGGTTGGCGCCATCGTCTCAAAACCTCTGATCGGTCTCTTGTCGGACTGGCTCGGCGGGAAGCGCAAACTGCTGGTGATGATCTGTTTTTTCGGTTTTTGCGCGGCGCTTCTGGTCTTCGGCCAGCTTCACTCCATCGAGCAGTTTCGGCTGATTGCGCCACTGCTTGGCATCGCAGGCTTCGCTTACAGCCCTTTGCTGGCCGTCATGATCGCGGAAACTGCGGGGCCTTCTGCGGCCGGCTCGGCAACAGGATTCACCAACGCGTTCTGGCAACTCGGCAGCGTCGTTGTGCCGGTCGTTGTGGGGATGGTGTTCCAGTCGACCCACTCATTCTTCTTCGCTTTCCTCACACTCGCCGCCGGGCCCGCGCTCGCGTTGCTTTGCCTGATTCCTGTGCGCGAAGCAACGCGATCCTAGCGATCATGGCGCGGATGCCCGGCGCCTTCCCGCGCTAGTTCGTCGGCAGATACTTGCTGAAATCTTTGTCGAGCGAGGCCAGTGACTGATCGATCGTCTGGCGGTGGGTGTCAATCCACTTGCCGTCGGCGTCGAGCTCCCGATCGGTGCGCGCCAGCATGCGCTTCATCTCGGCCGGTTGCGGACCGCCGGACGTCGCACGATGCTTGACGATGGCCACCGGGTCGAGCGTCGCCCGGAATTGGGCCTCGCTCATCGGCAACTCGCCCCCGCTAACGTTCATCTCCGTCAGCGTCTGCTTGAAGATGCGCTGGGCCTCTGCATACGGGAACTGGCTGGGACGAAGATCGTGGGCCTTCGCGTAATCGACGATCTCCGACGCAAAGTGGTGCCCCACCCGGAACGGCAGCCCGTGCTCACGCATCAGCACATCGGCGATTTCCTGCGATGCAGTCCAGTCGCTGTCGAGTTCGTCGAGCGCGCGTTGCGGATCGATCACCAGAGCGTTGAGCACGCGGTCCCAGCGCTTGAGCAACGCCGTGGTGCGATCCATGACCGCCATATTCTCGTCGATGTGCTTCGCATCGCTCATGCCCGGCGGAATGTTGTGCGCCGTGATGGCGCGACCCACGCCGAGGGTCACGACCATCGACGCTGCCGTGCGGGTGTCGTTGAGCAGCCCGGGGTTGCGCTTTTGCGGCATTGCGCTCGACACATAGGTGTTGCCGCCGCCTTCGCGCAGCAGAATCCACGGACGCGGCTGCGCATACTGCACCATCACATCCTGCACGAACGCCGATGTGTGCAGCGCGATGCTCGTCGCCAGCGCGCCGATCTCCACAGGCAGGTCCGTCGCAGCAATCTGCGCGGCGTCGTAGGCGTTATCGACCTTGTCGGCAAAGCCGAGCGCATGGGCCATCTTGTCGCGATCCAGCGGCCAGCTCGTGCCGTTGAGCACGGTCGTTCCCATCGGAGACAGATCCACACGGGCGTACAACTCGTGCAGACGCTGCGCGTCGCGCTGAAGCCCCGCCACATGACCGAGCAGGTAGTGACCGTAGCTGTTCGGCTGGGCGGCCACGCCATTGGTGTAATTGGGGACGATTGTCGCTTCGTACTGTTGCGCGAGCCGCCGCAACGTGGCCGTGGTGGTGCGCAACTGCGCAGCGAGCACGAGCAGGCGATCGCGGTACATCGCGGCCCGCACCGTGGCCAGCATGTCCTGACTGGAGCGACCGGCATGCAGCAGCGTGGCCTCGACGCCCGCTGCCTTGATCAGCAACGGCTCGAACGTGATGACCAGATCGGGACGGGCGCCGCCGGGCTGGTCCCCCGCGCTCAGTACCGTGTCGAGTCCCTTGGCGATGTGCGGCGCAAGCTTCGCGTCCAGCAAGCCTTGACGGGTGTTGATCACCAGCGACGCTTTGTTGATCTCACCTAGCCAGTAGAACGCGTCTCGCTGGGGCGCGGCGTTCGTTGCCGTAGCGGTCGCGGTTTGCGCCATGGCCGGCGCGGCAAGCATCGTGGTGAGGCAGAGTCCCAACCCGGCAATTCTTTTCTTGCGCACTGCGTGTCTCCTGATCGTCGAGGCGTCCGAAGGGGGATCGGCGCCGGCATTTTCTGTGCAGGCGCTAACCATACTCCGGTCGACGTCAGATCGCCACTGTGACGAGTCGGAGCCAACTCCGGCCCGACGCGCATCGCAGCGGGAATGCGCATTTGAGCGGCACGGCGCCAGCCGGAAGCTCCGGCCGTGCGCCGTGAAACCCCTTACAGCGCGATGTCCGGCACCTTCTTCACGACGCCCGGGTTCGCCATCGGGGCGGCCGGGACGACACCGTCGAGGCTCGGCGGCGCGATCGCCAGTTGCAGGGTCTCAGCCGTGTTGGCCCATTCCTGCGCCAGCAGATCGGGGTGCTCGTTGAGCTTCTTGCCGTAGCTCGGCACGATCTCGCGAATCTTCTGCTGCCATGCCGGCGTTTTCATTTGCTCAGGGAACACGCGCTCGAGCAACGACAGCATGATTGCCGGCGACGTCGAACCGCCCGGCGAGGCGCCGAGCAGCGCGGACACGGAACGGTCGCCCGACACCACGACTTCGGTGCCGAGCTTGAGCACGCCGCCCTTCTCCGGATCGTTCTTGATGATCTGCACGCGCTGGCCGGCTTCCCACAGGCGCCAGTCTTCGTCCTTCGCTTCCGGCATGTAGTGGCGCAATGCCGCCATCTTTTCTTCGCGCGACAGCGCGAGCTGTTGTGCCAGGTACTTCACCAGCGCGAATTCGTGAACGCCGACCTGCAACTGGGGAACGATGTTGGACGGCGTGGCCGCTTTGGCCAGATCGAAATACGAGCCGTTCTTCAGGAACTTGCTGGACCACGTGGCGAACGGCCCAAAGAGGATGACGCGCTTGCCGTCGAGCACGCGCGTATCGAGGTGAGGAACCGACATCGGCGGCGAACCGGTGTCTGCGAGACCGTAGACCTTCGCCAGATGGCGCGACGCGATCTCGGGCTTTTCCGTGACGAGGAATTCACCGCCCACGGGGAAGCCGCCGTACTGCTTCGCTTCAGGAATGCCGGACAGTTGCAGCAGCGGCAGCGCGGCACCGCCCGCACCGATGAACAGGTTGCGCGCGTCCACCGTCTGGATCTTGGAGCTGTCGTTCATATCGAACGCGGACACGCGCCAGGAGCCGTCTTCATTGCGCGTGATGGAACGCACTTCGTAGCCGGTCGTCACCTTGACGCCCGCCTTGCTGGTCAGATGCGAGTAGAACTGACGCGTGATTTCACCGAGGTTCACGTCGGTGCCGAGCGGCGAGCGCGTGGCGGTCACGACTTCGTCGGCCTTGCGCCCTTCCATCATGATCGGAATCCATTCGGCGATCTTCGCCCGATCGGTCGTCATCTCCATACCGGCAAATAGCGGCGACGCCTTCAAGGCTTCGACACGCTTGCGAATGAACTCACGGTTTTCTTCGCCGAATACCAGATTCATGTGCGGCGTCGAATTGATGAACTCGCGCGGATTGCCCAGCACGCCCTGGCGCACCTGATGCGACCAGAACTGACGCGAAATCTGGAAATTTTCGTTGATGTTGATGGCCTGGGTGATATGGACATTGCCCTTGTCGTCCATCGGCGTGTAGTTCAGCTCACAAAGCGCCGAGTGACCGGTGCCGGCGTTGTTCCAGCCGTTCGAGCTTTCTTCCGCGACCTTGTCCAGACGCTCGAAGACTTCGCACGTCCAATTGGGTTCCAGTTCCTTCAGATAGACGCCGAGCGTGGCGCTCATGATGCCGCCGCCAATGAGCAGAACATCGACCGTGCGGTCAGCCTTCGCGGCGCGATACTGGCTGCCGAAGAAGTACGAATATCCGCCCCATACGGCGGCGGCGCCGACGGCTGCGGCGAGGAACTTGCGACGGGTGAAAGGCTTGCCGCTGCGACCAGGCGCCGTCTTGTTGTCCGTTTGCGTCATGAGAGTCACCCTCAAAAATAACGTCTGGCGTCGATAGCCCGAACACGCCCGGCGCTTGCCGGCATCGATTCGGACTGCTCGACGCAATCGTGGCTGTGCGTCGGCGAGTCGGGAGCGATACCAGAGGCCGAGCGTTGCGAAAACGCGGATTGTAACGCAAACCCGAAAAAACCTAAGTGAAAACCCTGAGGTAGAAATGGGGTCGGGGTCACACGTGCGGATTATCGGATGTCGAAACCCGACGCCCGGGTGTTGTCCCAGGCGGAACGCCAACCCGCTCTCGTGCGCACCGGTGAGCGGCGCGGCGAAGTCTTCGCCGGGCATGACATCCCTTCGCGGCCGTGGAGCATCCCCGCAGATCGATCGGTTACAACGTTGTGTGAAGCGCGGTGCGTCACCCGTCGGAAACGTCGGGCGCACTGTGCGTGCCGTTGTTGGCACCCATTACGGAGTCACATGATGAAAGTTCAGAGCAGTACAGTCCCTTCGATCACGATCGAATCCAATTCGAAGACGGCAATTGGCGACGCCGAACACGCCCTTGCCAAGATTGCCAGCCAGCCAAATGGCAACGCGTTGCTCAGCGGGCTGAACAACTTCAGCCAGAGCGGCAAGCGGGTCAAGATCTTCGTGGCGCCTCGCGGCGGCAACATGCGCAACGCGACGATGCCGGTCGACGACATCGACTCCCCGGGAGAAGACAACCGAAACGCGATGAAGAACGCGAGCAAGTCGTCGCTGGGATTCAAGGGCAAAGGAGCCAGCGCCATCGTCGAGTGGAATCCGAGCAAGAGCCTTGCGCTCAATGCCGCGGGCGAGCCGGTCGGTCACACGCAAGACACCAGCAAGGCCTATCTGTCCCTCGCGCATGAACTCGTGCACGCCTATCGCATCACCAAGGGCACCTACACGGGCGGCAGTGGGACCGAAGGCTTTCAGCCGGGAACGCGTGCGGCCGAAGAGGAGTTGCGAGCCACGGGCCTGGACAAGTGGGCCGATGAGCCCATCAGTGAGAACGGGATTCGTGCCGAACACGGCGAGCCGCCCCGCAGGGCTTACCCGCTGAGCCGCGATCGCGGCGATCAGGTCGCGGAGTTCGATCCGACGGCGACCTACCGCGGGTAATACGGTCACAAAGGCGCACCGGGGCAGGCCCGGTGCCCGATTCGGTGAGACTCGCGCAAGGCAGGCGGTCGGCGGTAACCCATGCTTGCCGCTTGCGTTGCCAGTGGGCGCTGCAATGGCGTCCCCCAGTTGTCCATCTGTCGACTAGGATGTAAAAGTCGCGCCATCGATGGTTCTTAACCGGACACGCCCATGACTCCTCCCTCCGAATTGAAGGCAGATTCACTGGGCATCGTCGAATCGATCATCATGGGCGTTGCGGGCACTGCGCCCGCCTATAGTGTCGAGATCACGACCTCGACCATCGTCGGCACGGCGGGCACGCTCTCGCCGGCGAGCATACTCGTGTGCGGCCTCGTCATGTTCGGCATCGCGTACGCGTTCATCAACATGAACCGCGCGCTGGCCAGCGCCGGCACGTCCTACGCGTGGGTCAGCATGGTGTTTGGCCGGACCCTGGGCTTCTTTGCCGGTTGGGCGCTGCTGGTGTTGTGCTGCGTCTTCATGGTCTCGGCCATGATTCCCGCAGCCAATGCCACGTTGCTGATCTTCGACCGTCCGTTGATGAACAACGTCCATTACGTGACGCTGATCGCTGCGGGATGGCTCACGCTCGTGAGTCTGGTCGTGGTCAAGGGAATCAAGCTCACCAGCTACGTGCAGGTACTGATGACGGTTGTCGAAGGCATCATCCTGCTGGCGATCATCGTGGCGGGTTTTGTCGTCTTTCCGCATGCCCCGCAGCACGCATTTTCCTGGGAATGGTTCTCGCCGTTCGGATTCACGCCGAAGGTCTTTGCGAGCAGCGCGCTGGTCGCGATTTTCTTCTTCTACGGCTGGGACGTCACCCTGAACCTGAGCGAAGAGACACGCGACGCGAATCGCACGCCGGGACGCGCGGCGTTCTGGTCGATGGTGTTTCTGATGGCGTTCTTCCTCGTGTTCATCACGTTGGCACTGCTCGGCCTGTCCGATGACGACATTCAGCATTTCAACACCAACATCATTTTTGCGATGGCGGAAAAGCTCTTCGGACCGCTCTGGGGTTATGTCGCCATCATTGCGGTTCTGCTGAGCACCGTGGGCACTGTGGAAACGCAGATGCTCCAATTTACGCGGACCCTGTTTGCAAAAAGCCGTGACGGCGCCCTCCACCAACGCTACGCACGCCTGCATCCGCGCTGGAACACGCCGCACATCGCCATCTTTCTGATTTGGGCCACCGGCCTGGTGCTCCTGCTGGTGTCGTCGTATCTGCCCACCATCAACGTGATTCTCCAGGATTCGATCACCGCTATCGGCTTTCAAATCTGCTTCTATCTGGGGTTGACGGGGCTGGCGTGTGGCTGGTTTTATCGCGCAGAGCTCGTCCGGGGCCCGTGGCGTGCCGCGACGCACGTGATCTGGCCGGTCGCCAGCGCCCTCTTTCTTTTCTTCATCGCGCTCTCCAGCATTCCCACGTTCGACTGGGTCACCAACGTCGTCGGCATGGGCGGCATCGCCGTGGGGGCCATTCCATTGCTGCTCAATCGCAAACGTCTTTTGCGCGTCTCGCCGGGTTGATGTTCGTGTGGCGCGCCTGTGCGTTTGCGTTACCTACCCCGCCGAGTTTGCCGTATCGGATGAGGCCAATCGGTCCAAAAGCATCCCGACGAACGTTTGCGTCACTGGCGGCAGCGTCCGTCCCCGCTTCTTGATGAGCGCGATGGGGCGCAGGAACGCGTCGTCGGCAATCGGGCGCACCCGTAATTGCGGTTCCGCCCTGACTTCCCGGGCCGATGCGGGCAGGATCGTCACACCGAGGCCTGCGCGGACCATGGCGACGGCCGTCATCATGTAGGTCGGCTCGCAAGCAATGCGCGGCATGCATCCGGCGCCTGCCAACGCGGCATCGACCACCGCCCGCACGCTCGTGCCCGGTGCCGTCAGAACCAGCGGTACCGCTGCCAGATCCGCCAGCGACACCTGCTTGCGGCGCGCCAGCGCATGGCCCGGCGGTAAAACGGCAACCAAACGGTCCGCTCCGGCGTGGAGCACGTCGAAATCCGCGTCGTTCACTTCCCCGCCGGTCAAACCGATATCGACGTCTTCGTTGCGCACGAGTGCTTCGACGACACCGGCCACGGCGTCGCGGATGTGAAAGCCCGCGCGCGGGACCGCCGCGTTCATCTGCTGAATCAATTCGGGCAATTCACTGGCGGCAAACGTCGGCAAACAGGCCATGCGGACCACCCCGCTCGAACCGTCGCCCAACGCGCGAGCATCGATCAGCACGTGCTCCATGTCGTGAAGCGACTTCGCCAGCACGGGCAACAGTTCACGCCCCGTCGGGGTGAGCGCCACGTTTCGGCTGTTGCGATCGAACAAGCGCACGCCGACGGTCTCCTCCAGCCGCCGAATCTGCACGGTCAATGCCGGCTGCGACAGATGCAATTGCGTGGCGGCACGCGTGAAGCTGCCGTTCTGTGCCACGGCGATGAACGCCCGAATGTCCCGCAGGTTCAGATCCATTATCGTTTGTGATTGCTGCGATCAAATCATTTCAATTGTCTTATAGACGTCATCAACTTACGCTCCATCGCATCAAAAAACAACATTGGAGACAAGCACATGCTGCCGTTACTGGGGCTGGCTACCATCGTCGTGCTGCTCGGCGCGATTCTGTCAAAACGCATGTCGCCGCTCGTGGCGCTCATCATCGTGCCGATTGTGGCGTCGCTCGTCGGCGGCTTCGGCTTTCAGACGAGCAAGTTCGTGCTCGACGGTCTCAAGAGTCTTGCGCCCGTCGTCGGCATGTTCGTCTTCGCCATTCTGTACTTCGGCACGATTACCGACGCCGGCACGCTCGACCCGATCATCGACCGGATTCTCAAGGCGGTGGGCACGCGCCCGACGCGCATCGTGATGGGCACGACGCTGCTCGCGCTGCTGATTCACCTCGATGGCTCCGGCGCAGTCTGCTTTCTCGTGACGATTCCGGCGATGCTCCCGCTCTATGACCGTCTGGGCATGGATCGTCGCGTGCTCGCTGCGGCGGTCTCGATGGCCGCCGGCATCAACTTCCTGCCGTGGACCGGACCGATGATTCGTGCCTCGGCCTCGCTGCATCTGCCGGTCTCCAGCCTTTTCAATCCGTTGATTCCGGTGCAGGCCGTCGGGCTGGTCTTCGTCTTCGGCATGGCTTACTGGCTCGGCCGGCGCGAAGAAAAGCGGCTGGGGTTGACGGCCGCAAGCGGCGCGATTCCGATGCCGAAACGCGAACTCTCGCCGGAGGAGCAGGCGCTGCGCCGCCCCGGGCTCTTCTGGTTCAACATCGTGCTCACGCTGATCGTGCTCGGTACGATGGTTGTGATGGGCGAGAAGATTCCGCCCGCGATCATGTTCATGGTCGGGCTGTGCGTCGCATTGCTGGTGAATTATCCGGATGTCGACATGCAGCGAAAGCGCATCGATGCGCACGCCCGCGCCGCGCTGATGATGGCCGGGATTCTGCTTGCTGCCGGGGTTTTCACCGGGGTGATGCAGGGCAGCGGCATGCTCAAGGCGATGGCGCAAGCGGCCGTGGGCTTTGTGCCCCCGGGTATGGCCGGCCACATTCCGGTGGCGCTCGGTCTGGCGTCGATGCCGTTGAGCATGTTGTTCGATCCGGATTCGTTCTATTTCGGCGTGCTGCCCGTCATTGCGGAAGTTGCCGGCCAGCTCGGGGTGCCGGCGGTGCACGTCGGTCAGGCCGCGTTGCTCGGCCAGATGACGACCGGCTTCCCGGTCAGCCCGCTCACCCCCGCGACGTTCCTCGTGGTCGGGCTGTGCCGCATCGATCTCGCGGACCATCAGAAATTCACGTTCCCGCTGTTGTTCGGCGCGTCCATCGTGATGACGATCGCCTGCGTCGTGCTTGGCGTGTTTCCGCTCTGAGTCGGCTTTGCACGACTTGCACGCTCCGCCCTCCTCGCTTTATTTCATGGACCTGAACGCATGACAGGCAAGCCACATACGTCATCGCGACGCACCGTCCGGATCGGTGCCGGCGCCGGCTACTCCGGCGACCGCATCGAGCCGGCCGTCGAACTCGCCGAGCACGGTGCACTCGACTATCTCGTTTTCGAATGCCTCGCCGAGCGCACCATTGCCATCGCGCAACAGGCGCGTCGTCAATCGCCGGAACACGGCTACGACCCGCTGCTCGAAGCCCGTATGACCGCGGTATTGCCCGCCGCGATGCGCAACGGCGTGCGCATCATTTCCAACATGGGCGCGGCCAATCCGCTCGCCGCAGCGCGCAAGACCGCAGAGATTGCCCGTCTGCTGGGGCTGGGCGATGTCAGGATTGCCGCCGTGACTGGCGACGATGTTCTCGATGTCGTGCTCGCCACCGATGCGAAGTTCGAAGAGACTGGCGATAGCGTGGCGTCGTATCGCGATCGTATCGTCTCGGCGAATGCTTATCTGGGCGCAAGCGCCATCGTCGATGCGCTGGCCGCCGGCGCACAGATCGTCCTGACGGGCCGCGTGGCAGATCCGTCTCTTTTCGCGGCCCCGTTGATTCATGAGTTCGGCTGGCAAATGGACGACTGGAACACACTCGGTCAGGCGACCGTCGTCGGTCACCTGCTGGAGTGCGCGGGACAAGTCACTGGCGGCTACTTTGCCGATCCGGGCTACAAGGACATAGCGGGCCTGGCCCGACTCGGCTTTCCCATCGGCGAAGTCTCGTCCGACGGCTCGGTGGTCATCACGAAAGTCCCGCAGGCCGGAGGACAGGTGACGGTGGCGACGTGCAAGGAGCAGTTGCTGTACGAGATTCACGATCCGCAGCGCTATTTCCAGCCGGACGTCGTTGCCGACTTCTCACACGTCAGTGTCAGCGAGGAAGCGCCCGATCGCGTCAAGGTCTGCGGCGGACGTGGCGAACCGAGAACGGACACGCTCAAGGTGTCGGTCGGATACGTCGACGGGTTCATCGGTGAGGGACAGATATCCTACGGCGGCCCCGGCGCAGTGGCACGCGCCCGACTCGCCGTCGACATCGTGCGTGAACGCATTGCGTTGACCGGTGTGGCCACGAGTGAGCTGCGCTGCGATCTGATCGGCATGAACGCGCTGCACGGCGAGACGGCAGGCACACGCCATGCCGAGCCCTATGAGGTACGCGTGCGCGTCGCGGGACGCACTGCGTCGGCACAAGAGGCGCAGCGTATCGGCAACGAAGTCGAGACGTTGTACACCAACGGCCCCGCGGGCGGCGGCGGCGTGACCAAGTCGGTACGCGAAGTGCTCGCCGTACAGTCGGTGCTGCTGGCCCGTGAGCACACCTCTCCGACGTTCACTTTTGTGGAGATGCAAGATGAAGCTGCGTGAACTGGCGCATTCGCGCACCGGCGACAAGGGCAATACGCTCAACGTCTCGCTCATCTGCTTCGACGCCCTGCATTACGCGCATTTGCATGCCGAGGTGACGCCCGAGCGCGTCAAGGCGTTTCTGAGCGACGTCGTACGCGGCGATGTCGTGCGCTACGAACTGCCGAATCTGGCCGCGTTCAACTTCGTATTGGGCAACGCGCTGGGGGGCGGTGTGACGCGCTCTCTCGCACTCGACGCCCACGGAAAATCGATCAGTTCCGCCTTGATGGATCTCGAGATCGCGGCACCGGAGTGATGGAAGACGGCAACCGTACGTACGGTCGCCGTCACCCTTGTCCCTAGCCGTCCGAGAGCCGCATCGGGACCTGCGTCTTCTTACAGACGCTGAACCTGCACCGGCGCGCCCGGCTTGCCGTCAACCTGTGGCGCCACGACCAGATAGCGACGCTTGCCGGTCGCGTTCTTCGCGTCTCCTGCTGCCGGCGACACGACCTGACGGATGGCGCCGATGGAGTTCACGATGGCCGAACCTGCCGGGTTCGTCATGAACGACGCGAGTGCCTGCAAGTTTCCGCTGCCGTCCGGATTGTCCGAAAGCGCCAGCACGTAAGGCGACTTGGGCGTCAGGCCCGTAACGGACGCTTGCAGCACTTGCACGAGCCCCTGATCGAACAACGTCACGCTGGTCGGCGCAGCACCCGCGTTGCCGCCAGCCGGTGCGAGCGTCAGATGCGCGGCTTGTCCCGAGACACCGAGCGGTTGCAGATTCTGAAGCCCATCCCCCTCCGGCACGGCGTTAGGCACGTACGCAATGGCTTGCGGCGCCTGCCCAATGGGGATCGTCGCGACGACACGCTGCGACGACGTGTCGATGGCGGCGAGCGCATCGGCGTTCTCGAGCCCGACGTACACACGCGAGCCATCGGCGGACGGCCAGACGCCGTGCGGCAGATTGCCCACGTCCACCGTGGCGATCTGCGAGAAGTCGTCGGTGCGGAATACCTTCACCTGATTGAGGCCACCGACGCTCACGTAAGCCAGCGTGCCGGCGGACGTATGGGCGAAGTTCACGTGATTGGTGATCGGGCCGGTGTCGAGCGTCTTGATGAGGGCGAACGGCGGCCGCGCATCGAACACCTGCGTGCGACCCACATCCTTGAGCGTGAACCACACTTGCTTGCCGTCAGGCGTGGCCGCGATGTTCGGGCAGAACGGGCTCTCCTGCTTGACCGTGCCCACGATGCGGTGATCCGCTACCGACACGACTTTCGTCTCCGGATTGAACGACGAGCAGATGTAACCGTATTTGCCGTCAGGCGAGAAAATCTGCATGCCCGGGCCGGCCGGCGTGACGATGCGGGTCTTCTCCTCGAAGGTCTTGGCGTCGAGCACGGCGACATAGTTTTCTCCGCGAACGGTCACCCAGATTTCCTTGCCGTCGGGCGTGTAGAACGCCTCATGCGGCGAGCGGCCGACATAGGTCGTGTGCTTGACGGTATTGGTCTGCGTGTCGATGAAGGTGACGGAGTTCGAGCCGATGGACACGACCGCCAGCGTGCGGTGATCGGGCGAGAAGCCCATGCCGTGCACGAGCACCTGACCGCGATAGAGCGGGCTGAAGTTGCCCGGCGACGGATCGCCCAGACGGATTACGCCCAGCAGCTTGTTGTCGACCGGATCGGTCACGGACACCGTGTTCGAGAATTGCTCGGCGGCGTACAGGCGGTCCTTGTGGCTGATGGGGATATCCGGAGCGGCAAGCGCGCCCGGGGCCTGACCGGCGTGCGCGGGCGCCGCCGCGAAAGGTGTGACCAGCGCGATGACCGGCGTGGTCAACTGCACGGCCAGCAACGTGGCGCGCGCCATGGCGGACAAGGGTTTGCGAATCATGGGGTCTCCTGAAGACGATTCACGTGGGAATGCGAAGGGTTGGGAAGACGCTGAAGTGCGTCGTCCAATGCGTGGGTTATCCAATCGAGGCGCAGCGACGGATCGCGACGATCATTCGCCGTGGTGGTGATGCATCGCAGACATCGCCCCGGCAGGCGGCGGTGTGTCCTGCGCCGCTCCTTGCGCGGGCGGCACGGCGCCGGTCGGCGCGGGGGCCGACGGCGGCAGCGGTTGCCCGAGCGCGATGCGCATGGCGATGATTTCCTGTTGCTGTTCGACGATGATTTCCTGCGCAATCCGGCGCAGTTGTTCGTTCTTGCCGTAGCGCAGTTCGGCCTGCGCCATGTCGATGGCGCCCTGATGATGCGGAATCATCATCGCAACGAAGTCGTGGTCGATGTCGCCGCCGGGTTTGACGGTCATATCGCGCATCATGCGATCCATGGCGACGTCGTTTTCATGAAGGAACGCGGCTTCGTCCGGCGACGGTTTCACCGCCGGTGCGGCATGCGCCTGCGGCGCTAGCGCCAACAAGACTGAGAACGCCAAAGACACGGACACCGACGTCAATGTCAATCGGTGACCCAAGGGGTGACGCAAGGATGTGTCGCGAAAACGTGAAACGGATAGCATGGCCGCCCTCTCGATATCTCCCGCACATGCGGGGTGCAAAGGGGTATACACAGCCAAAGGGGGTTCTATTCCGTTTGCGCGGAAGTCTTCACGTCTTTCGGAAATATGAGAGGTGGGCGGGAATAAACGGCGTCAGGAGGTGTGCTCCCGTCCGGGGCGCCGGGAATGCGCGTATTCCGTTACCCGCAGCAACGGGGGATCGCTCGCGCGATCCCCTTATCAGCAGATCAGTCGGTCATCCGATCAATACGTCGCGTCGAACGCCTTCTGCACCTTGTCCGATGTGCTGACGCCGTTGCCGATCAGCAGTTGCGTGAGCACCCGTGCCTTTTGCGGGTTCAGATCGTAGGAGACGACAAACCCGGTCTTGTCGTCGGAGACCTCGACGTTGCGGTTGACGAAGCCACTCCCCACCCGCGACGACCGCACCACGACCACGCCCTGCTTCGCTGCCGCCTCCAGCGCGTCGAGTGCGGCTTTCGAGGCGTTGCCGTCGCCGACGCCCGCCAGCACGATGCCCTTCGCATTGTGTCGCACAGCGTCTTCGATCTGCGTGGCGTCCATGTCGGCATGGGCATAGACGATATCGACGCGCGGCAGACCGCCGCCCGGCACGGCCAGCGGGGCTTTACGCGAGGCCGGCATCGGTGAGAGGTACCGGACCGAGGCGGGATCGACGTAGCCCAGCGGGCCGCTGTTGGGATTGCCGAAGGTCTGGACCGAGGTGGTGTTCATCTTCGTCACCCAGCGCGGGCCGTGAATCGTGTCGTTCATGACGACGAGCACGCCGCGATTGCCGGACTGCGGGCTGGCCGCGACTTCAACAGCTTCATAGAGGTTGCCGGGGCCGTCGGCGCTGACCGCCGTGCTCGGACGCATCGAGCCGACGAGTACGACGGGTTGACGGGTGGCCAGCACGTTGTCGAGGAAAAAGGCCGTCTCCTCCATCGTATCGGTGCCATGCGTGATCACGATGCCGTCAGCCTCATTGCGATCGAATGCCTGCTTGATTCGGGCTGCCAACTGGTACCAGACCTTGCTGTTCATGTCCTGCGAGCCGATGTTCGAGATCTGCTCTGCCTTGATGCTTGCGAGCTTGTCCAGCCCGGGCACGCTGGCGGTCAGTTGCTCGCCGGTCACGCCGCCGGCGTTGTAGCCGATGGCCGAGCGTGCGTCGCCCGTGCTGGCGATGGTGCCGCCGGTGGCGAGAACGAGAATGCGGGGTTTGGGTGCGTTGGTATCGGCGGCCGTGGCCGCAAGGGTATAACCGCCGGCGCTCAGCGTGAGCGCGGCGAGTGCCATCGTATGCATCAGGACTGCCCGAGGGCTCTTCGACGTCGTCATAGTTCGCTCCAATTTTGTAGTTTGTCGAACATCGCGCAGACGGCAAGCGCGATGCCCGACATATTGACGAATTTGGCGTCGGGAGGAAAGCGCCATGATCCATGACGACGGGCACTGAGCGTGGCGTTTGAAATCACCGTCCTTGCGCGGCGGTGCTATGCTGGAAGCGAGTTCGTTCGCATCACTTCACGTCTGATGGAGGGCATCATGACGGAAACCGACGTGCTGGCCATTGAACAGCGGGCGACGGCGCTCGTGCACGCGCAGGTGCTGGGTATGCTGCTCGCTCACATCAACCATCTCGACGGCAGGCCCGATGCGGCCTTCGACCGGTTCCGGCAGGCGGCCATGGACGAAATTCGCCGCGCGCTGATCACGCGCTGCGGTTCGACGGCCCGGGAGCACGACGAGCTCGAATTGCTGTTCGCTGCGCTCTCCCGGGCCTCGGACGACGTGTTCCGCGTCGCCGACCATCACAACGCGAGATTCTTCCGCCAGTTGCGCGATCGCAAAGTCGCGGCGGAGCCGGCGCTGGACTGACAGCGAGGCGATACACTATGCCTCGCCTGCGCCTCGCGCGAAACGTGTCCGCCATGGCGAACCGCCCCGCGACTTCCGCCGCCACTTCCACCCGCAACGTCGCTCATTCAGGATGAATCCGCATCGTATCGACTTCGCGTCGCTGTCCCTGTTCAGTTTGATCGCACGCACCGGCAGCATCAGCAAAGGAGCCGCCCTCGCACATCTTGCGGTCGGCGCCGCCAGCAAGCGGATATCGGATCTGGAGCTCGCTGTCGGCACGCCGTTGCTCGAACGGCATTCCCGAGGCGTCACGCTGACGGTGGCCGGTCAGGCACTTTACCGCCATGCGCAGCGCATTCTGGCCGACGTCGACGTGCTCGCCGCCGAGATGTCGGATTTCACGGCGGGCATCGTCGGCGTCGTGCGCCTGTGGGCCAACACCTCGGCCGTGACACAGTTCCTGCCGCATCAGCTTGCCGCATTCACCAAAGCCAATCCCGGCATCCGCATCGAACTCGAAGAGAAGAACAGCAACGAGATCGTGCTGGCCGTACTCGACGGCCGCGCCGATGTCGGTATCTTCGCCGACCGCACGCCCGCGCTGGGCTTGCAATGTCTCGACTACTGCAAGGACCATCTGAGCCTCGTCGTGCCCAAGGGGCATCCGTTGGCCGGGCGACGCAGCGTGCACCTGGCCGAGGTGCTGGACTACGACTTCGTCAGTCTTTCGGAAGGGACATCGCTGGCCGATCGGCTTCAGACGGAAACCGAGGCGCTCGGGCGGCGCCTGAAACTCCGCATCCGCGTGCGCAGCTTCGACGCCATGTGCCAGATGGTGGCGGCAGACATGGGGATTGCCGTGCTGCCCTCCGACGCCGTACGCGCACTGGCGCGCTCGCTGAACCTGCGCCAGATCGCACTTGCCGACGACTGGGCGCAGCGGCGTTTGCTGATCGGCCTGCGTGACGTGAACGCCGTGCCGCGGCACGTCCGGACGCTCATCGAGCACCTTCGCACGACTCAGAACGCCTGAACGGCGTCCGAACCACGCCCCCTCCTCCGGCCGCTGCTTTCGCGATTCGCGAAAGCTCGGTTCTCGTCTTTGCGCTTCTGCGGCCACCGGCCTGCAACCAGAATACCCGTACGCGTCACACAGAGCGCCGCTACAGCGATGCTGCACGGGTTTGCCGACCATCCGGGCCGGGCCACCCGCTGCCATCCTCAATATCAGGAGACAGTCATGGCTCATACCGAGTCGATCCCCGTTCCATCGTCACATCCGTCGGTCGACACCGAGATATCGCACATCGTGCGAAAGATCGCGTGGCGCATCATGCCGCTGATCATGGTGTGCTACCTGTTTGCCTTCTTCGACCGCATCAACATCAGTTTCGCGAAGTTCTCGCTACAGGCCAGTCTCGGCCTGAGCGACACCGCTTACGGCCTCGGTGCCGGGCTGTTCGTGGTCGGCTACGTGCTCTTCGAGGTGCCGAGCAACCTCATGCTCTACAAGGTCGGCGCGAGACGCTGGATCGCCCGCATCATGGTGTCATGGGGTATTGCGACGGCGTTGATGGCGTGCGTGCAGACGGAATGGCAGTTCTATTTCCTGCGGTTTTTGATCGGTGCGATGGAAGCGGGTTTTGCCCCGGGTGTGCTGTATTACCTGACGCTCTGGTTCCCTGCCGCCTATCGGGGCCGCATGACGTCGCTGCTCTTTCTGGCGTCCGCGTTTGCCGGTCTGCTGGGCGCACCGGCCTCCGGGCTGGTGCTCTCGCATCTGGACGGCGTACTCGGAATGCCCGGCTGGCACTGGCTCTTCCTCGTGGGCGGCGTGCCGTGCGTGCTGCTGGGTTTCGTCGTCTTCAAGTCGCTCAGCGACCGGATCGAGGACGCCCGCTGGCTCAAACCCGAGGAGCGGACCGTTCTGCTGGCCAACATCACGCGCCAGAACCGCGACATCGGCGGGCACTCGTTGCTCGATGCCATCAAGACGCCCGGCTTTCTCATGCTCGGTCTGATCTATTTTCTGATTCAGGTCTGCTCGTACGGGCTCAACTTCTGGGCGCCGCACATCATTCGTGCCTCAGGCATCAGCAATGCCACGACCATCGGCTTTCTGACCGCCGTGCCTTACTTGTGCGGTGCCATCGCCATGGTCGTCGTCGGTCAGGTGTCGGACCGTTCCGGCGAGCGTCGCTGGTTCGTCGTCGGTCTCATGCTGCTCGCCTCGCTCGGCTTCTTCAGCGCCGGCATTTTCGACAAGCAGACGCATATTCTCGTCGCGGCGCTGGCGCTGATCGGCGCGGGTGTCGTGGCGGCCATCCCGGCGTTCTGGGCGCTACCGCCCAAGCTCGTGACAGGCGCGGGTGCCGCCGCCGGGATCGCGCTGATCAATACGCTTGGGCAACTGGGCGGCATCGTGAGCCCGGTCGCTGTCGGGTGGATCAAGGATACGACCGGCAGCACGACGCCTGCGCTGTACCTGATCGGGTGCCTCGGGCTGATTTGCGCGGCGATTCTGAGTTTCGCGATGCCGGCAAAGCTCAAGGCGCGCGATTAGGCGGGCGGATCAGGCCGATTGGGCCGACCGAATGCGGGGCCGCCCCGCATGGATTTCCAAGAGATTAAGCAGGAACACAAGCATGAACACCAACGCACAGGAAACGCCTGACATCGCGTTGCGCGGCATCCGCGTGATCGAAATGGGCCAGCTCATCGCCGGGCCGTTCGCGGGCAAGACCCTCGGCGAATTCGGAGCCGACGTCATCAAGATCGAGCCGCCGGGCGTGGGCGATCCGCTGCGTAACTGGCGCCTGCTCAAGGACGGCACGTCCGTCTGGTGGCAGGTGCAGTCGCGCAACAAGCGTTCGGTCGCGCTCGACCTGCGCAGCCCCGAGGGGCAAGACATCGCGCGTCAACTGATCGCGAGCGCCGACGTGCTGATCGAGAACTTTCGTCCCGGCACGCTGGAAAGCTGGGGCATGGGCTGGGACGTCCTGTCAGAACTCAACCCGGGACTGGTGATGTTGCGCATCTCGGGCTATGGGCAGACGGGACCGTATCGCGATCTGCCGGGCTTCGGCGCGATCGGGGAAGCCATGGGCGGCCTGCGTCATCTGACGGGGGAACCGGGTCGCGTGCCGGTGCGCTGCGGCATCTCGATCGGCGACACGCTGGCAGCCCTGCACGGCACCATCGGCATTCTCACCGCGCTTTATCACCGCAAGGTGAACGGCGGCAAGGGACAGGTGATCGACGTCGCCCTGAACGAGGCGGTACTGAACGTCATGGAGAGCCTGATCCCGGAATACAGCGCGTTCGGTGCGGTGCGCGAGGCCGCGGGCAGCGCCCTGCCCGGCATTTCTCCGTCCAACGCCTACCGATGCAGCGATGGTTACGTGCTGATCGCCGGCAACGGCGACAGCATTTTCAAGCGCCTCATGTCGGTCATCGGTCGCGACGATCTTGCTGCCGACCCGGCGTTGGCCAACAACACCGGGCGCACCGCACGCGTTCTCGAACTGGACGACGCCATCGGCGCGTGGACCGCGTTGAAAACGGTGACCGAGGTGCTGGCCCTGCTGGGCGATGCCCGGGTGCCCGCAGGCAAGGTCTATACGGTGAAGGACATTGTCGAGGACCCGCACTTCCGCGCCCGGGACATGATTCTTTCGCAAACGACGCGTGATGGCTTCGAAGTCGAGGTGCCCGGCGTCGTGCCCAAGTTGATGGGGACACCGGGGACGGTGCGCACCTCGGCACCGCGTCTTGGCGAAGACACTGACAGCGTATTGCGGCAACTGGGCCTCTCGGCGCAGGACGTCGACGCCTTGCGCGACAAAGGAGTGATTGCATGACGAACGTATGGCATGGCGGCGGACGCCGCATCCGCATCAACGAAGTGGGAACGCGCGACGGCTTTCAGGCGGAGGCGGTGTTCGTCCCCACGCAAGAGAAGATCGCCATGGTGAATGCGTTGTCGCATTCCGGCGTCGCGAAGATCGAAGTGACCGCGTTCGTGTCGCCGAAGATGATTCCGTCGTTGCGCGACGCCGAGGCCGTGATGCAAGGCATCGAGCGCGTGCCGGGCGTCGTCTACAGCGCGTTAGTGCCCAATCTGCGCGGGGCCGAGCGTGCCATCGCGTGCGGTGCCGACGAACTGAATCTGGTGATGTCCGCCAGCGAGAGTCACAACCGCGCCAATCTCCGTATGGGCCGCGAGCAATCGTTCGACGCGCTTTGCGATGTGGCGAGCGCGGCGCGTCAGGAGGGGAAGTCGGTCAACGTGTCGCTGTCGTGCACCTTCGGCTGCCCCATCGAGGGCGATGTGCCGGCGCGTGAGGTATTCGATCTGTGCGAGCGTTTCGCTGCACGAATGGGCGCGGATGGCATCACGCTGTGCGACACGACCGGCATGGCGTATCCGAGCCAGGTCGTTGCGCTGGTGCATGGTTTCCGTGAGCGTTGGCCGGACATCCGCCTGACGCTGCACTTTCACAACACGCGAGGCATGGGGCTGGCGAACGTGCTGGCGGCCATCGACGCCGGTGCAGACAACTTCGATGCGTCGCTGGGCGGCATCGGCGGCTGCCCTTATGCGCCCGGCGCGACCGGCAACGTGTGCACCGAGGAAGTCGTGCACGCGCTCGCGCTGATGGGCTACGACACGGGCGTCGATCTGGCCCGTCTGATCGATGCGTCGAATCGATTGCCGGCTTTGATCGGGCACGATACGCCGAGCCAGATCGTCAAGGCGGGATGCCGGCTGGATCTTCATCCGTTGGCGGCGTGAGATCGGCTGGCCACGGGGCGAGTCGACCCGTCGCCATGCCGCGCAAGGGTGACGGAACGGGGGCATAACGGGGGCGCAAATCCTGACGGGTGAATCGATCTTCTCGAAGCGTTGGCTGCGAACTGGTAGGATGCCTGAGTTCGAGCCGCCATCAAGCTCGGTTAGCAATTTTTGTCGTGCATGCCTTCACGAGACCGGTCATGAAAGAACACGCGCAGACTAGAAGGGTTAGCGGATCTACGGCGCACGTCAGGCGTGCGAAGGCATCGACCTCGCCGGGCAACACGGCACTCACCGAAGGCCCCCGGGCCACGCAGTTCCGGTCGATGCAATCGCAGATTCATTCCAGTGCGAAGCTAGCCTCCGCGGCCCAGCTCAAGACGTTGGCGGATGCCTATGTGATGCGAAAAGCCATCGGCTCAGGTCAACCTGCTCAACGCGAGGCGGTACCGATCAACGACGACCCCCAACTGGAGCAAGAGGCCGACCGGATGGGCGAGCGGGCCATGCAGCACGAACACCCCGACGCACCGCTCCAGCATAAGGTTATAGACGCCGGCGGCGGCACCACGGGGTTGCCACCGCGCCTGAGGTCGGGTGTCGAGGCGTTGTCGGGCCTCTCGGTCGACGGTGTCAACGTGCATTACAACTCGGATCGTCCCGCGCAATTACAGGCGCATGCTTATGCGCAGGGAACCGATATTTATCTTGCACCGGGCCAGGAGCACCATCTGCCTCATGAAGCCTGGCATGTCGTTCAGCAAATGCAGTCGCGGGTCAAGCCGACCCGTGAAGCCGATCCAGAGGCGCACACCGGGGAACCCATCCAGCGGGTCCTGAACGTGAATGGGCAACCCGTCAGCCGGGCGCTCATTGCAGGTCATCAGCAAGATTTCATCCACTGGTGTTCTGGGCCACTTGCGGAAGCCGGGTTCGTCGACATCAGGCCCGATGTCTGGCAGCACATCTTCACGCGTATGGACGAGGTCGCGGCAGATCCCAGGCTTTTCCGCTTCTCCCGAACCAGCGAGGTCATGCGATTGATCCTCCAGGGGCTCACCAATGACCAGATGGCGATGCAGCAGGCCCCGTTGCCAGGTCATGAGGATCCGGGCGGCGAAGACCAAAGCGACAATGAAGAGGAAAGCACAAGCAAACCGGTCGCCTCCAGCAGCCGCCCGGAGATTCCACGGCTGAAGCTTGGTGAATTCACAGCCCCCCAAACATCCACCAAGTTCCTGAATACACTCAAGCCCAAGCAAGATACGAGCCGCTGGAACGGTGGGCATGACACATTGAAAGACGCACACCACAAGATCGGAAAGAACGTGTTGACGTGGCTGTACGAGCGCATGACGCCGCAGCAGCAGATGAAAGTCAAGAAGGCGTTACATCTGGATCGGGACGCACGAGCTCTTGCGCTGACACGACTCGGGTCAAATCTGATTGCACCTCACTATCAGGGGTCTAAACGTGCAGCCAAGTCGGATCGTCGCACCGACGATCCGATGAACAACAGCGGCGAAAGCGGCACAGGGCGCGAATACCTTGACTTGATGACGGACACCAGCGGTGCATTGACCCCGCGAAGCCGGGTGTATGCGCACTTGGCCGATGACGTGGTTCGCAGAATTCAACAGCGTCAGGTCAGAGAGGGCTTGACGGACGGGGCGTTCCAACTTACTGACGAGGAAGTCGATGAAATCATCCAGCATCTCAGGGAAGCCGAGCTTCTGAATTTCACGCTGGAAGGTCAACTTGAAGTGCCCTCTCATCAACGTGGGGACGCGTTCACCAAGGAAGGTGACAAGGAGACCACCAAGTACACGAAAGCGCCGGTGTCCCCTCTGAGCGACACGGTATCCTCGTCGGATGAGCAGAGATATGACAGCGCCGCGAGCCACCTGCTCAAGCAGAATCTGATCAAGAAGAATGAAACGATCGCATCAAAGAGAGGGGGCTTGCCGGATCAGTTGCCGACGTTCAAGCAGTGGTTTTCACTGACCGACGACATCAATGAAGATATTGACGAAATGGAGGATCGGTACGAGGAATGGGCGATCGGCTTCCGACTGAACATGCTTGAGAAAACGATGCAGGAAAGTGCCTCTCTGGTCCTGGCGGCAAATCGACCGTTTCCACAGATACGTAATCAGTTCGCCAAGGAACAGGCCGAGATCTTCATGCACTTCTCCGCGCTCATGCGCGCCACGGTCAGTCTGGGTGCGTCCGAAGCGCTCTACGACGAGTGCCAGAAAGCCCTGCTTGAGGTTCGTAGCCGATACTCGTGAGTTGCGGCGGCGCACGCCTATGCGCAACGCTCGCCGCCGAACTTCTGCCTGGTTGCAGACCTCACTCTCAGTACCGTTCGTACTTCTCCACAAACGCTTCCGCGCTCAGTGCGCGGAAATCGGCCAGCGCGGCATCCAGTTGTACCGGATTCCAGTCCCACCACGCAATGGCCTGCATGCGCTCGGCGGTGCGCTCTCCCATGCGGAATCGCAGAACGCGGCCCGGCACGCCGACCACGACGGCGTACGGCGGTACATCCTTCGTGACAACCGCACCGGAGCCGATCGCCGCGCCCGTGCCGATGCTCACGCCCGGCATGATGATCGCGTTGTGCCCGATCCATACATCGGGGCCTATGGTGATGGCATCCTGCGCGCGCCAGTCGAAAATCTCCGCATCGTCGTCGAGCGACATGCCGTACGACCGGGAGCGATACGTGAAGTGATGCAGCGTGGCGCGCCACATCGGGTGATTCGACGGGTTGATGCGAACGCCCGTCGCAATGTTGACGAACTTGCCGATCTGCGCGTGCGCAATCTGGTTCGTCCCCATCGCGTAACCGTAGTCACCGATGGACGACGCACGTACCGACGAATTCGGTCCCAGATACGTGAAACGCCCGAAGTCGCTATCGCGCACGAGCGACGTCGGATCGATCTCTGGCGTCTCGCTCAGCACGCGAGCGCGCGTCCACGGATCGACCCCTTCCCCACAATTGATACGCTGCATACTGCCCTACCCTTAATGCACCAGACTGCGCAGATACGCCGAAGCGCGTTCCGCACAGGCCACCAGAACGAACGTGACGATCAGCAGGTACGACACCGTCTGATAATCGAAGAGATTCATGGCCGTGAGCAACTGGAAGCCGATGCCACCCGCGCCGACGAACCCGAGCACCAGCGATGAACGCAGGTTCTCGTCGAAGCGGAACAGACCGATACCAAGCAGCGACGGCAGCACCCCCGGGATGACGGCATGCGTGAGCACGGCCAGACGTCCCGCGCCGGTAAGCGTCAGCGCTTCGACCGGGCCCATGTCCATGTCTTCGATCACTTCGGCGAACAGGCGTCCGAGCATCCCGATGGAGTGCACGGCCAGCGCCAGCGCGCCGGGGAACGGTCCCAGACCGACGGCGGTGACGAACAGCAGCGCCCACACCAGATCCGGCACGGCGCGCGTCACACCGATGACGGCACGGGCGCCGTAGTACAGCGGCAGTGCCGGCGTCACGTTCTTCGCCGCCAGAATCGCCAGCGGGAACGCCAGCACGATGCCGAAGATCGTGCCGAAAATCGCCAGATCGATGGTTTCGAGCACCGGACGCAGGTTCGGAATGAACTGCGCGAAGTCCGGCGGCATGGCGCGCGAGATGATATCGGCCATGCCATGCGCGCCGGTAATCAGGTCCTGCGGGCGCGCCTGCACCACGATCCAGGCCTGCACGAACACCGCCACGGCAATCAGCAAGCCAACGACGGTCAGCACCTGCCGCATTCCCGACGGCATATCCCCGGGGCCGCGACCGCCCCGCATTTCAAGCACAGTGCTCATGACGCCTCGGTGACATAAAGATTGGAGATCTGCCGCGCGGAGACTTCGCTCGCGGGCTGATCGAATTCCATCACGCCGCGACGCAGACCGACCATGCGATCGGCATAGCGCATGGCGAGATCCGGCTGGTGCAGCACGACGATGACGGCCAGCCCGTCTTCGGTCGCCAGACGCCGCAACAGGCGCATGACTTCGTCGGCGGCTTCCGGATCGAGGCTTGCGACCGGCTCGTCGGCCAGCAACACGTGCGGCTCCTGCGCGAGCGCGCGTGCCACGGCAACACGTTGCGCCTGACCACCCGAGAGCGTGCCGGCTCGCTGGTGCTGTAGATGCAACAGGCCCACTTCGTCGAGATAGGCACGTGCGGGTTCCACGGCTTCACGCGGCACACGCCCGAAGGCCGTTGCCAGCGTCCGATGACGCCCGAGTGCACCACAGCACACGTTGGCAATCACGCTGCGTCGTTTGACCAGATTGGCATTCTGCGAAATGAGGGCGAGCGGCAGACGGGCTTCGCGCAACGGCTCGCCCGAGAGCTTGACGAGATCGCGCCCGGCCAGATTGACGCTGCCGGTGGTCGGGCGGTTGATGCCCACCACGCACTTCATGAAGGTCGATTTGCCGGAGCCGTTGCTGCCGAGCACCACGACCATCTCGCCGGCTTCGACCGACAGATTGAAATTGCGCAACGCGGTATGACCGTTCGCGTAGCACATCGTCAGATCCTGGACGGCGAGCTTCACGCCAGGGGCAAGCTTCGTACGACGGAAGGCCCCTGCCGTGGTGGCCCAGGCGGCCGCGAATGCGTCAGCCGGGGTCAATGCCAAACCGTCCGTCACGTTGGACAAGGTGTTCACAGTTTGGACAGATCGATATGAAGGGTGGAGACGAGGTCGCGAATCTGGTTGTAGGCAGCGTCGGTCTGCGGCACGGTCTTGAGTGCCGGCGTGGCGTTGGCGGCCATGAACTTCTGATCGGCTTCCGGCAGTTCCTTCAGGTCGAGATTCGAGAGAATCTTCGCCAGACGCGTCTTGAACTCGGCCGGCAGATCGCCGCGCACGGCCATCGGGTCGACCGGAATCGGGTCCGACTTCCACAGCGTCACGTAAGCCTTGTCGTCGTACTCGCCATGCAGACGCGCGCTCGAAATCTCTTCGCTGTTCAGCTCGCCGGCTTCCACCTTGTGGTTACGCAGCGCTTCGAACGAGGCCGTGTGGCTGCCCGCGTAGATCGCCTTGACGCCCTTGTCCGGATCGATGCCGTTCTTGCGCAGGCCGTAGGCCGGGAACAGGTGGCCGGAGGTCGAGGCCGGATCGGCGTATGCGAACGACTTGCCTGCGGTGTCGGCGAGCGTTTTGACGCTCGATCCCGGCCACGTCACGATCGACGCGTAGTAGTTCTGCGGCGAGCCGTTTTCGTTGGCGAACGTGGCAACGGCTTCGGCGTGGGCGACCTGGTGGGCAAGCACATAGCCGAGCGGGCCGAACTGCGCGAATTCGAGCTTGTTGTTGCGCATCGCTTCGATCTCGGCGTTGTAGCTCGTGGCGATGTACAGCTCGACCTTGCAGCCGAGCTTGTCGCCGATCAGCTTGGCGAGATCCGTGTAGACCGGCAGCATGCGCGCCGACGATTCGTACGGCTCGACGCCGAAGCGCACGACACCGTTGTTCGGGCACTCGCCTGCGGCGTGGGCTGCGCCGCTGGCGACGGCAGCGAAGAAGGCGACAGCGGCGAAGCGTTTGATGGCTTTCATGAATTCCCTCTGGGTTGTACTACGGGCCTGCGAAAACATTGCTGCGGATTCTAGAAATCGGATATGACAGAACCGTGATGTATTTATCTGAACGTCTAGACGAATCTGTTACGGAAAATTACATAGAGGAAACATGACAATTCTGTGTGCCGACACGGCAAAGTCACACATCCATCACGGCTTGCGCACTACAATGCGCCCGGAACAATGAACATTTGAAGTCCGGGGGATGACGTCGCTATGACAGCGAGCGGGAGCGCAGTGTCGATGAGTAATGCGGGCAACGGTGGCAGTCCGGAGCGCGTGGAGCGCGGTGCGGGTGTGGCCGTCTGGCGCCAGATCGAGCAGATTCTGGCCAAAGAAATTGCGGCGAACGGTTTCGGTGACGACGGCCGTTTGCCCAGCGAAGGTGAACTGGCCAAACGCTTCGATGTGAACCGCCATACGGTGCGGCGCGCCGTGATGGGACTGGCCGCGAATGGGCTCGTGAGCATCGAACAGGGGCGCGGCACCTTCGTGCAGCGCGGCGCGATCGACTACCTGATCGGGCGACGCACGCGCTTCACCGAAAACCTGCGCCAGCAGCATCATGCGGCTGAGGGGGAGATGCTATCGGCCGCGCGGCTTCAGGCCGATGCGACCGTCGCGAAAGAACTGGCGTTGCGCGCCCGCGCGCCGGTATGGCGGATCGAGTCGCTGCATGCTGCCGATGGCGTGCCGCTCACTTACGCCTGCAACTGGTATCCGGCAGCCCGCTTCCCCGACCTGCCGAGCCTGCTCGAAGAGGACAGCAGCATCACGCATGCACTCGCCTCGATGGGCGTGCCGGATTATTTGCGCAAGTGGAGCCGTATCGGCAGTGTGCTGCCCGATGCCGAGATCGCCTGGCGACTGGGCGTCAATCGCCAGCAGCCGGTGTTGTGGGTCGAGAATGTCGACGTCGACCTGGACGGCGTGCCGATCAAGTACGGCATTACGCATTTCGCTGCGGACCGCGTGCAGTTGATGGTCGATACGTCGACGTGAGGCGTCAGCATTGCCAGGACGCCGCCCGGCGAATGCCCTGCTTCCCATAGCGCTCACGCGCCTGTGCAACGATATCGGCGCCGATGGCACCGTCGTCCTCAAGTGCCTTGAGGGCGGCGAGCACGATGGAGACGCGGTCCACTTCGAAGAACGCCCGCAGCGCCTGACGCGTATCGCTGCGCCCGAAGCCGTCGGTACCGAGGGTGACGTAGCGACGCGGCACGAAGGCGCGAATCGACTCCGGCAGCGCCCGCACGTAATCGGTGGCCGCCACGACGGGGCCGTCGCTTTGTTCCAGCATGCGCTGCACGTAAGGCTTGCGCGTGGCGTCGCCATGCCGTTCGAGCCGCTCGGCAGCAATGCCGTCACGATGCAGTTCCGTGAAACTCGTCACGCTCCAGACCCCGGCACGGATCGACCAGTCGTCCTGCAACATCTTTTGCGCGGCGATCACTTCGGGAAGAATGGCGCCTGAGCCAAGCAGTTGCACCTGAGCGCTGTGCTCGTCGCCCTTAACTGCCTCGTCGGCATCCATCCGATAGATGCCTTTCACGATGCCTTCCCGGATCGCCTCCAGATCGCCGCCGGGGATGCCGGGTTGCGTGTAGTTCTCGTTCATCGCGGTGATGTAATAGAAAACGTCACGCTGCTGCTGGATCATCTCGCGCATGCCTTCGTCGACGATGACGGCCATCTCGTGAGCGAACGCGGGGTCGTACGCACGGCAATTCGGAATGGTGGACGCGTTGAGATGGCTGGTGCCGTCCTGATGCTGAAGCCCTTCCCCGCCCAGCGTCGTCTTTCCTGACGTCGCACCGATCAGGAAGCCCCGTGCACGCTGATCGGCGGCAGCCCAGATCAGATCGCCGATGCGCTGGAAACCGAACATCGAGTAGTAGATGTAGAACGGCAGCATCGGGAGGTTGTGCACGCTGTACGACGTAGCAGCGGCAATCCACGACGAAACCGCGCCCGCCTCCGAGATGCCCTCCTCCAGAATCTGACCGTCGATGTCTTCGCGGTAGTACAGCATCGAACCCATGTCTTCCGGCTCATACAACTGGCCCGCCGGCGAGTAGATGCCGACCTGACGGAACATGTTGGCCATGCCGAAGGTACGGGCTTCGTCCGCGACGATGGGCACGACGCGCGGGCCGAGGGCGTCGTCCTTGAGCAGCGACGTCATCATTCGCACCAGCGCCATCGTCGTCGACATTTCTCGCCGGGTATCGTCGAGCGCGAAACCCGCCCACTTGCGGATATCCGGCACCGGCAGCGAGGTGTCGGCCATTCGACGCCGGCGTGGCAGGAATCCGCCCAACGCGGCGCGCTTCTCAAGCAGATATCGCATCTCGGGGCTGTCGGCAGCGGGTTTATAGAACCGCAGCGCTTCGACATCGTCATCCGACAGCGGCACGCGGAAGCGGTCGCGAAACGCCTTGAGATCGTCCGCGTCGAGCTTCTTCTGCTGGTGGGTCGTCATGCGTCCCTGCCCGGCGGTGCCCATACCGAAGCCCTTCATCGTCTTGGCGAGAATCACCGTCGGTTGCCCGCGATGCGCCGCAGCCTGTGCGTAAGCCGCATAAAGCTTGCGGACATCGTGTCCCCCACGGCGCAGGCGGTCGATATCGGCGTCCGAGAGTTGCGCGGCGAGCGCAGCAAGCTCTGGATTCTGTCCGAAGAATCGCTCGCGATTGTAGGCACCGTCGTTCGCGGAGAACGTCTGGAACTGTCCGTCGACGGTATTGGCAAACGCGCGCAGCAAGGCGCCGTGCTTGTCGCGTGCAAACAGCGGATCCCAGTCGGAACCCCACACCACTTTGATGACGTTCCATCCCGCGCCGACGAAGTGCGCTTCGAGTTCGTCGATGATGCGACCGTTGCTTCGGACCGGACCGTCCAGCCGTTGCAGGTTGCAGTTGATGACGAACACCAGATTGTCGAGATGCTCCCGGGCGGCGAGCGAGAGCGCGCCCATCGATTCCGGCTCGTCCATCTCGCCATCACCGAAGAAACCCCAGACCTTACGGCCCTCGGTGTTGGCGAGCTTGCGTGCCGCCAGATAGCGCATGAAGCGCGCCTGATAGATGGCGTTGATCGGACCGATGCCCATCGAGCCCGTCGGGAATTGCCAGAATTCCGGCATCAGCCACGGATGCGGATACGAGCAGAGGCCCGGGCCATCGATTTCGCGACGGTAATGTTCGAGATGCGTCTCGCTCAGGAACCCTTCCAGATAAGCGCGCGCATAAACCCCCGGGGACGAGTGCGGCTGGAAATATACGAGGTCGCCTGACCCGTGTGCGCCGTCCGGCTGACTCGCCCGGAAAAAGTGATTGAAACCGACCTCGAACAGATCTGCGGCCGAGGCGTAGCTGGCGATGTGTCCGCCGAGTTCGCCGTAAGCCCGGTTGGCGCGCACGACCATCGCCAGCGCATTCCAGCGCAAGGCACCGGCGAGTTTTTCTTCGAGTTCGAGATTGCCCGGATAGTGGGGCTCGTCGGCAGCGGGGATCGAGTTGCGGTAAGGCGTGATCTGCGGTCGGTTCGACGTCACGCCCATCGACAACGCATGCTCCGACAAACGATCGAGCAGATACTGTGCGCGCGGCTTGCCGAGGTGACGTACGACGCCATCGAGCGCGTCCAGCCATTCCATGGTTTCCTGCGCATCGGTGTCGTTCGGATCGACCCGCTGCCATCCGCCAAGGCCCGAAATTCGGCTTTCGCCCGACATGTCCGTCATGGCACTTCTCCTCGATCTACAGCATTTATCGGCATCGCTGACTGAAGATCATGGTACGCGGGCGGACGAAGAATAGGCCTCTGAATTGCGGCGATTCGCGCGCTGAGATAGGCTAGTTATTCCGATTTCTTGCCAATTTCAGGAATATTTCTACTGTGACGACTTTGCCCAAGCATCTGGACCGGACCGACATCGCGATCCTCGCCGAATTGCAGAAGGATTCGAGGATCACCAACGCGGAATTGGCCCGCGCGGTTCATCTTTCCCCGACGCCTTGTTTCAACCGCGTACGTGCGCTGGAGAAACTGGGGCTTTTCAAGGAGCGCGTCACGCTGCTCAACCCCGAACCGCTGGGGTTGCACATCAACGTATTCATTCAGGTCCGGCTGGAAAAACAGGGCGAAGAAGCGTTGATGAACTTCGAGCATGCGATCGCCGAGCGTCCGGAGGTCATGGAGTGCTATCTGATGACTGGCGATGCCGATTACCTGCTGCGCGTGGTCATGCCCGACATGAAGACGCTGGAGCGCTTCATCGTCGAGCATCTCACCAAGATTCCGGGCATCTCCAACATTCGTTCGAGCTTTGCGCTCAAGCAGGTGCGCTACAAGACGGCCCTGCCGTTACCGACGGCCGGCCTGACGTTGGCCGAGCCCGATAACGGCACCCAGGAGTGGGCGTAGTCTCACAGCAGCTTCGGCACCGATGAGGCGAGCAACGCGATGCCCGACGCCGTGAGCAGGGACAGGACGATCTGTCGGAAGCGCGCTTCGCTCAGGCCGATATAGAGCCTGGCCCCGAGGAACGTCGGGATCAGCATCGCGGGGCCAACGATGGCGAACAACGGGATCGCAGCCCGGGTGACGACGCCCGTCGCGAGATACGCCCCCATCGTCACGACCAGCATCGCGAGATTGAAATTCTGGATGACGGCACGTTGGGTGTCCTTCTCGAAGCCTCTGAGCGTGCACCACAGCGTTGGCAGTGTGCCGGCAAATCCGCCGACGCCACTCAGCACGCCTCCGGTCAGTCCGGCTATCGCGTCGCCGAGCCTTCCACCGAAGGTGATCTTCGGCAGATTTCTGGCGAGCAGCATCGAGGGGCACCAGACTACGAGCAATGCACCCAGCGCAGCCTTGAACCAGTTCATTTCCAGATGCGGGAGAATCGCCACGCCGATCGGCACGCCTGCCAGTCCGCCGAGTACGAACGGCAGCAACAGTTTGAGGTTGAATCCGCGTCGCATGGTCACTGCGACCAAGAGCTGTCCCGTCAATGCGCCAAACACGGCGAGGCAGGCGGCAAGCTTCGGGTCTAGCGACCACGCCCAGAAAGACATGGCGACCAAACCGAAAGCGAAGCCGGAAATGCCCTGAACAAATCCGGCGACGACAGCCCCGACGGCTGTCAACAAATAGATCTCGAACATCGCGTCTTCCCGAGTCAGCTAACACGGATACGTCGTCAGGAGATTTCGGCATCCTGACACTCAGGAAGATTGTGGTGAGTTTCACTGGCAGGACGATCCGATCTCCGGATGTCTGCATACGCATTTGCTTATGCGGTGGCGCAGCAAAATAAAAAACGCGGCGTCCGATGTTAGGACGCCGCGTCGTCAAGTCATGCCAGAACAGTGAGACGTTAGTTCGCCATGACCGAAACAGCCTTCGTCACCAGGTAGGCTTCCATGGCTTCCGGTCCACCTTCCGAACCGTAGCCCGAGTCCTTCACACCGCCGAACGGCATTTCGGGCGACGGGGCCGCCGGTTGGTTGATCCACAGCATGCCGACTTCCATTTGCTGCGAGAGCAGGTGCACGTTGCGGAACGACTGGGTGAAGGCATAGCCGGCCAGCCCGTACGGCAGACGGTTGGCTTCGGCAATCGCGTCTTCCAGCTTGTCGAAGCCGCGAATCGCAGCGACCGGGCCGAACGGCTCGTTATTGAACACGTCGGCTTCGAGCGACACATCGGTCAGCACCGTCGGCGCGAAGAAGTTGCCGGACGAGCCGACACGCTCGCCACCCGTCGCGACCGTCGCGCCGGTCTTGCGGGCGTTCTCGATCACGTGGCTCATGGCCGTCAGGCGACGTGCGTTGGCGAGCGGGCCGAGCGTGGTGCCTTCGGCCAGACCGTCGCCCAGCTTCAGGCTTTCGGCGTGCTTGACGAGCGCCTTCGCGAATTCGTCCTTCACGCTGTTGTGCACGAGGAAACGCGTCGGCGAGATGCAGACCTGACCGGCGTTGCGGAACTTGGCGCCACCGGCAGCCTTGACGGCCAGCGCGAGGTCGGCGTCTTCGGCGACGATCACCGGTGCGTGTCCGCCCAGTTCCATCGTAGCGCGCTTCATGTGCAGGCCGGCCAACGAGGCCAGTTGCTTGCCGACCGGCGTCGAGCCGGTGAAGGTGACCTTGCGAATGATCGGATGCGGAATCAGGTAGCTGGAGATTTCTGCCGGATCGCCGAAGACGAGACCGACCACACCGGCCGGCACGCCCGCGTCGACGAACGCTTGCAGCAGCGCCGCCGGCGACGCCGGGGTTTCTTCCGGCGCCTTGACCAGGAACGAACAACCGCAGGCCAGCGCGGCGCTCAGCTTGCGCACGACCTGATTGACCGGGAAGTTCCACGGCGTGAACGCGGCGACCGGGCCGATCGGTTCCTTGAGCACGGTTTGCTGGGCGCTCAGATTACGCGACGGCACGACGCGGCCGTATACACGCATCCCTTCGTCGGCAAACCATTCGATGATGCCGGCGCCGGACAGCACTTCGATGCGTGCCTCGGCGAACGGCTTGCCTTGTTCCTGCGTCATCAGACGGGCAATCGAATCGGCACGCTCGCGCAGCAGCACGGCAGCCTTGCGCATCGTGACGGCACGCTCGGCAGCCGGCACCTTGCGCCAGACGGCGAAACCGCGTTGTGCCGCATCGAGGGCACGATCCAGATCGGCGATGCCCGCATGCGCGACTTTGCCGATGACATTGCCCGTTGCCGGGTTGACGACGTCGAGCGTCTTGCCGCTGGCGGCATCGCACCACTCGCCGTTAATCAGCAGCCGGGTGTCTGTATATCCTGACGTAACCATATGAATTTCCTGAGAACAATTGGGCAATGGGGTGAGGCGCACCGGACATCCGCGCGCCTCGCCGCGTTTTACATCGACGCTTCCAGCATCTCGCGGTAATCCTCGGGGGAGGCCTCTCGCGGGTTGGTCTTGTGGCTGTGATCTTTCAGCGCACCCTCGATGATGCGCGGGAATAGCTCTCGAGTCACCCCCAGTTCCGCAAGCCCCGAGGGAAGACCGAGCTTCGCCGTCATGTCGGCAACCGCCGGACCGACGTCGTCGCCCGATGTTAGGCCCATCGCCTGCGCCAGACGGTTGAGTTTCGCGTCTTGCTGCATTGACGGCGCTGCACGGTTGAACGCGATCACGGCAGGCAACAGGATAGCGTTGAGCGTGCCGTGATGCAGACGAGGATTGATGCCCCCCAGCGAATGGCTCAGGCTGTGCACGCATCCCAGCCCTTTCTGGAACGCCAGTGCCCCTTGCATCGACGCACTCATCATGTTCAGGCGCGCCTCACGATCGGACGGCTCGCGCGTCGCCCGCTCGATGTGACGCCACGCGCGCCAAAGGCCGTCGAGCGCAATGCCGTCGGCGGGCGGATTGAATGCGGGGGCCATGAACGTCTCCATGCAGTGCGCGATGGCGTCCATGCCGGTGGCGGCCGTCAATCCGGCGGGCAGGCCCAGCGTCAATGCCGGATCGCAGATCGCGACGCGCGGCACGACGTACGGCGAGATCACGCCGACCTTGCGACCGTCGTCGAGGATCAGAATGGCGCCACGACCGACTTCACTACCGGTGCCGGCTGTCGTCGGAATGGCAATGACGGGTGCGGTTGCCGAGGTAATGCGCGCGACGCCGCCCTCGATGACCGCGAATTGCTGAAGCGGCCCCTCGTGCGTGGCGCACACCGCCACCCCCTTGGCCAGATCGATCGACGAACCACCGCCCAGCGCAATGACGCCATCGCAGGCGTTGGCGTGGTACATGGCGACGGCGTCGCGCACGACCGATTCGTTCGGGTTCGGCGGCGTCTGGTCGAAGACAGGTATCGGCTGATCCGCGCCCAATGTGCCCAATGCGTCCAGAACGGTATCGAGCAGCCCGGCCGCGCGAATGCCGGCGTCCGTCACGATCAGCGGGCGGCGCATACCGATGCGCTCGCACTCGCCGCCGAGCAGACGAATCGCGTCGTAGCCGAACTGGATCTGGGTGATGTAGTTGATGAGGGACATAGTGGATGACGAAAAGTTATAGGAGCGCTATGCTCACGCAGCGATTTCGCAGTGTATGGCCCATCACGTCGCGGCGATATTGACAGCATTTGATAGCGATATAACTTTTCATCAAGACAATGACGCCCCCTTCCCTTAACTCGATCATCTCCCGGCTGCACGTCAAACAGCTTCGTCTGCTTATCGCCATCGAGGAGCACGGGTCGTTGCTAGGGGCGGCGAAGCAACTTGCCATGACGCAGCCAGGGGCCAGCAAAGCGCTGCATGAGATCGAGACGACGTTCGGCACGGCGTTGTTCGAGCGCTCGAACCGCGGGCTCGAGCCCAATGCCGTCGGGCATTGCGTGATTCGCTATGCGCGTCTGATCCAGTCAGATCTCGCGCATCTGCGTGAAGAGATGGTCGGCATCATGCGCGGCCACGGTGGACGCGTTTCGGTCGGCGTCATCATGGGGGCCGTGCCGTTGCTGACCGATGCCATTACGTCCGTGAGCGAGGCGCAGCCGGAAATGTCCATCGAGATCGTGGAGGACACGAGCGCCACGTTGCTCAGCCAGATCGACGCCGGCCGGCTCGACCTTGCCGTGTGTCGTACGAGCGTCAGTCAGACGCCCTACCTCTACGACAGCGTGTTTGTGCAGGACGAAACGCTGGCAGTGATCGCCAATACGGCCCACCCGCTAGCCAATGCGGCGAGCGTCTCCCTGGAGGCACTTGCCGACTACCGCTGGGTGGTCTACCGGGCGAACATGCCGATGCGTCGACTGCTGGAGCGGGAATTCCACGACGTCGGCTTGCGATTCCCGGCACATTTACTGGAAACGACATCGGCCTTCGCCACCGTCTCACTGTTACAGAAGAATCCTGCGTTGGTCGCACTGGTATCGATCGACGTGGCCCGTTTCTATACCGAGCATGGCGTGGCCTGTACGCTCCCGCTGCAACTCTCATCGCTCAGCGAGCCGTACGAGCTGGTGACGCGCCGTGGCGCCCCCACCTCCCATGGGGCCCGCATGCTGATGGACGCCATCGTCGCCAACGGCGCCACCCGGTAAAGCGTATCGACGCAGGCCTGCGGCGGCTCGACGGACATTGCGCCGCCGCAGGCGATCCGTCATCTGCGCGCGACCGACATCAGGTCGCGAAGTCCGTCGATGCCGAGAGGGCTTCCCACGTTTGCATCTCCTGCGTCACGTAGGCGTTCTTCGCCGCAATGGCAGCCAGCGTATCGGTACCGAGCGGCAGGCGCAGCGGCGGTTCGGCGGCGTCGACCAGCGTCACCACCGCACTGGCCAGTTTCACCGGATCGCCGGGCTGGTTGTGATTCATCTCCACCGCGCGGCGACGTACAGCGCCCGAGGTCGCGTCATAGTCGTCAATGATGTGGGGCGCGACGACCAGCGACGAAGTGTCGAGGAAGTCCGTACGGAAATAGCCGGGCTCGACCACGCTGACGTGTACCCCCAGCGGCTTGAGCTCCGCGTGCAGCGCTTCCGTGATGCCCTCGACGGCAAACTTGGTCGAAGAATAGACACCGAATCCGGCAGCGGCACGATACCCGCCGATCGAGGAAATATTGATGACGTGGCCGGCCCGGTTCGCCCGCATGACCGGCAGCACCGCGCGCGTCACGTTCAACAGGCCGAACACGTTTGTGTCGTACATCCGGCGGATGTCCTCGTCCGAAGACTCTTCCACCGCACCCAGCAGGCCGAAGCCGGCATTGTTGACCAGCACGTCGATGCGTCCGAACTTGTCGAGCGCCGCCTGAACGGCTGCCTTCGCCTGCGCTTCGTTGGTAACGTCGAGCGTGACCGGCAGCAGACCCGCTGCATCGCCCAGACGCTCGACGATGGCCGTCACGTTACGTCCGGCGGACACGACCGCGTTACCGTCGGCGAGCGCCGCCTCCGCGATCAGTGCCCCGATGCCGCGCGAGGCACCCGTGACGAACCAAACCCGCTTGAAATCCGTGTGTTGAGCGCTTGCCATGGTGCTTCTCCTTCATGTGTGTGGTGAGGTGATGCCATGGTAGGCGCAGCGATTGACACGAACTAGCCGTTCAATACTTGATGGATAATCAACTTTTATTTGTCAATTATTTGTCGATAGGGGCCGTGACATGAATGGCATTCGAGGGATTACCGTCTTTGTGCGGGCCGCGACACTCGGCAGCTTCCGGGCGGCGGCGGTCGATCAGGGCATTTCGCCTCAAGCCGCGAGTCACGCCGTGATGCAACTGGAAAAGGAGCTGGGGGTGCGGCTATTTCACCGGACCACACGTAAGCTCAGCCTCACGGAAGAAGGTCAGCAGCTCCTGGAAAGTGCGCAGCCAGCGCTGGCAATGCTGTCGTCTGCCCTCGACGACGTTCGGCGTTCGAAAGAGGAAGTGAGCGGCGCGTTACGTGTGAGCGCGCCGCGCGCCTTCGGGTTGCCGGTCCTGTGGCGTTACTTCGAGACGTTCCAGCAGCGATATCCGAACGTTCAGCTCGACGTGCAGTTCGACGACCACTTCACGGATCTCGTGACCGACCGGGCGGACGTCGGTTTTCGTGGCGGACCACCGCCGGCGGGTGGATCGATCGCACGGCGACTGGTGCCGATTCAACTGATCGTATGTGCGTCGCCGGAATATCTTTCACGTCACGGTGCGCCACAGAGCATCGACGAGCTTGCGCAGCATCGCTGCACGGGCTACCGACGCGCCAACACGGGCAAGCTCGCGCAGTGGCAGTTCCTGATCGGCGACGAGACCGTCTATCGCGATGTGCCTGCCGCCATCTGCGTGAACGATACGGAGATGGAGACGCAGGCGGTCCTCTCAGGACTGGGCATCGGGCAACTGGGCAGCTTCAATGCCGCGACACATATCCGAAGCGGTCGTCTCGTTCCCCTGCTGACGGACCATGTCACCGAGTACGGCATGATCTATATCTACTACCGCCACAGGACGGAGCAGCCCTTGCGGGTGAAGACGTTCATCGATTTCATGATCGAGCATATGGCGGGCAATCGGGACTACTTTCTCGAGGCGTCCGAGCTTCGCGCAGCGCAAGCGTCGGCGAGCGGTCGAAAGTAAATCATCCGTCGAACAAAAGTCGTTCGGTATGCGTCTCTCGCATGATGCTGGGACGCGCAGGCATCGCCAGCCTTGAGAGAAAGTTATAGCGCTAACGCCAACCTTCAGTGTACTGACGCGCGCCGCCTTTGTAGACTTCGTCCGGTCATTAAAAAACAAGGTGGAGACAATGAGCGGAATCGCGCCCAACAGCGCAGGCACCCCCAGCCTGACGTCTGCGATGAAAGAAACGATGGTGCCCGACGCCGAGCGCCGTCGTGCGCTGCTCGGCAGTGCCGTCGGCAGCACGATCGAGTGGTACGACTACTTCCTCTACGGAACGATGGCGTCCATCATCTTCGCAAAGCAGTTCTTCCCCAGCACGGACCCATTGGTCAGCAATCTGCTGGCGCTTGCGACATTCGCGCTGGCCTTCGTCATTCGTCCGCTCGGCGGCGTGATCTTTGCGCACATCGGGGATCGCGTCGGCCGCAAGAAAACGCTGGCCATCACGTTGACGATGATGGGGATGTCGACGGTGCTCATGGGGCTGCTGCCCAATTACGACCAGATTGGCGTGTGGGCGCCGATCCTGCTCTCGCTGCTGCGGCTGATGCAGGGACTGGCGCTCGGAGGCGAATGGGGTGGCGGCGTATTGCTGGCGGTCGAGTATTCGCCGCGTCATCGTCGCGGCTTCTACGGCGCTGTGCCGCAGACGGGCGCGGTGCTCGGTCTGGCGTTGGGCAACATCATCACGTCACTGCTGAGCAACTCGATCAGCGACGCCGATTTTCAGAGCTGGGGCTGGCGCATTCCGTTCGTTGGCTCGATCGTGCTGGTGCTGATCGGCATGTGGATTCGTAACGCCGTGGGTGAGACACCGTCGTTCAAGCGGATTCTGGCCACGCGCACCGAGACGCGGATTCCGCTGAAGGAAACGTTGCAGGACCACTGGCGGGCAGTGCTGATCGCGATCGGCGCCAAGGTAGTGGAAACGTCGACGTTCTTCCTTTATGCGACGTTCACGATTTCGTACATGATCGGTCACGGCTTCCAACGGTCTGACATTCTGAACATCGTGTTGGTCTGCGCGCTGATTGCGTTCCCGTTCATGCTCTACTTCGGCCATCTGTCGGACAAGATTGGCCGTAAGAAAGTGTTTCTCTGGGGGACGGTGGCGTTCATCGTGTGGATCGGGCCGTACTTCTGGCTGCTCAATCAGAAGTCGATTCTGTTGGCGTCAGTGGCTGTGGGCGTGGGGTTGAGCGTGATCTGGACGACATACGGTTCGATGATCGGCACGCTGCTCGCCGAGGCGTTCCCGCCGTCGATCCGTTACACGGGCATGTCGCTGGGTTATCAGATCGGCGCGGCGCTCGTGGGCGGCCCGATGCCGCTGATCGCAACGGCGCTTGTGGCCTACTTCGGTGGCAGCTACGTGCCGGTGGTGTTCTTCATGATCGCCTGCGCCCTCGTCTCCCTCGTGGCGGTCGCGCTGGTCAAGGATCGCAGCGGTTTGCCGCTGGACGACTGATTCCGTTGTCAACGTTGTCATGCAAAAAAGCCGCGGGCACGATGTCCGGCGGCTTTTTTGTTTGGTTTGTCGAAGTCACGCAGGGCGGCCGATGTGTCTTCGACGCCCTGTCAACATTGCAGGGTCAATCGTCATTGTGCCTGACACGATCCCCTCAGCGAGCTGGAACGCCGGCCGTTGTCGCTCAAGATCTTCTTCACCGAGACCACACTCGTCGGCATACAGTTCACGCCACGATGCGTTGACAGTTGCTGCCATGCTGCGCAGTGTCTCCCATGCTTCGGCGGGGTCGTAGGCAAAGCGTGGCGCATCGAGAATCAGGTTGTCCGGTGATGCAACCCGTGTGTTCCGATTCACGGCCATGGCCTGCACGAGACGCGTCTGCGGCATGGCGACGATGTCATAAGCGGGCGACAGCGCCCACGATCCCTGCTTGTTGAGCAGCCCGTGGTTGCGTGGATGATCGTCGTAGTTGCCGACCAGAGCGTTGTACGCCATCCGGCGCCATAGCTCGCGTTGCTGGTCGGCCGCGCCTTGATGCCGATCCCCGCACCATCGACTCAATTCGTGAGCGAGTTTGGGATAGGAGCGATCCTGGTCTCCCGTCGCCGCGTCACTTCCCAGACGGAGCACTGTTGCGGCACTGGCAAACAGGAAACGCTCGACACCGGTTTCAACGACGTTACGGTCAAATCGCTTCACCAGTACAACCTCGTGTGCACCGATCCGCGCAAAGCTCACGTCGGCGACATCGATATCGCATCGTTTCGCCAGCTTCATGGCGACGTATTCACGCGCGGGTAAAAGGCGAGCACCGTTACGTGGCTGCAACTTTGCGATCCACCATTCGGTGCTTCCATCGATGGTTCGGGTGATCGTCAGCTTCGGCTTTTCCCCGCCGAGACTGGTACCGTCTTCGTCACCCGTCAGTTGACGAACCAGTCCGGTGATGGATTCGCCGACGTCCGTGTTTTCCAATCGTTGGAGAAGCTCGTCCTCGCTCGGCGGCTCAAAATCGACCTTGCGTTCGATTTGCTCGGGCAAACAGACTTCGATGGCCCCAACACCGTCGCCGACGGCAAGGTCCATCCGCTCGATTTCATCGAGTGTTCTGTTGCCATACTTGGCGTTCAACAAATCGAGGCCGAAACCTTCCGGTGCAGCGTCGCGCAATACGCCGAAGACGCCGTTCATCGACGTCGTCGAGGCGGGCTTGGTGGAACGTGAAAATGGCAGATTGATCGGGTCAATGGCAATCGCATCTTGCCGAGCACGATAGGCTTCGGAATAGGAGAAGCTTCCGTGCCCCGGTGACCACGTAAAAGTGCCGCATTCGACAGGCGAGACCGCACCCGGAAGCCAAACCCAGACGGGACGTGCTTCAGCCATGTGGCACTCTCCTGCCACGCTTCAGGCGCATCATGGCGGCTTGCTGGATGACGGGATCGTCCTCCGGGCGAATAGCGTCGCGCAGGGGCCCCAATAGGTCCAGCACCCATAAGGCGTTCAGCACCTGACCGAAGCTGACTGAGGGCCGTCCCTTCTCGATGTTGACCACGGTGTTCACGCTGGTCCCCATCTTGGCGGCGAGATCGGCTTGCGTCCATTCACGTGCACGTCGCGCGAGGGCCACCGTCTCGCCCAGCGCTGTGACGACCTCCTCCGCCTCGAAAGGCAGCAGGTCGGCATGCAGGGATTTTTTCACAATAAACTCAAATAAATGACGATTTATTTTGAGTTTATACAAATTTTTGACGATTTCAAGGCGAATCGCTCGTCACCCTCCTACGCCGATGTTGAGACTGAGCGACGCACGGGCTACCCACTAAACCAGACGATCTCGCCTCTTGCGCAAATCCAGCCGGGCGACGAGCAGGAAGCCACCGACCAGACCGAGGTGTTCGAAGAAGCCGTTTGCCATCATGAAACGCGCGTCGGGCGGCGCGCGCCAGAACGCGTTAGCCAGGAATGAGGCCATCAGCGTGAAGACCGCCAGCGCGATCGCGCCCAGCCAGCGCCCTCGTCCCGTCAGAATCATGAGCGACGCCACCAATTCGAGCGCAATCGTCGCCGCTGCCAATGGTGCGGCAGGTGCCAGACCGAAGTGCCGCATTTCGGCCACCGCGCCGGGAAAATCGAAGAGTTTGACCAATCCGCCCTGAAGGTACGCTGCGCATAGCAAGAGCATGGCGAGCCACGCGATCCAGCCCGCTAGCCGGTAATCGTTGCCTTCAGTGGACGGTAATGACGGATTCGGGAGCCGCATGATTCATCCCGGTTGGGAGAAAGACAAGCCTGCAAGCACGCGGCTCGCCCTGTCGTCGGCCGGATCGCCGAAGACAGGGGCAAACCGCTTGATCAGGCAACGACCGATCAGCGCGCCGGAACCGGGGCGATCGATTCGTGGGTGGTTGCCGTGCGTTGCGCTGCCTTGTGCACCATCGTGTAGGCATAGTCGACGCCCATGCCGTAAGCGCCCGAATGCTCCTTCACGAGCTTCATCACGGCATCGTAAGTGTCGCGATGCGCCCAGTCACGTTGCCATTCGAGCAGCACCTGCTGCCACGTCACCGGCACGGCGCCGGCCTGCACCATGCGCTGCATGGCGTAATCGTGCGCTTCCTTGCTGGTGCCTCCCGAGGCGTCGGCCACCATGTAGATCTCGTAGCCGCCTTCGAGCATGGCGCACAGGGCGAAGGTCGTGTTGCACACTTCCGTCCAAAGACCTGCGACGATCACTTTGTTACGACCATTGGCCTTCAGGGCGTCGCGCACCTTCTGGTCGTCCCACGAATTCATCGACGTGCGTTCGAGCGTCTTCGCGTTGGGGAACACGTCGAGCACTTCGGGATACGTGTAACCCGAGAACGATTCGCTCTCGACCGTGGTGATCGTCGTCGGGATATTGAAAATCTTCGCGGCCTTGGCCAGACCCACTACATTGTTCTTCAGTGCCTGCCGATCCATCGATTGCACGCCGAATGCCATCTGCGGCTGATGGTCGATGATGATGAGCTGGCTGTTCTGAGGGGTCAAAACTTCGAGTTTGGGATTAGACATGGTCGGAGTCCTTTAGCTGAGGTGCACTGTGCAACCCCACGAAAGACTAGTCGACCGCCCCTCGCCGGAACATCAGATGATGGTATTAGTCGTTGAAACGGCTGCTGCCATGCGGATGACACTCACCCGGCGGCGGCCTGCCCACCGACCACCTGCGGATATCGGGCGTCCTCCGGGATCGTCCCGCCATCGGTCGCGACAACCACGCAGTTTCTGCCACGTGCCTTGGCGGCATAGAGTGCCGCGTCGGCTCTTGCCATGACGGTCGCCAGGGTGTCGTTCTCACCGAACGCGTCCACACCGGCGCTCAACGTGGGCGTGACGTCGCGGCCGGAAACGCAGGAGCCGGAGCTGGCAACGACGAGGCGCAGACGGTCGACCAGTCGGCCAGCTTCCTCGCGGGTCGCCGCCGGCAGCAGCACGGCAAACTCTTCGCCCCCGATACGCCCGACCACATCGTCCGCCCGTACGGCGCGTGAGATCAGCGACGCAACATGCGCCAGCGCAAAATCGCCCGACGCGTGGCCGTACCGATCGTTGACGCTCTTGAAATTGTCGATATCCAGAATTGCGATGGACAGCGGCGAACGTGCCGCCGTGCGAGCGACGACCGCCTCTGCACGCGCGATGAACGCCCGCCGGGCGAGCACCCCCGTCAGATCGTCGAACGTTGCCAGACGCTCCATCCGGTCGGCGAGCCGGTCATGCGCCAGCAGGACCATGCCGACGGACAGACAGGGCAGCGTGAGCGTCGCCATGCCGAGGAACAGGACATTTAGCGGTGTCGGCTGGAGAAACACGGTCTCATGCGCCAGCCCCACGGCATAAGCGAAGGAGCGCACGGCATGCACCACTGCCCCCAGCGTTGCCGCCACAGAAACGAAGTAATAGGCGTACTTGGGACGACCCGGCGGCCGATACTTCAACACCATCCAACCGATGTTAAATCGTACGTACGCGATGACGCCGGAAATCATCGCGCTGCGTGCATCGACATGGGGCGATACGAACGTCCAGTGAATCAGCAGCATGAGGATCACGGCGAGTGCGACGTATTCCCATGCGTAGCTCGCTCGCGTGCTCAGAAACTGGCGAAACCCCTGCACGCCGAGCAGCGACGCGATCATCAGCAGGCTGCTCGATGTCGCGACGATGACGTCTGAGGTTCCCATCAACAGCAATGCGGACGTCAGCGCCAGCAGGCCGCTCGCCACACTCCACAGTCGTACCCCCGGGACATGCGCCTGAAACAGTGAGCCGAGCACGGCAACGCTCATCACACACGAGAGAATGGCAATGCTGATGAAAACCGCCGGGATAGACATGTACGCGCCGCGAGATTTTTGTTTTAGCCGCCAGCATAGCCGAATTCCGTGACGCGGCGATCGTCTCCGTACTCAGGGCTGATCATCGCGCGCCTTGAGCTGGTACTGGTACCACGCGATCAACGCCACGATGAACAGCACGAGGAATATCGGGATCATGTAGCCGCGCGCCAGCCATCGCAAGAACGGGTCGCAGAACAGCAATGCCAGGCTGAGCAGGATCCAGATCCCCGCAATCGCAAGCGAAGGCGCGTGATAGTAACGCGTCATCCACTCGCGCCAGCGGCACGACACGTAGTAGGCCACGCCACACCCGATCAGCAACAGCAAGGCGATCTTCGTCGCCAGCCGGAACGCGAACAGGTTCTCGCACACCGTCTTGCAAACGGCCGAGGACTGCGCGCCGGCGGGAATCTGGTAGTGATCCGCCAGACATTCGCTGATGCTGCGCGTCATCGTGCAGGCCTGCACCCCTTCCGTCGGTTTGGGGATGAGCGACGCTGCCGACGGCACGGCGGGATCGGTTTTCGACGCCTCCGCCGCCGCATTGCTGAGTGGCATCGGCCAGAAGCCGATACCGCCAAAGTTGTCCTGCGCGTAGACGATATCGTCCTGAAGCTGCTGCCAGTTGTCGTTATCGAACGTGATGACGGGAATGATCTGGCGCAGCACCGTGCGACGATCCTCGCCATGCAGTCCGGCTTCGACCGACTCGCGCAGCGCCTTCTTCGAGTCGGTCGTCGGTTCATCGAGCAGCACGAGGAAATTCGGACGCCGGTTCCGGTCCCGGTCGACACGCGCCAGCAGGTCGGTCGAAACGTTCTTGTCGGTGTCCGTCACGAGTTGCAGCAGGTTCGAGTAGGTGTAGATGCCATGCCCCACGCGATCGTGGCGCACGAGAATGTCGATGCGATCCCCTGCCCTCGCCCGGCGCAACTGCGTGCGAAGCTGGTCGACAAACTGGTTGAACACCACGACCGACACGGGATCTTCCGGGTAGCCGTCGAAGAACAGCACGACCCCGCTGCCGTTGGTCGGCGCAAAGCGCGCGCCGAAGGGCAGATGGTTCGACACCGACGCCGTCCAGTTACGCAAGCCGGTCGAGAGCAGCTTCACGATGTCCGCGCCGAGCCGGTTCAGCACGGCCACCTTGCGATCCTTGTCCAGACGCGTCCAGGTCCGCCAGTCGTTGCGCTGGATCACCCATTGCACATCGCTCTGATGTCGTTGCGCCACCGAGACGAAGTCACCGGGCAACGAGGCGGACGTCTGCGACAACTCCACGAAATTGCTGCCGTAATTGGCTTGCACCAGCGAGCCGGTATCGTCGAACGTCGCACCGTAGTAGCCGATGCGCGTGAGCGTGCTGAAGTCGACGTTCTGCTTCGGCCCGGCCATCCAGAACGGGAAGAAGCCATAGACGGTGCCTTGCAGATGGTCTAACAGGCACCCGCAGCCGTCACCGCTCCAGCTCACCTGCCGGGTCGGGTCGAACACCGGCCGCTTGCGGGCGGTTGCGACCAGCGACGGCCGGAAACGATCGTACAGCGCTTGCATCAGTTGCGGCAGCGACAAGGTCTCAACGTTGCTGCACGTGCCTTTGCGCCAGAGCGCTTCGAGCTGCGCAAACAGTGCCGGGTCGCGCAGCACGGCTGACAACTGCTGCATCTGATCGGACGAAATCTTGCGCGCATCGGCCACGCTCCCCGGAATGCCCGTGGGACAAGCGCCCACACCTTCGCGCAAGCGCGCCATCACCGCCCGGTCGAACAGCCACAACTGCGGATACTGCAACCCCTGCAATCCCTTGAGCATGTCGAGCACGACCGGCGGCACCGACTCGTTGCGGCGGCTCGACGCCAGCTCTGCGAGCGCCTGCGCCGTGAGCACGTAGGTGGTCTGCGACTGCGCGGCGCGCACGATGTCCGGCACGTACGGATCGACCGGCGTCTTGATCTCCGAGGTGGCATCGAGAATCGCTTCGTTGAAGTCGGCCTGACTGGCGTACTCCTCGGTAAGCCCCGAGACGGCGTCGACGATTTCCGTCGGCACACGGTTGTCGTTACGGAGTTGCGCAAGCGAGGCGTCCGTGAGCTGGTACGTCGTGGTGACGGCCACGGCCCGGGCTTCCGGCAGATAGGCTTCGGCACGTTTGCCGAGATCCTTGAGGGCGTCGAGCACGGCGGCATCGAACAGTGGCTGATTCAGATAGACCTTGTCCTGCAAGGCCGAAAGATGGTCGATGACCTTGGATTTCGACGCCAGCAGGCTGAAGTCGGCGGCGTCGAGCGTGTAGTTGTAGATCGTCAGCAGGGCTCGATCCGGATCGGGGCCCGCGTTGCGATTCCCGTCGGTATCCAGGTGATAGAGCCAGAGCATGGCGGCGATCTCGTCGTCCGTGCCCGCAAGACGAATCTGGTAGTACCGCGCCTGCTCCTTTGGCTCGAACCCGTCGATCCAGCGACCGAGATCTGCGCCGACCAGATCGGCCTTCCATTGCGGATGCGCCCGCACGATCGACGCGAACTTCAGCAACGCCTGCACCGACGCACTGGTCAGGTTGCCGACCGGCTGCATCTTGAAGTCGAGCCAGAAACGATTGAGCCACGACAAGGTGATCGGACCGACGAGATTGTCCGACAGCGGTCGCGTGCTTTCACGATAAGCCTGAAGGTAGGCCGGGTCTTCCGAATAGATGACGAGGAGCGCCTGCTGAATGGCGCGTCGTGTGGCCGGTGCCAGATGGCGCACCACATCAGCAGAAATCAGCACGGTAGACGGGCCGGAGGTCGGCTCCGGCGTGACCTGCACGGTATTGACGATGCGCCACGCCTGCTCGGGTGTCATCGGCTTGCCGTCGCTGCCAATGGGCGGCGCCATGCGCGAGACCTTGACCGACGGCGTGTCGGCAGGCGCGGCGACGGCTTGCGTCGGGGCACCCTTGACGGTTGACGGCGGCGATGCGGACGTCGCGGGACTCGTTGCCGGCGCAGTTGCCGGTGCAGCAGGTGCTTGTGGCGCAGGCGGTGTCACCGGCGCAGCCGCAGGCGTTGATGCGGCAGCGGCCGTCGGAGACGCAGCGGAAGCGCTACTGACCGAGGAAGCCGGCGCGACCGCGCCCGGCGCAGACGCGGCCACCGGCGCGGCGGCAGGCAGCGACGCCGGGTGTGCTGTAGGCAACGACGTCGCGGCACTCGCCGCCACCGGCACCGCTGCGACGGCGGGTAACGAAATGAGCGTTACGAGCGCCCCAAGCGACAGGGTCAGCCCCGCCATCCCGGCGGTCAGCAACGAAATTCGTCTGCGTCTGCCGCAGCGCCCCATGAAGTCGACGTGGCTCATATCAGATCGTGCGTCCTTCTTTGAGGTGTTCGCGTCGGATGGCACGCTGCAAGTCGGCCTGCGAGACGGTATCGCGACCGTCGCGATCGGCCCACATCACGGCATGTCGCGCCACGTTGAGCAGCGCGCCGCCGGAGAGCACATGAGCGCTCGCCAGCCCGGGGAGGTCCACGTCGGCCGCCAGCCCCCGACGCTCGGGGAAGAGATTGCGCCAGAGCTGAAGCCGCTGGGCGTCGTCGGGCATGGGGAAGTGGATAGCGCTCTGGAAGCGTCGTGCAAACGCTTCGTCGATATTGCCTTTCAGGTTGCTGGCGAGCAGCACCACGCCCGGATAGTCTTCGATGCGTTGAAGCAAATACGCGACCTCCTGATTCGCATGACGGTCGTTGGCGCTACTTCCTTCGGTGCGTTTGCCGAAGAGCGCGTCCGCCTCATCGAAGAACAGGATCCAGCGCTTGTTCTGCGCCTGATCGAACACGTTCGCCATGTTCTTCTCGGTCTCGCCGATGTACTTCGAGACGATTTTCGACAGGTCGATCCGGTAGACGTCGACACCGGCTGCCTTGCCGAGCAACGTGGCTGTGAGCGTCTTGCCCGTACCCGGCGGCCCGTAGAACAGCGCACGAAAGCCGGGCTTCATCATCCGGTCGAGCTGCCAGCGGCGCATGACCGCTTCCCCGCCGTCGAGCCACTGGCGAATCTGGTCAATTTCGTCGATGACGTCCGGCGTCAGCACGAGATCGTGCCAATCATGCTGCGTGGTGATACGTTTGGCGGGGAAGCCCGCGCTGTAATCCGGCTTGTGCTCGCGCCCGGACGTGCTGCGTTCCAGAAAATCTCGCTCGACGTGCAACGCTGCGGCCAGCGCGGGCTCGCCGTCTGCCCGGCGTTCCAGCCGGAGGATGCCCGCCCGTGCAAACACGTGATCCGTGTCGAACAGGTCGAGCACTTCGAAGCGGCGCGACAAGTCGTCGCCAGCGAGCACGAACGCCGCCGTCTCACCGGTCGGCAGCAACCCGCTGTGATGTTGCGCACGCCATCCGCCGAACTCCGTGAACTGGCGCTCGGTGTTCTTGTTCTGCGTAAACAGCAGATCCAGCGCTTGTGGCCTGACGTGCGGCAGCATGGCCAGCATGAGCACGACGCGTGCGTCGAAGTCGTCCGCCAGACCGTACTCGACCAGCGCCTGGGCAAACGGCGAGGGATCGTCGGTTAGCGTCGGCGGCGTATGTCCGTGGATATCGTGCGGCACGCCTTCGTGCATGAAATAGGCGTGCAGCCGGGTTTCGAGCACGGCGCCGAACCACGCGATTTCTCGCGACAGGCTTTCGGCGTTGGCAGCCAGCGCGTTGGCGGCGGTCGGTGCAGACGTCATGCCCAGTTCACCCATAGCGGTTGCTCCATCCACGACAGTTGAATCGTGGAGATACTCCACGGCATCTGGCGCATCAGCACATCGATGGTGAGGCGGCGCACGTCCAAATGCCAGCCGTCTTCGGCCAGCGACAACCGACCGTCACGTTGCAGGAACGCTTCGCGCAGCCCGGCGCGTGAGGTATTGCCGAGCGCAGTCCAGTGCTGGAGCATGGCGTCGATCATCTGATCGCAAGTCGCGGCTTCCTTCTCCGTGATATCCAGATGACGCGCCACCGGCGTGGCGAACGGCACACCGCACAGCAGCTTGTGCATCGTCAACTCGTGTTCCGGCGCTTCGGTCTGCCCCGTACCGGCGTAATACAGCAAGAGCACCGCACGCTCGGCAGCGGCTTCGCTGACAAAGCGTCCGTCGTGAGTGAGTTCGACGAATTTCCACAGCATGGGCAGGAACCCACTCATCAGGACAGTACCGGCGTGGGGCACATCGAAAGGCGTTTGGGCGGCCGCCTCGTTCGTGTTCGAAGGGGATGAACGCATGTCGATTCCTGTTTGCTGTTGGACTTGAGCGATCAGCGCGGGCGGCGCCTCGACACCGGCATGACGCGCCAGTCGCGTCACCATCGATCCGGCGAACACTGCCGAATCGAACGGACGCTGCGGGGCGAATAACCACGGGAACAGGCTTAGCCAGCGCATGCGAGGTAAATCCGCCGCCGCGATGGCCTGCATGGACGTCGCGCACATCTCAGCGATATCCGTCGCGAGTCGCAGCATCGTTGCGACCTGCGGCGTGTCGCGAGGCGACAGCCGTGCGAGGCCGGGCCACAACGGCTGCGGGATGAGATCCAGCCAGCGTCCGGCAAGCACCTCATCGTCTGCGGCCAGCGCAATGACCGGACGCAACACGTGCGCACCGGAATAGACAGACTGCCGTATCCAGATATCGAACCCGGACGGCGGCAGTTGCGCGGAACGAAATGCCGAGGAAGTCAGGTAGTCGATGAAGTCATCTGGCATGGCGGTGCGACGGGTTTGGGCTTTGGATTGCGCGGCGGCAGATGCCAACTGTGCCGATGCCGGAGGCCCATCTTGATCTGAGGTTTTTGGGGATGTGGGGAAAGCACCCGGCAACTGAGGTGTCGTCGCCGCGTCGTGCGCCCGGATCTGCGGCTCAGTGTCAGTCGCATCGTCGGGAAATGCTGGCGCATCGTCGGACGCGGCTTCGCTTAACGCTTCCAGTTCCAGCACGCTATCGCTGGCGAGTGCGGCCGCGACACTGGCGAAGTACCGGGCGACTGCGCTCGGCGGCGTCGAGGCATCGTCTGGCGCATGCGCGGCAATCGAACGGTAGAGAACGTCACGATGCTCGTCGGGAATCACGTCGCTCGTCGCGATCATCGTGTCGATGATGGCTTGCCAGTCGGTGGCAGTGAGGTCTCCCGCCCCGGCGGTCAGCGCAGGATGGGCGGTCGCAAGCTCACGTTGCAGCGTTGCTCGTTGTGCGTCTGTCAGTCGCGCCATCTCACCCGTCAGATCGCCGCCTCGCGGCAGCACTTCGTGTCGGAGACGCAGCAGGCGTTGCAGCGCCTCGGTGGACGATGCTGTTGGCGCGTCGCTGCGATCAGCGATGGACGACGCGCGGTTCCGGCTCACCCGCTGTGTCCCGCTGACGACCGGTACCTGACTGCCGTCCAGTGCGCCCTGAGAATTCGACATCTCCGACATCTCTGGTGTCTCTGGTGCATCCGGGACAACCGAGACGTTGCCGGCGTCCAGCGTGCTGTCGGCTTCGATGGCGTGAAGCCTTGTTTCGCCCTGGCTTGCCGATGGGCTGAGTGCGTCCTTCAACGCGTCATCTGTCGAAGCACGCGCGTCATTCCGAGAGGCGTCCGCTCGTTCGTCATCATGACCGGGGATGGCAACATCCCTTGTCTTCGAGTTCGTAGACGATACTTCCGAGCTTGCGCTTTCCATCGCGCGATCTGTCTGGCTTTCGAGTCGCAGCGAAGGCGTTGCCGTGACCGGCATCGAAAGCCACTGATCGATCAGGCGATGCTGCCACGGCGCTGCTGCCGAGCGATGGACGAGCGCACTCAGTTGGGTGATGGAAGCGTTAGCACCCCCGCCTCGCAGATGCGTAAATACAGCGTGCCAGACGATTCGTTTCCACGTCGCGAAACTCCATGACGACGGGGGTATGGGTGGGGACGTCGATGAAGGCGTCGATGAGGACCGATGGCTCGCCCGTGCACCGCTCACGTCAGGGGTGCTGACCGCCGTCGCTATCGGCAGGCTCTCGACATCGTAGCTCGCTGTCCTCAGGTGTTGGTGGTCGCTGCCGATCAGGTGCTCCGACGAGACGTTGCCGGGCAGCGGATTGAGCGAATTACCCTCATTGAACACGTCCCACGACAACGCCGAAAGCGAACGCCAGAGCGACGAGGCCGCAGGGTCAAGAAGCGTCGCGAGATCGGCCAGCATGTTTTCCGGGAAACCTTGCACGACGCGGATCAACACCGTGTCGTACCCCGCGTAATGGCGCCAGACGCCGGACAGCGCATCACTTTCGTTGGCCAGCCATCGTTGCCAGTCCTCGAACAGCGCCTCCGGGGAGCCGCTCAGCAGCGCGCGAATGAGACGCTCATGCGCCGGTAGCGTCTCCGGGGCTGACGTGGCGTCGGCGTTATCGATGGCAAGCGGCAATGCGTCTGTCGTGTCGTTCGAACTCGACAGAGTGGCACTTTCGGGAGCGCTCGCAGCGACTTGCACCGGACTTGGCGCCGTCGTTCGCTGAACGCCGGGCAAACGCTCCGGTTCAAACAGGGATCGAGGACGATCCATAGCGCGTGGGCGCTGCGCCTCACTGATCGCCATATCCGGCGAGGTCGCGGAGGCGGCAGCTTCCAATGCGATCTTCGGCGTGCCTGACGCGTCAAGTCCATCACCCGACACGCGTTGCGTCTGCACCGTCCTGGCGTGGGAAACATGCTCAGCGAACGTCGCCCGATGCACCAAGGACGCCACGTCGCCAGACCATACACGACGCCATCCCGATGCGGTGGTCATCGCCTCGCTCGTGATTGACTCAGAAATGGCCGTGATCCCGGCATCACTCGTATCGGTCTCTACGAGCGCGCTCTCGTCAGAATCCGCCCCAGCAACCGGGTCCGTTGCGTCTTCCGAATGCATGCTCGTGGCCGCATAACCGGTGACGCGTTCTGCGTCTGCCTTGCCGTTGTGGCTAACTACGCTCGTATCCGCCTTCTTGTCCGTCGTGACCTCAACATGCGCACGCGCCGTCGGATTTACGCTCGCGTTTTCTTCGTCTGCCTTCCTGCTGTGGCTAGCTACGCTTGTATCCGTCTCCGTGTCCGTCGTGACATCAACATGCGCACGCGCCGTCAGATTCATGCTCGCGGTCTCGTCGTCTGCCTTGCTGCTCTGGCCAACGCCAACTACGCTTGTATCCGCTTCCGTGTCCGTCGTGACTTCAACCGGTGCACTCGCCATCGGATTTGTGGTTATGTTTTCCCGGTATGCCCCGCCTTTCTCGCTGTCCGCACCACTCCCGCCAATCATCTCCATTTCGACGCGTGTCTCGGGCCTAAGCGCATCTGTGCCGGTAAATTCGCCCCCGGTCGTCGACAGATGCACGGCCGCTTGCAGGGCTGCCGTCGCGTCGCGTCCCGCCACGTCCTCAGTACCCGAGCGCGTTGGAATGCGTGACGTCAATGTGCCCGGCGGCGTCGTGAGGTCGTCAGTCGGCATCGTCAGCCAACGAGACAAGAGCAGTCGAAGCATGTCCTCCAGCATCGACAACGGGAATGTCGAGGCGACTCGCTCACGCAAGTCCGGGACCGAAAGGTAGTGATGCAGCGCCTCGCTTAGCAGCTCGGGATGGTTTTCCATCAGTTGCGGCCAGACGCTATAGAGCGGTTCGGCTTGCCCGCGCGTAAAAGCTGCTGCCAATAGCGCTTTCCATCGGGCAGCCCGTGCGCCGCTCGACGGACGGTGCGTCGTCGCCCTCGCCTCGTCCGTCGACGCGTCGGATGGAGGTGTCCACGGGTCTCCCGCCACGTGATGGGCGCCACGGTCAGAATGGTGAAGCGTCGCTTCTGGCGCTATGCTGCCGGGCGTGCCGAGCGTCTGACTCACCCGGTGTAACGCGTCGATCATTGGCGACGGCAGTGCGCCCGATCGCCCTGAAGTCGCGGCACGCAACACCGCCCGGATGCTCGCCGTTGCTTCCTCGTTCGTGCCGGGCCAGACATTGACGCGAGCGCGGGAAAGCACGGCGTGCCAAACGTCATGCCAGGGCATCGATTGCGCGCCGGTCCCTGACAGCCCCAGGCCTGCCACCATCAATCTCGCTCTCGCGACCCGTTGTGCGTCGGCGCGCAACGTTGGACGCCAACCGGCAGTGGCCAGCAGCGACTCAAGCGCGTCGAGTTCGCGCAGCCATTCGGACGCGGCATTCGGATGCAGCGCCCTGATCATCGCGGCGACGTTGCTCGCCGAAAACTGCTTCGTCAGGCGTTCGATCAAGACTTCTGGCGAGGCGCTTGCCTGAATTTGCCGACGAACGCTCTCGACGCCGCCTACAAGTACCCGAGCGAGCAGACGGCCTAGTGGATCGTCCGATACCTCCGATACCGTCGATTCCGTGGAGCGAGCCGAACTAACGCCCGAGGTCGCAGAGGTCGATTCACTGGACTCAACCGAGGCGACCGCGCCAACAGGCGTGACCGAGGCGACCGAACGCCCGGTCATCGTCGAAGCCCCCAACGCCACAACATCGGAAGCACCGGAAGCCGCGACATCGGACACGCGAGCAGGCCGCTCAGTGTCCGTGTGCCTGCCGGGATAGCCATCGCGCGAGTCGCTCGCTACGTCGCCCACTGCCAGACCGTGCGTCAGAAATGCCATGAGATCTGCGACGTCGGCGTCCGTCTGCGTCGCGAATCGGCGGGCCTTCGGTACGTCAGGCTTATCCGTCGGATCATCTGCCCCGTAGTTGGCGTTCAACGGCACGGGCGCGATCGAAACGTCTTCACGTTCCTCATGGCGCCCATATCCCTCATGTCGCTCATATCGCTCGGGACTCCCCGCGCCCTCTCCGTCACGCCCGTCACCCAGCACCTCAGCCAGCGCCAACGCTAGCTGCTCCGCCAGCGCATCGGGCAACGCTTCGGCCTCGACTTCGCCGAGATCGACGTCGAGCCGGTCGATGCGATGGATCCCGAGGTCGCGGGCCGCATCGTCGAGCACCGACGCCATCACCGGCAGCAAACGCTCGACGACCAGCGTACGAAGCGGTTCACCCTGCGACATGCCCATCTCGCCCGACGCGAACGTCAGGTCGAAGTCGAGCTTGCGGATCCGATGGCGCGCCTGCACCGCTACACCCAAAGCGTGAGGTGATGCGCCCGACGGCGGCGCATCAGCAACGCGCGCAGGCTGGCGCTCGCGGCGTCGAGCCGGTCCAGCGACGACGATGTCTCCCGCTCCCGAAGTCGTGCACGCCACAGCCCGTAGCGGTGCTCGAAGTCGCGCATGGCGACATAGTCCAGCCAGTGGAATTCCGGCAGCAGGTGCGCCGGCAGGTTGCGGCAGACCGTCTCCTGCGCGAGCAGCCGGAAATCGGGATCGCTGAATCGCGCCGTCCACGCCGGAAAGACCACACTCACGCGCGCGTTGAAGAACGACGCGGCTTCGTGCGCCTGCGCTTCCGTCTCCCCTTCGGTTTGCGTGGAAGGACGATGCGGACGCAGCAACACGTGCTCCACCAGATAGAAGCCCTCCGACGCCTGATTCAACTCACACAGGAACTCGCGCAATATCTCGACGTACCGGTCGGCGTAGGCCACCGCCTCATCCCCATGAAACCGCGCCAGTTGCACCTCGTCGGCCGTTTTCCCGTTCGTGGCTTCGCCAATGCGGGGATCGTGCGTGCGGAAATGAACGTGCAGCGCGTCGCCATGCTGCCTGAGCACATAGTTCTCCAGACGCACGCCATGCACGAGCAGCCCGCCGGGCAAGGTGTCTCCCGGTGCGGTATGCGCTTCGCTCCGGTGCGCCGCCGACGGCGGCTCGCCCTGCGACTTGAGCACGATGAGACGTGCCGCCGCATGCTCGTAGCTCGTCTTCGTCGCCGTAGCGTCGGATTGCAACCGCAGGTGCCAACGCAGCAACGCGTCGCTCAGGGGCGCACGCGGCGGTTCGGCCGGCAAGCCCAGCAGGATCGAAATCTTCGCGTGGACCCCGGCCACGTTGGGCCGACCGTCGGCACGCACATCCATCGCGGTGATATCGAACGCCGACGCCCGGTCCCGCGACAGCGTCGCGATGTGACGAAGGAAATCGAGCTTGTTGTCGATCAGCCAACGCGCGCCGTGCGCGTCCTGATAGTCGTCGAAGCGTCGCAGGGACTTTTGCGAATACGTCTCGCCGTACATGGCGAGCAACACGTCGAGCAACCGGCTGCGGCGATCCTCGGCCCGATCCTTTCTCGACACGATCCGCTCAAGGCGGCTGCGCACCGCTGCCGGGGCGTCTGTATAGAACGCCTCGATATCGGGCAAGGCGTCGTTGTCGATGGTTTGCGAGAAATAGGTCTCATACAACGTGTCGACGGAGAACATCCGGCCGACGGATTGCAGGTTTTCCAGATAATTGGCCATCAACTGCTCGGCCAGATAGAGATAGGCTTTCAGTTGATGCGCACTGACCCGATTCGCAAGCGGTGCCGTAGCCGGTACACCGAATCGGTTGATCCCGTAGATCGCCGGAAACTGATGCTGGATCGAGTAGTAATCGCGCAGGGCGCGCTGCTCACCCTGCGGCGCCGGCACGATACCCGCCACCGACTGCTTCGTGTTACGCAGCGTATCGAATTCGAAGCGCGCTTTGGCCAGCGCTACGCGAGCGTCGTCGAGCACGACCCGCGACTTCTCCTCCCGGCGATGCTCGTTGCCGCCATTCGACGCCTGCGCCCTCGTACCGCCACCGACCGCGCCGCTCGCGAAGTGCAGCCGCAGGAAGCTGCCCTGCGCGTCGCCCGGAAACCGCAACCGCAACACCGCGCCCGATGTGCCGTTCATGCTGTCGCTGTTCACCGGTTTGCCGTCGGCGTCGCACAATGCAAGACGCTGCACGTGGGCCACGCCATCGACCGCCTGCACCAGCCCGACGAGGCGGGCCAGCGCGATCGGCGCCCCCTGCGCCTGCGCGCCGGTGCTCGCTACGTAGCCATGCTCCGTACGCGGCCCGGCAAACAGGGTCTCGAGCGGAATGCCGGCATCGAATGCCTTCACGTATCGCTCGATCCGGAAGCCCGAATGCACCGCGCGCGCGCACTGAAAGAAGATGTCGGCGAAGATCGACGCCGGATCGCGCTCGCTATGAATCTGGATCTCGCCGCTCAGATACACGGGTTGGACCGGCACGACGACGACGTCGGACAGGTCCTCGCCCAGATTCCGATGCGCATGGAACACTTCCCTGACGCGCAGACATACGGCGGCTTCATGCTTCGCGCGGGTGGCGTCGTCTGCGTTGTCCTGAAGGGCGTCGTTGAGCTTGATGGCGACGCGGCACAAACCGTGCGCGGCGTGAACGTTGTCGAGCGGGCGTTCGTCTCGCGTGAGCCAGACGTCCTCAAGCTCGGGAATCGTGTCGTAGAAGCGCTTGCGATAGTCCTCGAACGTGAGCACCTCGCTTGGCAGGATGTCGTCTGCCGGATGCAGCGCGTGACGCTGGTAGTCGATCCGTCCGTCGTCGCCGACCAGATAGTCTTCCGGCGGGAAGTCGGAGCGGTACCCCAACTCCGTGATGGCGTAACACAACTGCTCAAGAATCGTGACGCCCGGATCGTGCAGGTTGTAATCGGTCCAGCGCTCGCCGCACAACGCCTGCAACGTCGCAATGCCTGCGCGACGCAATGCATCGAAGTCGAGTCCGTGAGGATCGGACCCGGCGCCGTCGTGACGGGCGATGGACTCGGGGGCGTTCATGGCATCCTCACGCCGGGCACCCGAGCGGCATGACGTGGGGCGCGCATGGGGCTGCCCGATGCGCGTTCGCCAGCGTCGCGGGCGGCGTGCAGTTGTGCCTTCAGGTCGTCGATCAACACGTGCACCCGGTGATACGGCAGTTGCCCGAGGGCCTCCACGATCAGCGCGAATGCGCCCGGATCGAGCGCACACACCAGCGGCGCGCCCGGTGTAGCGGCATTTGCCTGCCGGTTCAGCATGCCGATCAGCTCGAAGACCCGCTTGAACGGAAGTTCGCTCAGCGCGCTCATGAGCAACTGCGCGTCGGGCGCGGTGAGGACGATGTCGACGGTAGCGGGCGCTGCGCTGCTGCCCGTTGTACCCGACGTGGCGGTCATGGTCATTGCGCCCCCTTGGGTTCGGGGTCCGTCGCGCTACCGGTCATCTCCGGATCGAACCAGAGCGTGGTCAGGTAGTACGTCACCCAGGTTTTGGGCGCGCCGGCAGCATCGCGCGCCGAGTCGTACGGACACCCCACGCGCATTTGCAGCACGTAGCTATGCTTCGCGCCATCCGGTGCGTCTGCCCACTGAAGCTGGAGACGGTTGCACTTGCTGCCGAAATGAGACTGGCGATAGTCGATGTCCCCCTTGCCGTTGTAGGCCATGACGGCGTAGGCGTGCATCACCGCGAATTTCCCGCTGCCCCGCTTGCCCACGCCAGCCGTGATCTCGAAGGCCTGACAACCGGTGAGCGGGTCCGTAATGTCGTGCCATTTCCCGTCCGCCTGCACCGCGCGTGCACCGGGACGTCCACGTCGCCCGTCGGCAACGACACGGCCGGCCACGTCAAGTTCGAATCCGACGGCTGGCGCGGACTTGTCTGCGGCGGCCGTGGCCGTGACGTCGACTTTGCCAAGCTGACGCAGTGTCAGCGCCGTGGGGTTGTCGCCGTTACCGAACGCCAGCCCCCCGGCTTCCCCGTCGAGCTGAATTGTCCAGATGGGGCTTTTCAGATCGATGTTCTGGTAGAAGCTCAGGAGCTTGCCCTGATTGAGCTGCGACACCTTGAGGCCGTCGACGGGCGTTTTGTCGAAGCCTTCGTCCACGATGTTCAGCATGGAGTCGATCAGCTCGGAGAACGCCGTCGCCGACGGCATTTCGCCATTGCCGAACTTGCGTCGCAGGGTGTCCCGGTTACGCCGGGCGATCGGTTTTCCATTCATGGTCGTCATCCGAAATGATGAAGGTGGTGCCGATTTCGAGTTGGCTCAGCGTGGTCGGCACGCCCTCGTAATCCTTGTCGTCGTCCACCGCGTCGATGGCGTGATGGGCCACGGGAATCGCGATGCTCCACGGGTACAGCGGGACGATGTCGGTCTGCGGCCCGGTGGCGTCGCCGGTCCGGCGTGCGGTGTCGGACAGCGTGAACGTCTGCATGTCGGTCGCGGCCAGCTCGGCAGCCTCGGCGCCGCTCGCCACCGTCGCGATCCGAAGCATCGAGAACCCGGAGACGTACTGCACATACGGCAACGACCCGATGTAGGCCTCGATGTCGTGCTGGCGAATACACCATCCGAAATGCGTGCGATAACCCACGTCGTCCTGCCACGGCGTGAGGTAGCGTGAGATCGCGGCATTGAGCTGTGCCAGATAAAAGCCGTTGCCCGCCCGGTCGGTAAAGCGCACCTTGCATCGCACCTGAATGCGCTCATAGACGGGGTTCTCGACGGAGACATCCGCCCACGGCGACGACAACGCATTGGCGAACTCCGCGATCTGCCGGATCACGTTGCCGTCGAGCATCGGCATCTGCTCGGCATCCTTCACGGCAGGCCAGTACGGCAAGGGCACGATGAGCGCCTGACCGGGGCGGACGCAATCATGCGGCCCGTGCTTCGTGGACAGATTGGCGAAGCACTTCACTTTGTAAACTTCGGGGAAGGCTTCCAGAATCAGCGACTCGAAATCTGCCGGTGTCACGGCCCGTTGCTTGTGACGAAGCCGCTCGCTCACGCGCGTACGCATCTGCTCGCGAGTCTCCTGCGGACGCCCGCCGCAGGACGGCAGCGGCTGGACGAGCGAGACGATCCCGGGCAGCGGTCGCCGACTGCGCGTAATCGTCCCGGCGGGTAGCACCATCGGTACTTCCTGCGGCACGTCAGGCCCACGGCGTACCTGTACGGCCTGCGCATGCACGGCGTACAGGCTGCAATACTTCTCCATGTCGCGATCGGCGCTCACGCGCAACCAGTAAAGCCCGTCCGGCATGACCGTGTTGCGTTTGCCGATGTCGGCAGGCACCCGCAAGGTGACGATGCCGGACGTCATCAACTGGTGAGTGCCATCGGTCAGAATGTCTCGCCGTGACAACGGCTTCCACACATTGCCCGAGAGATAGCTCCAGTGCAGACCGGCCGGACGCCCTGGGTCAGTGACATCCGTGGCATCAGCATCGTGCACGACCGGTGCAGCGACGGGCCGGGAGTCTGCGCGCAACTGGAACAGTAGCGTTTGCGTCTCGCCGGGTTCACCCAGTGCGCTGGCGTCGATACCGACATAGAGATTCCCGGCGTCGTCGAAGCGCGGTAGCAACTCCGGCGCGGGGTAACTCGTCATGTCCAGCGACTCCCAGCCCGACGGAAACAGATGGAGGAAACGCCCGTCTTCGTCGCGATTGGCGATGCGGTCCACACTGATCGCGCCCGTTGCCGCGTAATCGAACGAAATCGTGTTGACGATCGGGGTGTACGGCGCACGCGGCATCGGACGCGCCCTGCGCCACATGCGCTTGCGTGCATTCGCGAGCATGGTCGTGGACAACGTCTGCGCATACGCTTCGTGACCGAAGGCAAAGGCCGGTGCCGCAAAGGTGAACTTGAAGAAGCCGTTCTTCGCGCCCGGGCCCCAGGTCAATGGATGCGTGGGGCTCACGCCGGCATCGGGTTCGAACAGCGACGCAAGGTGACCGGCGTCCCAGACAATGGTGTTGTCGATCCGTTCGCCCTTGCCCGGTGTCACGCGCGTGTGAAAGAGCGGCACCACGGGACGTGCGGCCTCGCCTGCCGGCAGCCACCCGCCTTTCGCCAGCACTTCGACCGACGCCAGATAGTCTTCGTTAGCCAGCCGTACGTCATAACCGTCGTACCACGTACCGAACCCGCCCGTTACGCGCGGCAAGTCCGCCCACTCGATGCGCAGACGAAAGCGCGTGATGCGCTTGACGGCCATCTCCGTACTCCCAGCCACCAGATAGCTGCCAAGACGCGGCAGCGGTCCGAACGGGGCGAACGGGGTCGCGGCACTCAATTGGCCGATGTTGTTGTACAGGACTAGATCGCGGCAGCCGCGTGCCTCGACGTCGATGCGCGCCCCCGTCACGGGCAGATTGCGCAACAGGCCGTACGGAAACAGATACGCGCCGGGGTTGACGATGCATCTGAGGAGCGGCGTTTCGACGTCGAACTGCTCGCCGTGCAACGCGGGCGAGTAACGCACGACCGATGGCGATTGCGGGGGAAGCACGAAGCTCAATCGCAATTCGCGGTCTTCGAGTCTCGGCACGTAACCTGCGATGTCGATCCAGCCCGTCTCCCCCGTGAGCGCGACGGAAAACAGGCTGCGAAGGATCTTGAGATAGAGGTCCTGACGTCGCAGATGCATCGCTTCGGATGCCTCGTCCGACCGTTCCCCGGTCGCGTCGACCTCAGCGGCCTCATCGATCTCATCGCTCTTGCCGAACACCGCATCGGCCACTTGTCCTAGTTGCGTGACGAGTTTGTCGTCGGCGAACGTGATCGTCAGCGTCACGATCCGCTCGCCCTCCTTGAGCAGCAGGACCTTGCTGGCCAGTGCGAATCCGATGCGCGCCTGTCCGTGGGGACGAATACCGGCGCCGGGCTTGGGCGCACCGAGAATCGGCCACGCCTGCGGGTGTTCGGTGCCGGGCGGCGCGCAAGGCACTTCGTCGAACCACGCGGCCGTCGGCCATTTCCGTCCATTGGCACCCGCACCCGGATCTTCCGGCAGCAGATTCTCCGGCATGCTGTAGCCGTTGTGATCGAGGAAGAGGGTCTGCACCCGGCTCACGCGCGCGCCGCTCACGCGCAGCGCGTCTTCGGACAGATAAAGGATGTCGCGACCGTGGGCATCGATGCCGGCGGGAAATGCCGTGCCGGCGGGCACCAGCACATCACGCGCGTCCGGGTTGCGGCGCAGCACCAGCCACGTGCGATCGGGTACGACACCGCGTGGCGTGCTGCCGAGCATGCGCTCGTAATAGAAGTCGATGAACTTCTGGGTGTAGCCGTTGAGCTTGCTCTGAAGCTTCTCGAACTGCCTCACGAAAGCGATCAGCATGCCCACGGCCGGGTCGTGATTGCCGCTGTGCAACGACGCGGGCAATCGCGACAACGCCTCCTTGCGGACCATTTCGATCGCCTTCATGTAAGCGTGGAAATCGGCGCGCACGTCCGCCTTCGTCAATGTCGATGCGGGCGGCGTTGCCATCGATTCGGACGATGACGTCGGCGCGTGTGCCTCACCCTCGGCGGCTTGCGCGACGACCGATGTCTGCGCTTCCGTCCAGACCGGATCGAGCGGCGTTTGCAGGTGCGCCGAGGTCAGCGCGCCGAGCACGCCCGACTGACGTCGGCTCAGTTGCATGATGACCGCGCGCAGCACCGTGCGCAGCCCGAGGCCGTTATCGCTTTGCGCTTGCGACAGCGCTTCGAACCAGTCGTTGAGCGTGACGATCAGTTCAGGAACGGGAGACGCCCGCAACATCGACCGCAAACCGGTCCCCTCGCCGCTCGCGCCACCCACGCCGTCGTATTCCGGCGTGTCCCGCCACCATTGGGCGAAGCGCTCCGTCTCGCGCGCGAGGTCGAAGGCGAGGATGCGGCTCATGACCACCGTTTCGTCCGCCCGGAAGAACGGCGACCAATCCCCTTGCGGCTCGTCGTTGCCGTTATGGAAACGCACCAGCGATGCGAATTCGACGACGATGTCGAGCAGTTCGTGAAACGTCATCTCGTCGAGACGGAAATACCCGTCCTGCAATGGAGGCAGCGCCCGCATTGCCTGACTGGTTCCGTCCCGAATGATGAGGTTGTGCATCGGCTGGCGCTATCCCTGAGTCGGCGACTCGATCTGCGCCGCCGGCACGTTCGTGCCTTCGAGGAAGTAGAACGGATAGACCATGTTGGTACGGGTGTTCGTACCGCGTACGGTGTAGTCGATCAGCACGTCCACACGCCCGTTGATTGCACTCGAGGCATCGATCTCGATACGCTCGACCGTCACGCGCGGTTCGAAGAACAGGATCGCCCGGTCGATGGCGTCGCGCATCTCGGTCATCACGCTTTCGCTGATTTCCTCGAAGACATAGGCCTTGATGCCGCAGCCGAACGTCGGCTGCATGATCCGCTCGCCGGGCACGGTCGACAGAATGATCCCGAGGCTTTCCCGAATATCGGTCTCGGCTTCGACCATCTGCGTGCGGCCGTTCGCGGCGTTGTCGCCGAAACGCGGCGGGAACGCCCAGCCAGTGCCGAGAAACGATTTGTCTGCGCTCATGCGCGCTCCCCCGATTCAGTCACCGATTCACCCACCGATCATTACCGTCGGGCAACCCATGACGATGGCGCCGCCGTGCGCGCACGTATCGCCGACGCGGGCGGCCGGTTTGCCGCCGATCATCACGGTCGTCGAGCCCATGACGATGCTATCCGGCGGGCCGACGCAAATGCAGTTGTCCGTCACCACGGCCGCAGGCAGCTTGCCCACAAGTACGGTCGGCACGCACGGGCCGATGATCGGGCCGCCGACGTGCGGAATCGGGGCCGGCACGGCGGGCGTCTGCATCGGACAGGTGTGCATGTCGGTGAGTCGGGCAGCCATCGGCATCTCGTGGTCTCCTGGGGCTGAGTCGTCTTATTTACGTGTCTGACGCGCTGGCGTCGTCAGTTGATCATCACCAGCGCGCCCTTGACGGTCGTCTGTCCGCTGGCCGAGAGTTCGGCCGTGGCCGAGCCTTTGGCAGTGAAGCCGACCTTCGCGGTGCTGCTGATGTTGAGCGCTTCGCTGGTGATGTCGGCCTGCGCCGAATGCTCGATATTCGCCACGGCGCTGATGCTCACCTTCCCCTGGGCGTTGATGACGATGTCCTTCGGGCTGTCGAGCGTGATACCGCTGGGCGTCATCTGGATCTTGTTGTCGTTCTGATCCGTCAGACAGATCGACTTGGCGTCGTCGCTCATCTGGATGGTGTTGTTCTGCGGCGTAATGAGCGTGATCACCTTCTTGTCGTCGTCGAAGATGACCTTGAGCAGCCCTTTCGTCCACAACGCCTTCGTATAGTTTTCGGCCGTCAGCTCATACGGCATCTTGCGCTGACTGCTGTAGACACTGCCGAGGACCACCGGGTAAGACGGATCGCCGTTGAGATAACCGAGGATCACTTCGTCGCCGATCTCCGGAATGAAGAACGCCCCGACGCCCGACGATCCGTAGAAGCTGGCAAGCCGCGCCCAGACACCGACAGTCTCCGCCTGAAGCACCTGCACGGCCACCTGAATCCGGTATTGACTCTCGGGGTCGGCGTCGAGCTTCATGACCTTCCCGATCTGCAAGCCGCCAACGCCCGGCAGCAAGCCGGACGCCATCACGTCGCCCGAGCCTCGCCGTTCGGCGAACGGTTCCGGCGACATGCCGAAATCCACTTCGGTGATCCAGTTGCCGTCGGCAATGCGATGCTGCACGCCGCTGACAAACACGCTCCCGCTGAAGCGCTTTCCTACGCCCACGAGTTCGATCATGGTGCCGGGTTTGGCCGCCGCGCTGCCCTGAAACGACATGCGTCCGCGAATTCGCGCAAGGGCGGCGCGCATTTGCGTGGCGTCGCTCCATGACTTGAGGTCGTCCGAAGGCACGGGGACCGTCGATTGCAGGCGAAAGGTCGACGGGCTTGCCACGGCGGCCAGCGTCGATGCGCTCAGATTGCCCTGCTCATACAGCGAGGTCGACGGCGACGTCTGCTGCACCATCGCCTGTGTGCTCGGATCCCAGGCGGCCGCCACCACGCTCTGCAACTGGGTGCGCGCATCGATATCTGCCGAGAACGACATCAGATCGATGCCGTAAGTCACCTTGAGCACGGCGGCAGCGGATGTCTGCGGCGCCTTGACGGTCACTTTGCCGTCGTCGTCTGCAATCACCAACGCCCCGTTGGCTTCGGCGCGCAGCAGCACGAAGTCCCAATCGGTGCTGTAGAACTGCACGATCTCCTTGTGCTGGGTGGTCGTTGCGGTCACCTCTGCGTCAGCGCCGACCTTCTCGATCAACTGACTGATGATGTCGCTGTCCTTGCTGTCGATGTAGTTGGCGTTGTTGCAGCCAATCGTCATCTTCACCGCCTTGTGACGGCACTCGATCACCAGACGCGCCTCGTTGTTTCCCGTGATGCGGATGCTGTGACGGATCACCACGCCGTCGAAGATCTGTGTAGCGTTCGCGCCGTATCCCGCGCTGATGACGATGGCCGTGCCCGGTGCGAATGTCTCCAGATCGCTCACCGGGAAGTCGTTATCGGGCATGTCGCCGTCGAGGATTTCGATGCGCGCCTGACAAATGCGGCCGACCGCGCGCTCGATGTCGACCGAGATCACGCGAATCGTGTCGGCAATGGCGCTGCCCCCGCTCGTGATCGTGAGCTTCAGGACAGCGCTGGTATTCAGGGCGGGAGAATCGGCCATAGGGTCAGACGGAAAATCGGGAAAATATTCAGACGAGCGGCGGGAAGCGCAGCATCATGCCCGGCTCCAGCTTGCGAAAGCCGGTCAGGTTGTTGATGCGCGCGACCTCGCGGTAATACGACGGATCGTTGTAGATGCGATTGCACAGCAGTGGCAGCGTGTCGCCGGCCGTCACCTCCACAAGATGGCTCAGGTCCGGCGAACTGAGATTCGCCCGCAACGAGCTTTCCGTCGCACTGACCCAGCCGACGATGCCCAGTGTGACCCGCGCGCGCAACGGCTCGCCGGTCGGTTTGAACATCGTGTAATCGAGTCCGATCGACTCGACCCGGCCGAAGAAGATGAACGTTCCCCAGAGCAGACGCACATAGTTGGGTTCATGCTTCTTGCCGTCGTACTTGTAGATCACCGCCAGCATGGCGTCGATCATGTCTTTCACGCTGCGCGAGCCGGTACCGTCGACGACACCGGTGCCGTCGAGCACGAGGTTGTCGATGGTGATGGTCTCGGGCCGCACCGCGCTGAAACGCGGTATGGCGCTGGGCTGCCCCAGCGTCTGCTTCTTGTTGTATTCGATGCTCAGCTTGCGCTTGTAACCGATCGGATTGATCAGCGCTTCGAACGGCGTGCGGCTGCTGTCCACGGAGATCTGCCCGCGGGAAACGGTGCACGGGGCGATACTGAACTTGCGCCGCGTGAGACTGGTCGCCATGACTTAACGCTCCCGGGCGCGTTCGAGCATTTCGCGCACCAGCGCCCGGCATTCCGCCAGCAGTTCCGCACGCGCCTGATCGTCAAACGTGCTCGCTGCGACAGGCAGACCCTCGACCAGTGCCGGCTGTCCGTCGCTCTGTGCCGCGCGCTGCACCACCGTCGATTTGATGCTCAGATGACCGATTTCGATAGGCATCGGTGAATCCCCCGATTCTTCGTATGTCTCGTAACGTCTCGTGCTGGCGTCGCGCTACGCCATGCGCGACGAAAACGTGTAGCTCAGCACGATCTTCTCAATGGCGACTTCGTTCTTCATAGCGCCGAAGCTCTCGATTTCCCACTTCACCGGATACGCGTTCGCGAAGGTCCAGATCCGGATCGGCACGTGCAGCTCGTCGAGCAACTGCACCATCAGCGTTTGCGGCCGGATCGGCACGATGAACTCGCCTTCGAACACGGAGCGGCACCACATCACTAACGGCGACGTCATGCCCGCAATCCCGCGCTTTAGCTCCAGATGCGGATGCTTCACGCCCTTGGGAAGCGTGTGGACGAAACGGTTCTCGCCGCCCTCGGGCACCGACTCGGTATCGATCTCCGTCGTGATACCGGAGACCTCCTGAAACGAGGCGTCGACAGCGCCCGCCGTGGACGAAAACATCACGCGGAAATGGAAAGCCGACGGCGGATAGGGATCGAAAGGCGATGACGGCATGTCGGGCAAACGGGGAACGCTTGGAAAACTCGGAAAGCTCGATAAGCAGAAGCCGCCAGCAAGGCGAACCGCAAGCCGGCGCCGGTGGCCCGCGCAGCGGGCGCACCAGTGCGGCGAACGAGACTCAACTGTTGGCGATCGTCAGACCTTCGTGCACGATCTCGATGGTCTCGATGGCGACTTCGTTGCCTTCGGACTTCAGATCGGTGCCGGTGATCTTCGTCGGCCAGGCGTTGGCGAGCGTCCAGACCATCGTCGGCTTGCCGGCCTCGTCGAGCAGGCTGATCGTGACCGGCACCCGCTTGATCGTGTTCATCTTGATCTGGTTGAACCAGTCCCAGAACTTGTTATCCGACTTGAACACGCCCTTCTTCATGGTGACGTTGCCGTACTTCTTCATGCCCGGCATCTTGATGACGGAGAACTCCGGGCTGTCGCCATGCCGGTACTTGATTTCCTCGGACTGGACATCCAGCCCGCTCACTTCCTGAAACGACATGACCTGCGAGTCCCACTTCACCTGAAAGTAGAACTTGGGAAGGGGCCAAACCGTGGTGGATTGTTTCGAACCATCGTCTGCCATCACACACCTCGTCTATGGATTGCATGCGGAAAATGCCGGTCGGTACTGGCGCCATTCGCGATTCACGTCGCGCACGCGTGACTCGACCGGTCAAACGGATCGTGACCTAGCGGCCTCAGGATTTCTGCATCTGTTGCTGGAACGTGAGTTCGATGAACTCGGCCGGGCGGCTCACCGCCACCAGCACCGTCACCTTGAGCATGCCTTCGAGAATGTCGTCGCCGGTCATCGTCTCACCGAGCCCCACGAAGACCTGGAAGGCGTCGTCCGGGCTCGCGCCGGCCAGTCCGCCGCGCTTCCACACGCTGGTGAGGAAGTTGCGCACCATGCTCTTGATCGTCACCCACGTATTGGCGGTGTTCGGCTCGAACACGTAGGCCTTGCACGCCAGACGCAGCGATTCTTCGATCATGATCATCGTGCGGCGCACGCTCAGGTAGCGCCAGTCGAGGCTGTTGCCGTCGAGCGTGCGCGCGCCCCACACCATCACGCCTTCGCCGATGAAACTGCGAATCGCATTGACGGACTTGCCCGTGGTCGGCACGTTCAGGTCTTCCTGATCCGCGTTGGAGATGTTCACGCTCGGCGAGACCACACCGTTCAGGCTGATGTTCGCCGGGGCCTTCCACACGCCGCGCGTGTTGTCGACCAGCGTGTAGAGCCCCGCCATGCCGGCGGCCGGCGGCATCAGATTGACCTTCTTCTGGAGCGCCTGAAGCACTTGCACGTAGACGTTGCTGATGACGCTCAACGTCTTGTGCAGCGTGGCAATGTCGTCTTTCGACATCGGCGCGGCGGGCTTGGCGTCGGCTGCGGGCGCGGCACCAGCGTCGGCGGCCTTCGCGGCGTCCGCGTCGCCATTGGCCGCCGGAGCGGCAGGCGCTGCGGCGGCGCCGTCAGCCGTCGCGGCAGGTGCGCCGCCCGTCAGCTTGGCGATCACATCCTTGACCTGTTTCGCCTTCGCCTTGTCGGCGGGCGACGCCGTGTCGGGCGGATTGATCACGGCGCCGAGTTCCGTGGTGATCAGCGTCTGGAGTTGCGCGGGGTTGGAAATCTTCGTGAAGTCGAGGTCCTTGTCCGTCACGATCGACGTGTTGACCCACGGGTAGTACGCCGCGCCGAAGTCGAGGAACGACGAGCCCACATCGTCACGGAAATTCGTGATGCAGTCGCCGCCGGGCGCCTGACGATCCCACATGCCGTCGAACAGGTCGAGAATCGCGAAGCGGTTGCGCATCGTATAGCCGCAGTGCTGAAGCGCGTGCGTCTGTACCTTCGCGCAGTCCTGCCGGGCGAGCCGTACCGCGTCTGGCACGAGCACCATCGTCGGCTCCTGCTCTTTGACCAGGGTATCGATGCCGTCGGTCAGCTTGCCCGAGTCGATGTCGCCGTCCGCATAGGTCCCGACCGACACGATGTAGCACGGCCCGCCGCCATTCTGGAAGAAGAACAGCATGCTGTAGTACAGCAGGTATTCCTTCGTCTGCGGGGTGAACTTGAACGGCTTGCGCGCACCCACGGCCCCGATGAAGAGATCGGTGACGACAGGACGCTTGGGCGGATCGCCCGCGCCGTCGGCCGGGGCATCGGCGGCGGGCTTGTCAGCGGGCTTATCAGCCGCTTTGTCGGTCGTGATGGCGTCGAGCGAATACGTCGTCGGCGGCGGCCCGCCGAAGTACATGACGAACTCGGCCATCGAACTGATGCGCCAGGGCGTGCCGCCCAGCGGCGTGCCCTTGTTATCGGCGAACTGCGTGTAGCCGATGAACGCTGGCACTGCCGTGGCGACTTCGACCACGGAATTGGGAAACGCGTTTTGTTCGACTACGTATACACCTGGTGTTTTGTATTGCGCCATGAGTTCACCTCGGTCATCGATGTCAATTGATGTAGATCTCGGATACCAGTACTGCCCGGCTTTGCGCCGATTGTTCAGCTTCCTGCGGTTTCTGCACCTTCGGCGTCTTCTGCGTCAGGCTGCCGATGTCGGCATTGGGCAGTCTCCGGATCAACACGCGTTCACCCGACCGGCCCCGTTCCCGCAACTGAAAGCGCTGCGGGTATTGCTGCTGCATTGCAATCTCTTGCTCACTCTCGAAGATCACCGCACGACGCCCGCCCGAGCGGTCCTCGGTGCCGGTGGTGACGAAACTCACCGTCTCGTCGAGATCGACGACGCTTAGCGCACCGCTGTCCTGCGGGCACACGTAGTAGTAGCGCCAGCAACTCGTGCGCGCGGCGAAATTGACCACGTAATCGATGCCGCGCTGCCTGTCGCTGTCATCGAGGGCGACCTGATCCGACAGATCGATCTGCGCGACCAGCAAGGGCGGATTCACACGATCGGCACGTTCGAGATGCGCAGCGAGTGCCGGCGTATCCACGGCAACGGCATCGGCCGCTTCGATGCACGCCTCGGCATGCAGGCGACGCGACGATGTCTGTCCGTCTAACGGAACGCTGGAGCGGCTTTGCACGACATAGACCGACGACCTGCCGGGCATGGCCGGCAGCGTATAGCTGGAGAAATCGGTGTCTTGCGCGTACCACTTGAAGGTGGCGACGGCGTCGCCGGCGCGAAGCCCGTCGAGCAGCACCGCACGACGATCCGACGCGCAAAACACGGCCACGCCCTGCCGGTGCGGGCGCACCAGCAAATCGCGCCGCCGCACCCAGTCGGCCGTCGCGGGCGTGGCGACGTAACGCAGCCACTCGCCTGGCGAAGGCCAGTACGCGTGAGTGACGTCGACAGTGAATAGCCGCGTGTAACCCGGCACTCCTGGCGCGCAAGCAGACGTAACCATGCCCGCGGTTCCGCTCAGTGGTTAAGTACAGGCACCGGCGCGCGCACGGTCGGCACGGTACCGGTGATGTCGTCGGTGTCGGGCGCCATCAGCCGCACCTTGTACAACACGGACGGCAGGTATTTACCGCCGAGCATCGTCCAGAGGTTGCTGAGCTCCCGGATATTGAGGTTCTCGATTTCCAGCACGAGCCTGTCGATGCGCGGATCGAGCGACGGCGACGAGCGACGGTCGAATACCGGATTGCGCTGGAAGAAGGCGATGGCGCCGGAGATGAGCTTCAGGGCATCTTCGTAATTGCCGCCGGTGAAATTCGCGGCGACCATCACGTAGAGATTCAGATAGAGCGGCGCCACGCCGACCGACAGATGCGAAGCGCCCGCGTCGCCGGGAATGCCCTTGCGCACCGGCCCGGTATCGCGCTCGATGTGTGTGAGGATGACAACCAGACGGTTGTTCGTATTCGCGACAGCCTGTCCGTTGAGGTCCACCAGACCGGACATCGTCACGATGTCGTCGGTCAGTGTGTAGGCTTGCTTCAGATGTTCGTTGAGCCGCCCCGCAAGGTGGCCCACAGCAGCGTTAATCATGGTTCCCCGATACCCTTTCGCAATGCGGTTGCAAAATCTGATTCGGTACGACACTTTCGACTACTGGAACTGGCCTGTCGCAAATTTTCCTACATCGTCTCGCATGACGAAACGCGACGATCTGGATTCCTGAGCGTTATGTTTCCGCCCGGTCAATCTGCTTTTGATTTTTTGCTGCGGAACTGTAGCACAAGCGCGTTGTGAATAGCGCGCTTGTGCAAAAACGTGAAAGACTTTTGGAAAGCTACTGAAATTTCAGGACGGACTGCCCTTGCATGTCCGGCGCTGGCACACCGAGGAAGTCCAGCACCGTGGGGGCGATGTCGATGAGGCTCGTTGCGCGTGTGATAACGCTAGCGGCAGCGCCATCGCCGCACTGGACGATCAGAAACGGGCGTGTCTCGTCCGGCCCCCATCCGCCATGCTCGCCGAAACCCGGTGTCTTGACCTTGCCGGGCTCCGCCGCCGCCCAGCGTTTGCCCCGGACGCCGAAATCGTTTCCGCCCGCCAGATATCCCATATCGATGGCCGCGACGACGCCCTCCTCGGTCGATACGCCTCGGCGCATCAACAATTCGCCCGTCTCGACCGCCCCCACCCACGTCTGTTCGCGCAACCGATCGAGTATCCCCAGAAACGCCGGACGTCCCGTCTCTGTCGCATAGATCAGGGCAGAGGTACCCTGCGCCGCGACCGCGATATCGCCACGGTCGACGAACGCCGCCAGCCCTTGCGTACCCAGCCACGCTTCGATATCGACGCTGTCGCCAATCGTCTCCTGCCCGTGATCCGAGCCGACGATCAGCAGCACGTCATCGCCCGCGTCCCGAAGCGCATCGACCGTCGTGACGACCTCGCTCACGCAGGCGTCCGCATGACGCAACGACGCGAGGTGCGCGGGCGAGCCCAGAGGTGCGCCGTGCAGCGTTGCGTCGGGATGCGCGAGCCACAGTACCGCGACCGAGGGTTTGCGCGCGCGCAGGACTTCCTCGCAGAAGCGCGACGTCATCTGCCGGTCACCGTCGAAATCCTGCCCGATGTCGAGCGCATCGGCCTCCGGCACCGGATCACCGCCGGGCAGAAACGATCCCGCGCGGTGATATATCGTGCCGAAGTGATCCGGATCGAGAAAGTACGCAGCGCCGGGCGAGACGTTCGACATGGCGACGAAGCCACGCATGCCGGCCACGCGTTCGGCGAGCGTCGGCACCTTGAGGGTGCGCCCGGTCGCCCGGCGCATGTGGTGTCGGAAGTCGGGATGCCCTACGTCGTACACCCGCACCTTGCCGTGCTCGAACAGCCCCATACGGTTGCCATGCAAACCATGTCGCGACGGCACACACCCCGTGGCAATCGACGCCGCCGAGACGCGCGTCACCGACGGGAACACCGCCTCATGCTGCGCAAACCACCGGCCCCGTGCCGCCAAGCGGCTCAGGACCGGGGTGTGCACCGGGTCGATCCAGTCCCGATTCAGCGCGTCGCAACAGACCAGCACGACCATCGGGTTTTGCTTCTGCGAGGACATCACACTCATTGCGGCAACAACGCCCCCACGTCAGCCGCCATTTCGGACAGCACCTTCTCCGGCTCGCCGGCACGCTTGCCGCTCGCGACCGATTCGAGTTTGTCCTTGATGACGTCGATGGTCTTCAAGCCGTTTTTGCCCGGGAACGCATACCAGCCAGACGCATACGGTTGCTCGCTCACGGCGACCGCATAGTTCGGGTTCGCCTTGTAGAAGTCGGTCAGCAAATCGCCAGCTTTCCGGTTCGGCGGGAAGTAGCCCGTGCGACGCGCCACATCGGCAGCTTGCTCTGGCTGTGCTGCAAAGCGGATGAAGCGCCATGCAGCCTGTTGTTTGGCCGGATCGCGTGTCGTGATGACGAGACCGTTACCGCCGGACGGCAGCTTCGACACGCCGGGCTTTAGATCGGGATACGTGCCGACCACGACCGGGAACCGACCGGCTGCCAGCTTCTGAATCGCGTTCAATTGCGACGACGATGTGGCGAAAATCCCGAGCGCACCTGCCGCGAATTGCTGACGCGCACTGATGTGATTCAGATAGGGCATCCCGCCCTCCTTGACGAAGCGGGCAAGCTGATTGATCGCCCACTTGCCTTCGGGACCACCGAAGGCGACGCGACGCTCAGCCGCGTCAAGCATCGTGCCGCCCCGGCTAAAGACCAGCGCCTGCCACATCCAGTTGCCCGTCTCGTCCCACGCGTAGAACAGCCCGTTATTGCCCGAACCCAGCGCATTGATCTTGCGTGACAGCGCAATGACTTCGTCCCACGTCTTCGGCAGGTTAGCCGTATCGCCACCCGCCCGTTTGACGAGCTCGCCGTTGTAATACAGCACCGGCAGCGAGATCGCGAACGGCATGGCGTAGCTGTGCCCCTTGATCTTGCCGGCGTCCAGCATCGACGACGTGATGCCCTGCGCGTCGAGCGACTTGTCGGCGGCGATCATCGCGTCGAGTTCCACCGCAACGCCGGCGTCGGCCGTCGCGCGGATGCTGCTCAGGCCCTGCATGGTGACGTCGGGTTGGGTGCCGGCGACGGACTCGCGCAATACCGTCTGGATGGCCTGCTCGTATTCGGCAGCGGGCGCACGGTAGACGATCTTGATGTCCGGGTTTGCCGCCATGAAGCGTTTGGCCAGTTCCTCCATCGCCGGGCGGAACAGGTCCGGGAAGGCGTAAAGGACGGTCAATTCCGTCTGTGCCGCGAAGGCCGGTGTGGCGACACCGAAGCCGCCGGCCGACACTGCGGCCATGACAGCCAGTCCGGAGAGTTGTTTGATCCAGGTTCTGCGTGCGTTCACGTCGATACTCCAATCGGAAAGAGGACGAGTCGTGGGATCGTCCCGTGGGTCATGCGGTTGTGGGGGGGATTGTGGGAATGGTTGTGGGGTTGCGACTGTCGCAATGCTGCCGTCAGCCTTTCAGTCCGGAGAGCGCAATGCCTTCGATGAAACGGCGCTGGGCCAGCAGGAACGCGATCACCAGCGGCGCGATGACGATGGACGCCGCCGCCATCAGCGCGCCGTAATCGGTGCCCGCCTCTTCGTTGCGGAAGAACGCGATACCCAGCGGCGGGAGCAATTTCTCCGGCGAAGACAAGACGATCTGCGGCCAGAAGAACTCGTTCCAGTGCGCCGTCACAGAGAAGATGCCGAAGGCGATCACGGCGGGTAGCGCCACCGGCAACATGAGCCGGAACACGATGGCGAATTCGCTGAAGCCATCGAGACGTGCGGCGTCGAGCAATTCGTCTGGAATCGTCTGGAAGTACTGCCGAAGCAGATAGATGCCGAAGGCGGAGAACGCATGAGGCAGCGCCACCGCCCAGATGCTGTCGACGAGTCCGAGCTGTTGCGCCAGCAGGAACTGCGGGATCGCCACGACCTGCGTCGGCAACATCAGACAGAACACCACGGCGCCAAACAGCACGCCGCGTCCGCGATGCGGGATCTTGGCCAGTACATAGGCACACGGCAACGCCAGCAGCAGTTGCAGCGCGAGAATCACCACGACCACGAACGCGCCATTCGCCAGATAACGCAGCATCGGCACCATTGAGAAGACCGTGGCGAAGTTCTCGGCGCAGGCGTAATGCGTCGGCAGGATGTGCAACTCGCGACCGAACACCTCGTTCGCCGGTTTGCATGCCGTCAGGAGCATCCAGACGAACGGTGCGAGCGAGATCAGCCCCGTCACCCAGAGCAACGCATGACGCACGACCCGCGTCGCGCGGCCTTGCCGCTTCATGTGGGCGATGCGGCTCATGCGACACCTCGTCGGTTCACAAAGCGGAATTTGAGCCACGTCAGCACGCCGACGAGCATGAGAAATACAACAGCGACGGCCGCACCACGACCGGCACGGAAGAACACGAACGCTTCGCTGAACATGGTGAAGAGCAACACTTCCGTCGACTTCTGGGGGCCGCCGCCGGTGATCACGTAGACGGTTTCGAATAGCTGGAACGACCGGATGACCGAGATGACGAGCACGAACGCCGTGATCGGCCGCAGCATCGGCCATGTCACAAGCCAGAAGCGATCCCAGGCCCGACCCGCGCCATCGATAGACGCCGCTTCGTGATACTGCGGCGAGATACCCGTGAGGCCAGTGAGGAACAGCACCATATTGAAGCCGGTCATCTGCCAGACACCGATGATCGCGAGCGACAGCAGCGCAGTCGCCGGATCTTCGAGCCAGCGAGGCCCGACGATGCCGACTTTTGCGAGCAGCAGATTCACCAGGCCGAAGCTCGGATGGAGCATGAATTCCCAGACGATCGCGATCGCAATCGTCGCGGCCATGACCGGCAGGAAATGCAGCGTACGGTAGAACGAACGCCAGCTCGACTGCGCATTGATCAGCAACGCGAGGCCGAGGCCGGCTACCGTCGAGACCGGCACGACGATGGCCGAGTACATCAGCGTGTGTGCGAACGACTTGCGGAACACGTCGTCGCCCGCGAGATCGGCGAAGTTATCGAGACCGATGAATGACAGGGTCTTCGCCCCGAGCCGGTAGTCGGTGAACGCGAGCGCGACGACGGCGATCAGCGGCAACACGAGTGTGATCAGGCCGACGAGCGCGGCAGGCCCTGCAAACCCGACGACAATGCGTCCCATTGCCGGAGCGGCATCCGGGCGACGCATGCGACTTGGCATCTGATCGGTCATCTGACGAGTCCGCTCAGCCATGCGCCACCTGCTGTCGCAATGCCGTGTCGTGCGGCATGGCATCGATGCGTTGTCCATCGGCATCGAACACCAGCGCGCGACCGAGATCGACGCCCACGCCCAGCCACTCGCCCTTCACCGGCGTGCGTCCCCGGCAATCGATACCGGCGACGCGAACGACCAGGCGGGCTTCACTATGGCCAGGTTGCGCGGTGGCCACAGCGACGTGAACCAGCACATCCGCGCCGAGATATTCGACGTTCAGCACGCGAGCGGGAAGCGTGCCTGCTGCGTCGGTAGTGGCCAACTGCAAGTGTTCGGCACGAAAGCCGACCGTGACGTCGGCGCCAGCGCTCTGCCCGACGTGCAGCGGCAACACCGAATGCAGGCCGATGGACAGCCCGCCGTCTCCGGCAAGCACCTTCGCCGGCAGCAATCCGATGCACGGCGTGCCGATGGTGCGCGCCACTTCGATGCAGGACGGCTGGGCGTACAACTGCGCCGGGCTGTCGAACTGGAGGATGCGCCCGGCGCGCATCACGGCGATGCGGTCCGCCATCGTCATCGCTTCGACCTGATCGTGCGTCACGTACACCGATGCCACACCGATGCGGCGATGCAGATCGGCGATTTCCGTGCGCATGGTGGTGCGCAACTCGGCATCGAGATTGGACAGCGGTTCGTCGTAAAGAAACGCGGCGGGCTGGCGCACGATGGCGCGACCCAGCGCCACACGCTGCCGCTGGCCGCCCGACAACGCGCCGGGCTTGAGATCGAGCACGTGGCCGAGCCCCAGCGCCTGCGCGACCTCGTGCACCTCGGCATCGATCTGCGAGCGACGTGCGCGACTCGCTGCCGATCCGCGCCACAGCAATGGCAAGCGCTCCCAGGCCGTCAACTGACGCATCGTGAGCGGCGTGGCAATGTTCTGACGCACGCTCAAGTGCGGATACAGCGCGTAGTTCTGAAACACCATCGCGACATTGCGCTCGGCGGCAGCAACGCCGGTGACCTCACGTCCGCCGATGTGGATCGCCCCTTCGTCCGGCCAATCGAGCCCGGCGATCATGCGCAGCAATGTCGACTTCCCGCAGCCGCTCGGGCCGACCAGTGCAACGAACTCCCCTTCGCCGACTGTCAGGTCGATGTTTTCGATGGCCGCGTGCGCGCCAAACCTGCGGCAAACGTTTTCCAGGACTACGCCGGCCATCTCGATTCCCCTGCCGTCTGAATGCTCATGACTACCCCTGACTCATTTGAGTCGCCGATAGTACATTTGGGATTTGACTCTTTTGTGACGGTAATGACCCATTTGTGCTTTTGGGCGAGATAGTGATACCTTTCGCGTGGCCGCCGTCAGGTGCGACGGCCTCCGAACCGATCCCAGGAATCCAGATGAAATTGCAGAACCAGGCTGCCCAGCACCAAGACATGCCTCCGGCCGAAGCACAGTTGATGGCGCGTATCTGTTGGGCCTACTTCAAGGAGGGGCAGACGCAGGAGGCCATCGCGCAGCGCATGGGGATCACCCGCAAGCGCGTGAACCGCGTGCTCAACGATGCCCGCGCAAGCGGCTTCGTGCAGACGACCATCAACAGTCCCGTGAGCGCCTACGTGGAACTGGAAGTCGGCCTTGTCGCCACGCATGGCCCGCGCGGTTTGCGCAACGCCATCGTGGTGCCCACGCCTGACAACGACGTCGATGTGCGCGTCGTCATCGGTGCGGCGGCCGGTCAATATCTCTCGGAACATCTCGCCGACGGAGCATCGCTCGGCATCACGTGGGGCGGCACCATCAACGCGGCGGCGCAGAACATCCTGCATCGTCAGGACCGCAACAACACTGTTGTGCTGATGTGCGGTGGACTGGCGCGCAGCACGCGCATCAATCCCTACGACAACGCCGCCATCTTTGCCCGCACGCTCGACGCGACTTGCTACTACATGACCGCGCCGATGTTCGCCGAGACCGTCGAATTGCGCGAAGCCCTCGTCGCCAGCGAACCGGTGCGCAGCGTGCTCGAGATGGCACGGCATGTGGATATGGCGCTGTTGAGCGCCACGGATCTGTCGGAAGGCTCCAAGTTACTGGAGTACGAAGTGATCTCGCGGGAGACCTGGCAATCGCTGCGTGATGCGGGCGCAACGGGCGATATCTGCGGTCATTACCTCGACGCCAGCGGGAACGCGGTCGCCCACCCATTGGTCGAGCGCACGATCAACCCGACGCTCGCCGACCTGCGCGCGATCCCCGAACTGATTCTCGCCGCCGGCGGTATGCAGAAGGTCCCGGTCATTGAATCCGCCATCCGTGCAGGGCTCGTGCACACGCTCATTACCGACGAAGCGACGGCAGCGGCCCTGCTTTGATGCCCGGATAGGGCCCCGCGCAGCATTTGGCGGGCATTCGACATCGTTCGGCAATCTGTCGAAAGCGCGTCGTTGCCGACGTCGATACGCTCAAGGTCTTTTGCAAGACGTTGCATGACGCTTGCAAGACCTTCGGAACGACGTCATGAAACGCAAGACCTTACTGCCCTGGCTGATGGTGTTCGGCGCAGGGCTTTGCCTTCGCACGGGCATCTCCTCGCTATCCCCGCTGCTCGACACCATCCAAGCGGCGCTACACCTCAGCAGCGGCGCGCTCGGCCTGCTCACGGCCATTCCGGTCGTGTGCATGGGCGTGTTATCGCCGTTGGGCCACGCGCTAGACCGTCGGCTCGGCCTGAAACGCTCGATGCTCGTGGCGCTTATCGTGCTTGCGATCGGTTTGGCGGCGCGTCTGAAAGCGGATGCTTATGCGTTACTCCTCGCGACAGCCGCGCTCGTCGGGATCGGCGACGCCATCATCCGCCCCTTGCTCAGCGGCTTCATCAAGGAGACGTTTCACGACAAGACGCATGCCGCGATGGGGCTTTACGCCACCGCCATGGGGGCAGGCTCCGCCGCTGCCGCCTATACGACACCGTTGCTGTCGACAGGACTCGGGGGATGGCAAGGCGGACTGGCGTTCTGGGCCATCCCCGCAGTCGTTGCCGGTGTCCTTTGGGCGATGTGGCCGGGCTCGGCCAACGAGACGGCAACAGGTACCGCAACGTCCACGCACGGTCTTCGTCGCGTCGAAGTCGCAGCCCTGACACTGTTCTTCGGCATGCAAGCGGGCTTGAACTACACCGTGGTTGCGTGGCTGCCGAGTCTTTATCAGGCGTCGGGGTTCTCGCCGCAGACCGGCGGTGCGCTCGTCGCGCTTTTTCTGATACTTCAGACGGCCACGAGCCTGTGCTTTCCCATCGTGCTGCGCGGTTTGCGGCTCGGCGTGGCGGGCGCAATGACGTTGTTCGCCACGATGGCGCTTGTGGGTGCGGCCACGCTATGGGTGCTCCCGCAGACCGCCTGGGTGGCGGCGGTCCTGCTCGGCGTGGCAACCGGTGGCCTGTTCCCGATTGCGCTGCTGTTACCGCTGGAATTTTCGTCGTCACGCAGCGATGCCACACGCCTGAGCGGCGTGACGCAATCGGGCGGCTACCTGCTCGGCGGTGTCACGCCATGGATCGCGGGCGTTGCCGTCGATCACACCGGGGCGGTCGACGGTATTGCGACGATGAGCCTGCTGACGGTCGCGACGTTGATCGCTGTGGTGATCCCGATTCGCGCGAGCTATCGACGCATGAAGCCCGCTGCGGTTGGCGGCTGACACCCTCGGTTCGTGACATACGCGGATTCGATAGAATGTACGCATCTCGCGAATCACTGCCACCCCTTTATCTGCCATGCCATCAGGATCCAGCCGCCAACAGTGGACGCTGATCGACACGTCGCCGTTGCGCAGACTGCCCCGGCCGGTCTACTTTCGCGCGTATCACATCGCGGCAGGCACTTGCGTGCGCGCGCACAAACACGCTTGGTGGCAATTCCTGTTCGCGCGCGACGGGCTGATGCAGGTCCAGGCCGGTGACATCAACTTCACGCTGCCGCCGGACTACGGGATGTGGATTCCGCCTCGGTGCGCGCATACGTTGTGGGTTGGCGAGGACGTCGCGCTGGAGAGTCTGTACATCGAACGCGACGCCATCGCCCTGCTCCCCGACACCGGCGTGCGCGTCGTGATGGTCGACGAATTCGTTCGCGCGTTTCTGCATCATGGCTGCACGGCCATCCCGACGCGGTACGACCCGGGCGGCCCCGACGCACGCAAAGTCGCCGTGTTGCTGGACCTGGTGCAAGCGCTTCCGGACGCCCCCTTCCAGTTGCCGTTCCCGACGGAACCCCGTTTGCTGCAAGTCTGCCTCGCCATTCAGGCCGACCCGCACCTGCCGCATACACTGGCAGACGCCTGTGCGTTAGCGCTCATGTCGTCACGCTCGTTTTCGCGCCACTTCGTCAAGGCGACCGGTATGCCCTATCACGCGTGGCGGCAGCGTATGCGGCTACTGGCGTCGATTGAGATGCTGCGCAGCAGCGCGTCGGTGACCGATGTGGCGCTGACCATCGGCTATGCCACGCCGTCCGCCTTCATCTACGCGTTCAAGCAGCTCTTCGGTACATCCCCGAGCCGATTCACCAACGTCGCGCGTTGATCGGCCCCCCGTGACGTATTCGGTGTTTGTCGCTAATGCAAAGAAAAACTTCGTCGCCGACGCAAAATATCTCGTTTGCCAACGCGCGATCGTAAGGTCAGACTTTGTCTATCGCTCACTAGCCGTATAAGGAATACCACTTACGATGTCAGGCCTGACCGCAAATCGCAACGTCTTGCGACTGTCTTTCGCCCAGGCGCTTGCCGGCGCCAACTCGACGGTGGTCTACGCAACGGCGGCGATCATCGGCCACATGCTGTCGCCCGACCCGGCACTCGCCACGTTGCCGATTTCCGTATTCGTGCTCGGCATGGCAATGTCGACGCTGCCCGTGGGGGCCATCACGAAGCGCCACGGACGTGTCGCCGCCTTTCTCGTCGGCAACGCCTGTGGCGTCGGCATGGGACTGTTGGCTGCCATCGCGCTCATCGTTCACTCATTTGCGTTGTTCACGCTTGCCATGATCTTCGGCGGGGCCTATGCCGCTGTCGTACTGACGTTCCGATTCGCAGCCGCCGAGTGCGTCGCGGCACATGAGCGTCCGAAGGCGCTGTCGACCGTCCTCGCCGGCGGGGTGGCGGCTGGCGTGCTCGGGCCTCAGCTTGTCACCGGCACCATGAACGCATGGCCGCCACACGCCTACGTCGTCACCTATCTCATGGCCGCCGTGGTGGCGCTCGGTTCTGCCATCGTGCTCGCCGGTGGCAAATTCGATGCGCATCGTCAGCCGGCGCATGGCGGGGCACGCAATGAAGGTCGTCCGGTATCTGAATTCCTGCGCGACCCCAGGTTGCTCGTCGCCATGCTCTGCGGTGTCGTGACTTACACGCTCATGAATTTCATGATGACGTCCGCGCCGCTGGCGATGGAGTTGTGCGGGATTGCGCGTCAACACGCGAACTTCGGCATCGAACTCCATGTGATTGCCATGTACGCGCCGAGCTTCTTTACCGGCCGCCTGATTACCCGCTTCGGTGCGCACCGTATCGTCTTGCTGGGTCTCGCACTCACCGCCTGCGCGGCGTTCGCAGGCATGGCGGGACTGAGCGTCGGTCACTTCTGGTTGGCGCTGGTCTTGCTGGGGTTGGGATGGAATTTCGGCTTCCTCGGCGCGTCGGCCATGGTGCTCACGTGTCATACCCCCGAGGAAGGGCCGCGTGTCCAGTCGGTCAACGACTTCGTGGTATTCGGCGCGATGGTCGTCGGCTCCTTCGCCTCCGGTAGCCTGCTCACTTCGCTCGGATGGACCGTCATTGCCGAACTCATGTTGCCGCCACTGGTCATCGGTGTCATGGGCGTCGTCTGGCTGCAATGGAGCCGTGCGCGCAAGCAACGGGCGGTTACCTCATGCGAGTGAATGCCGATTTCTCCCGGCGTATCGTGGTGACGCCGTCGCAATACACCTGGGTGCCGTCGCCGCAAGCCGGTGTCGAGCGCGTCATGCTCGACCGGATCGGCGCGGAACAGGCCCGCGCGACGAGTCTCGTGAGGTACGCCCCGAACAGTACGTTTCCGGCACATCATCACCCGGGCGGCGAGGAAATCTTCGTGCTCTCCGGTACGTTCTCTGCCGACGGACAGGATTACCCGCCAGGCGGGTATCTGCGCAATCCGCCTGGCTCGTCGCATCGACCGTCCAGTCGCGATGGGGCGACGATCTTCGTCAAACTGCGGCAGATGTCAGCGACGCAAGACCAGCCGGTCAGCCTGGATACCCGCGAGGCTTCGCACTGGAAACCTGTGGCAGGTGGCGAAGTCTGCGTGCTGTTCGTCGACGCGCAGGAGCACGTCGAGCTACGGCGCCTTCATGCGAACGAGACGATCCGGTGCGGCGAGACATCGCACATCGTCGAGGTACTCGTCACCGCGGGAACCCTCCTGCTCGATGGCGCGACGCTTCCCGCAGGAAGCTGGATTCGGCTACCCGCAGGTGACGCCATCATGCTGACAGCGGGATCAGACGGCGTCTGCGTCTACCGCAAAATCTATATGCCGCCTGTGCAGGCCTGACAACGTTCAGGTCCGTCTGGCCAGCACTTCGTCTCTCGGCCCGGCATCCACGACACGCCCGCCCTCCATCACCACAATGGTGTCGAAACGTTCGAGCAGACTCGGACGGTGAACCGACGCCACGATGCATGCCGTCGGAAAGGCCGCGTACATGCGGTCGAAAACGCGGCCCTCGGCGAGCGGATCGAGGGCACTCGTCGGTTCATCAAGCAGCAGCAACGAACTGCCCTGCGCAGCCAGTGCGCCGCGCGACAACGCCAACCGTTGTCGCTGTCCACCAGAGAGATTGCTGCCGCGCTCGTTCAGAGTACTGGACAAGCCATCCGGAAGGTGTTGCAGAACATCGTCGAAAACCCCCGCGTGAACGGCCGCCGTCAACGCTTGTGCATCTGCCGGCTCGCCGAACGTCAGGTTCTCTTCCACACTCGCCTCGAATACCTCGGCTTCCTGCGGAATCAGCGTGGCGAGCGTTCGTAATGCCGACCAGTCCGTTGCCTTGCCGTCGCAAAGCAGTTCGCCGCTTTGCGGAAGATAGAGGCCCGCGAGCGTTCTCAGCAACGTGCTCTTGCCACCACCGCTCGGGCCGATCAGCGCCACGCGTGACCCGCGACGCAGCACGAGATCCACACCGCGCAGACCACCACGCGCGTCGTCCGCGTACTGCCACGACACGTGACGCAAGGCCAGCGTTTCCCAGGGGGTATCGGCGATCACGGCCGGCACCGCACCATCGGGGTCACCCGGGGCCGCCCAGATCGGCTCGGCGCTGCCGTAGTCGGTATGCATGCGGGCGAAACTTTGGAAGTTGGACGCCATCGCGCCCACGACCGTCGCCGCCTGCTGTGCGTATTGGTAAATCATGAACACGGTGCCCAGCATCACCGCCTGTCCCGGCTCGCGCGACTGCAATACGTAGACCACGACGAGGATCCAGGTCAGCCCCATGCCGAGAATGTCGACGGCGAACCATTTGCCTTCGTTGACCGTCACCGTTCGCCGCAATGGCACCATCACCGCATCCATGCGGTGCCCCAGCAGTTTGCGCGAGGCGGCCTGCAATCGCAGACCGATGACCGTTCCGGCATTCCCGACGAAATCGAGCAACGCGGCCGCATAACGTCGCTCGGCATCGTTCTCGGCGCGGGCGAGCTGCATCAACACGCGATCGAAACGCAGAATGATGACGGCGATGACGACGTAGCCGGTCACGGCAATGGTGCCGCTCGTACGCGAAAGCAAGGCAAGCGCCACGATCGGACCGACGAAATTGAACGCGCTTTGCAGATAACCGAACTGGTTCTGCGCGAAATCGGAAAGCGCGCGGCTCGACTGCACCACACGATGTTGCAGCTCGCCAGAGTGCCTGCCGTCGCGCCATGCGAGCGGTGCGGCAGCAATGCGCGCATAAAGTAGATCCGCCAGACGGACACGCACGCGCACACCGACATTGCGCTCGAGAATGCGCCCCGGGCCATGCAGGAGCCAGGACAGCAGATAGATGCCCACGAGACAGACGATCCAACGCCCCGCCGCCGTCATGTCGCCCTGCTGAAGTGCGTTGATGGCCTGCGCCGCGAGCCACGGCATGGTCAGTCGTAGCAATTGTGCCGCCGACAGCAACCCGGCCGCCCCCAGCAGATGCGCGCGAACGCCTTGCGCGTGGCGCCAAAGCGCCCGGTAAAGATCGCGAGCGGCGCTGCCGAGGCCGATGGCGGGTTTGCGCTGGGAAACATCGGGCGCCGTCATGCGTTCGTCGCTCCTTTTCGCTGAAGAATGCAGGGATGAATTCGGGAAACCCGCGGAAATGCACGGGACTGCGGCCATCTGTTCGCCAGGCCGCCGGACGGCTGGCGGCCTGGCGCTCACGTCAACCGGTCACTCGACACGATTGACGTCAAGACGGGTCAATATAGGGGAAAAACGCGCTGACGTCGCGGTTACAGCGTCGAATGCACGTGTGCACCATCCCCGCCCGGACGACGTCTCGGTGTCGGCTTCGGCCCCGCTGTCGTGGAGAGCAACGACGGTGTCGCCGTTGTCGGCGTACGCTCACGCGGCGACGGGGCGATGTAGTAGAACCGAAGTTCCGCATCCGGATAGTGATACGGCGCCATGGCGAGATTCACGGCACACGAATCGCAGAACGGCAGCCGTGAGCACATCACAATGGAGCGCACAACGCCTTCGCCCGCCGGGTGATCGGCATAAATCTGCGCCAGAATCAGCCGCTCGGTGTCCAGTGTGCGCGACTTCGTTTCGCCCGTTGCCGATTGATAAGTCGGCATGTTGGCGTCGGCGATGGCCAGACGCAACGCCGGCGGCTCCGTCGGTTCGCCCCGACGCCGTGCGTTTTTCTGATGAACAACGCTGTGTTGCCGTTGTGCATATGCCTGACCTGCATCCACGAAACGTACCGTCGGGGCGTTGGTCGGCAACTGGGTGCGTTGCAGCCCGGACATGCAGTAGTAGATCACGCGTGTGCCGTCGGCCAGGGTCACCTCGGCCAACGCGATGTTCGCGTTGCCGGCCAGCATGCGCAGTCGGTTCTGCACGTCGCGCGACGCCCGTGCCGCGCCGGTGACCAGTGCCTGAAGCCCCGACATCCCTGGAAAGACCTCATCGAAGAGCGCCAATACTTCCCGCGCGGTTTGCACGTCGCCAGTGAACGGCAGCTGCGACCAGACCGCCAGCGGCGACGGGCGCGACACGAAGTCTCGCGCGACGGCGTTGACGAAGGCATCCGCTTGCGAGGGATATCGCTGCCAGCGTGTCCAGAGCTGTTGAAACGTCGGCAACAGGGCGGGATCAACCTCCGGCAACGCGGGAGCACGCGCGCCGTCCACTTCATCGGCACCGGCAGCCTCACCTCTGGCTGCCGCCACCCGACGTTCGATCGCATGCGTGAGCTGCTGCACGGCTTGCCGCGCCTCGCTCACAGACAATGGGACATCCTCCAGCCCGCGCCAGACTTGCGACGGTGATGGCGCCTGCGCCCACATGCGCAAATACAACTGCAACAACGTGCGTGTCTCCCCGTAGGAAATCGTCGGCAGCACAATCGCGTTTTCCGCAGCCGCGCGATGGCGCTGCGCAATGCGGTACTCCCGAATATCCTGATGCTCTGCATCGCGCCGTCGCAGCCGGACGTGACGCGGCGCTTCATGCGCCTCCATGTCGGGCAGGAAGAAGCGGTAGTAGACGTCATGCGAGAGTTGAACCACGCCATAGAGCTTGCCGTGACGATCCCGATACGTGCCGAAGGGTACGGCGATCTCCATGCCGCCGAGGGTGATATGCACACGTCGGCCGCCGACCGGGCCGTCCGAGGTTGCCTGCTCGAAGAAGGTCATCTCGCCGTCCAGCGTTCGCACGTAGACCGATGCATCGACCACCGGGGAATCCGGCCCGACGTGGGGGACATCGTCTTCGTCGAACGTCCCGAGCCGCCCGAACGCGAAGAATCGTCGATGGCCGTCCGGCGCCTCGAATTGCTGCGCATAGACCGCCACACGCAAGCGCAGTACGGGCGACGCCTCGATGACCTGATGCTGCGTCACCGTCGCGCCCTGCTCCGTCACCGTGACCTCGCCTTGCCGTTCGGAATGACATTCGAGACACATGCCGTCGACGTCCGTCCCCAACCCCCTCGAGATACGGCACAACGTGTAAGGTCCTGCCTCGGCCCGTATGTCATCGAGGGGACGCAGATTGGACGCATGCTTGCGCGTGTGAGCGACGGTCGCGCCGTAGAGCACCCCGTCGACTTCGAAGACTTGTACACCGTTCTGCGTCAACTCGGGGCGGTATTCGACGTACACATCGGGCGGCAACGTCCACTGCACGCCCCGTCCCAGTTCACTTTCGAACGATTCGCGTTCATAAGTCGGATGTCCCTCGTGGGGCAATGGCGCAGGCGTCTCCGGCCACAAGTGCGCGAGTAAGGCCAGTGCGTCCTTGCGCAGCGATTCCGGACGCACCACCGCCGCCAGACACTCAAACCCCGCGAGCGTCATTCGTGCGGCCAGCCCCTTCGCCCGATCGAGCGCCCGAGGGTCGCCCGACGCAGCGTGCCGTCGCGGTCGCGCGGCAGGCGAACTGAGCGAATCTGACGGCGCCGCCGATTCCGCCGGTGCGTGCCGACGATCACGAGGCAAATGCTGTGTGACGGTGTCGATCAGCAACTCCGCAATCTCCTCCATGTCTGGAGAATCGAGCACCGACGCGTTCGGCGACGGCCACCCCGGCGTAATGGGCGCCCCGGCCCGTTGCGTCCAGAAGCGCAACTGGTCGTCTTCGTGAATCCTGGACTCGATGGACGGCCAGTCACGCCCCCAGAGTGTCGGGCCGTGCGTGCTGGCATAGCATCGGGGCCAGAAGGTGTGACGCGGCACGCAATTTAACAGCTCGGAGATGAGCCCGGGCGCCTTGTCGGAGAGCGACAGCGCGTACTCGCGCCATGCGCCGTCCGGGCTGCGTAGCATCAGCAAGATCGCATGAGTGGCCTCGAACGTCGTGCGGCGCGCTGGCGTTCCGGGTGTCTCCGGCGTTTGCGGTCCCGCGGCGCGCTCCAGGTTCAGATGCATGCGAAAAGGCATCAGCATTTCGGCGTTGGCGAATACCTCGCGCGTTTCGGGGTCGGCGGCGGCCACGGCCTCGCGGATCAGCATCACCACTGCGCGCTGCACGTCCTGTCGATACGCGAAGTGTCCGGCGCTCGACGCATCGACGCCCGCCACCAGCGACGGCGCCCTGCCCAACGGCCTGACGTCGGCAGACGGAAGACAGGCCGGCGCAATGGCACGCACGTCCGAGGTCGTCCCCATGTCCAGCAGCCCGAAGATGCCGGACGTGATGCTCGCCTGCGGCAAGACCGTCGGCGCGGCGACGGCGTGCGTTGCCTCGACGAGATCCCGGCGGGTCGGTACGCGCGCGCCGGACACTGTGGCCGCAGAAGCGAGCCCGCCGACGGTCAGCAATGCCAATGCAAAAACGGCGTATGAAGCCTCTCGCGCTGTCGTCCGATCCGGCGTGACGGCCATCGCGGGTGTGGCGGGCGTCGCTAGCACACGGCTCGTGCGCTGCCGGAGGCCATGGCGCGCACTCGTATGGCGCGACGCTCGGCCCGCATGCCAGTCATCGGCAAACGCGGGCCGTGGGCTGCGCGGCAACGCGTGGTACGACGATGCGCGTGGTGCGGCGCCGCCTGATGCATTCGAGTCATTCAGCATTCCTCCGTGAATCGTGCTGCGAATGGCCATCGTGCAAATGCACGCCGGATCGCATTACGCAGCCGGGAGAGAACGCTAACGCGGCAAGACGCCGCGTGATTGCTGAAACGAACCGTCAGTTGTGCCAGAGTTGACGATCGCACCGTGCAACGCCATCACATTGGGCATTGGCCGATGACGTCCGCCGTCGTCGACCGTGTCAATCCGCGTGCACCACGTCGGCAATGGATAGATGCTCGTGCACGAAGCGCGTCACCTCGGCACGTAACTCCCGATCCTCCGGTGCGCCCATGAATCCCCCGTGTGGCATCGCTTCGAAGATATGCAGCTCACACGGCACACGCGCGCGACGCAACGCCCGGTGCATGCGCACGGCGTTCGACAGGAATAGATCGCGTGTCCCGCTCTGGATGAACGTCGGCACAAAACCCTTGCTGAAATCCCCGAACAACGGCGACAGGTACGGATCGGACAAATCGGCGCCTGCGGCATACAGCAGATTGTTCGACATCAACGACCTGGGCAATAGCACGTCCACCCGTTGATTGAGTTCGAAGCTGTCGCCGGACTCCGTCAGATCGAGTTCCGGCGACAACAGCACCAGCGCGCCGGGCAGCGGCAAGTCTTCGTCGCGTGCGCGCAGCACCATGGCCGCAGCAAGATTCGCCCCCGCCGAACGGCCACCGATCACGATCTTCTCCGGCGAGTATTCGCGCAGCAGATGGCGATACACCGTCAGACAGTCGTCGAGTCCGGCGGGATACGGATGCGCCGGTGGCATCCGGTAATCGATGCCCCAACAGCGCACGCCGAGTTGGTCGGCCTGCATCTGCGCACCGATCCGGCAAACATCGCCCTCGCCGAGGACCAGGCCTCCGCCGTGAAGGTCCACGTAGACGACATCGTCCGTGACGAGACCGGGCGGTGTGGCGACATGGGCCGTCGCGTTCCCGAGCGTCAGCGTCTGCACGGACGAACGCAACTGGCCCGCGTACTGCGCCATCGCGGCACGGTATTGCGCGTCGGCGGCGGCCTTGAAGCGCGTCCAGCCGTCGATGTCATCCGGTAACGGTGTCGTGTGCAAGGCATTGAACGGCACGCCGTCCGCATTGACCAGACGACGTAATGCCGCCTGGGCCTCGGCGCTGACACTCTCGGGAAAAGGGATAACGCGTGCGGGAACTCGCACGCCGTCCACAGGTGAATTCATGACTTTCGATTCGGTAGAAGAAAGATGCGACGCGTCAATTAGCGCCGGGCGTCGACGGCCAGTGCCGGAGGGACGCGTCGAGCGCGTCGAGGCTGCGTTGCCATGAGATGTCGGGCCCGGGTGCACTGTGCGAGAAACCTGTCGCCAGTTCGAGCGTGATGTAACCCATCAGGAAACCACCGAGGAAGCGAACGGCATGGACTTGCTCGTCCTCCGGCACGCCATAGCCACGCAGCACGGCGCGGATCAATTGCGTCAGTTTCGGACCGGCGCTCGCCGCCGCCTGTGCCGACGTCAGCGGGTGACGTGCCGCGGTGAAGCGTCCCGGATGCCGACGTGCGTAGTCGCGATGGGCATCCGCCAGCGCTTGCAGCGCCTCGCGCCCGGAGAGACCCGCCATCGCTTGCATGGCCGCGTCGGCAAGCTGTGCGAGCGCGAGCATGGCGATCTCGGCCTTGAGCGTGTTCAGATTCTTCACATGCGAGTACAGACTCGGCAGACGCACATCGAACTTCCGCGCGAGCGCTGCCCCGCTGAGTTGCTCGAAACCAATCTCGTCGGCCAGTTCTGCGCCCCCTTCTACCAGACGTTCCAGCGTCAATCCCGCTCTGACCATCGTATCCCTCGCACTCTCACATCAAACCTACTTAAATAAGCCAATTTCCTAATCATATTAGTTAACGGTGAACCGATCAAGCAACGGATGTCGCCACACCTCATGAAATGCGGAAGCTCCGCCATCGGCATCACGCGCGTTTCGCGGCAAAACGATGCCGTACGCCAACGTCACCCCAAGGTCACGGCTTCGCTGCTATGCTCGCGAGACTTCGGCTTCCGGCTTTCGTACGCCTGTCCTTTGAAGAACGACCTCTCCCCGAACACCGAGGCACGCCCTCGGTCGCGCGAGGCATTCGACGTGCTCTGCGCCTTTCTCATCCTCGGCCTGACGAGTTTCGGCGGGCCGGTGGCGCACATCGGCTATTTCCGTCGTGAGTTCGTGCAGAGGCGCCGCTGGCTCGACGATGCGAGCTTCGCCGATCTGGTGGGGTTATGTCAGTTTCTGCCCGGACCGGCGAGCAGCCAGGTCGGGTTCTCGCTCGGCCTGCTAAGGGCCGGGTGGCTGGGTGGTCTTGCGGCGTGGTGCGGCTTTACTCTGCCCTCGGCGCTACTGCTTCTGGGATTCGCCCTCGTCGCGCCGCAACTGGGTGGATCGATCGGTAGCGGTGTATTGCATGGCCTGAAGCTGGTCGCGGTCGCCGTGGTGGCGCAAGCCGTGTGGGACATGGCAAGACGGCTTTGTCCCGACACGCGGCGTGCCGGCATTGCACTGGCCGCCGTGGCCACCCTTGCCTTGACGACGAGCGTCTACGCACAACTCATCGTGATTGCGCTCGGCGCACTGCTCGGCTTTGCGCTGCTGCGCACGGAAGGACTCGCGCCGACGGACGCAGCTGCGTCGCTGCGCTTTCCTGTCTCCCGAACCGCGAGCGTCCTCGCGCTGATCGTGTTTTGCGTCCTGCTGTTCGGACTCCCTGCCTTGCACCCTCTGACCGAAAGCCGGGCGATCGCCATCTTCGACGGTTTCTATCGCTCGGGCGCACTGGTCTTCGGTGGCGGACACGTCGTGCTGCCCCTGCTTCAGGAGCAGACCGTGGCATCGGGATGGGTGTCCGCGAACGACTTTCTGGCAGGCTACGGCGCTGCGCAGGCCGTGCCCGGGCCGTTGTTCACATTCGCGACATTTCTCGGCGGATTGTCCAGCGGGCCGTCGCACGCGTGGTCAGGCGCGGTACTCGCCACGGTAGGCATCTTCCTGCCGGGGCTGCTGCTGGTCGTCGCTGCATTGCCGCATTGGCAGGCATTGCGTTCACACCCCATCACGGCAGCCATGCTGGCCGGCGTCAACGCGGCTGTCGTCGGCATTCTCGCGTCGGCGCTGTATTCGCCCGTGTGGACGAGCGCCGTGCATGCGCCGGCCGACTTCGCGGTGGCCGTCATCGCGTTTGTTCTGCTGGTGCGCTGGAAAGCCCCGCCGCTGGCGGTGGTCGCGTTATGCGCCATCGCCGGGGCGGCGGGGATCGTCTGAGAGCGACGTTCGCTATTGCCGATTACTGCGCGTCGGACAGACGTTCGATGTGCAGACGTTCCACCGACTTCGCCGCGCGGTTCACGTCCGCCGGGTCATGCCACAACGGCTTGCGGCCGAACGACGTGTACATCTCCAACTGATCCGCGTAATGCGGCGAACGCGTGCCGTCCGGGGCGATGAAGCCGCTTTGCCCCGGCGCGACGACGTCGTAAGCCGCGACCTTCGCCCGGCTACCCGTCGGACCGAACACGATCAGGTCGTTCTCCGTCCCCCGGTTCATGTAGACGGGCGTACGCACCGCTTCAGCAGCGTTGGCCTGCGGGATGCCGAAGAAGTTGTTCGCGCGGAACGTCAGCGGCACAGTCGGTGCACGCCACGCCGACATGTCCGGCCCGAGCTTCGTCTTGAGCGATGCCATCGTGTCGTCCAGCGCCGCCAGAATCACGTCGTTGCGGGGTTGACCGCCAAAGATGTCGAAGGTCTGCGGCACGCCCGACTTGTCGCCGCGCAAGGCTTCGTACAGGACCTTGCTGCCGTTGCCGATGTTGAGCGAACCCGTCGGGCCGTCCTGCGGCGCCGCATAACCGCTGGCCAGGAACCACTTGTCGTACGGCGCGGGCACCACTTGGCCCAGCGTCCGCTTGAGCATCGCGCTCAGCCATGCGTCCATGATGGCCGGGCCTGCGGTGTCGTAGTGACCGGTGTGCCCCGCGTCGCGAGCCAGACCGTTCCACGCGGCAAGCTGCATCGCGAGCTGACGGCGTGCGTCGGTGGCGGGCAGATTCGCGGTGGCGCCTTCGATGAACGGCAGGAAGTGCGTACGGTTGACGTCCACGGCGCTCGTGTCCTTCAGGATTTGCCACATCTCGTCGACGCCCAGCTTGTCATGCGCTTCAATGCGATTGTCGATCTCGACGACGCGGTCTGCCCCGCCCCACACGAACGCGAACAGATCGCTCGCCGGATAGCCCTTCTGCGGCGAGTTGTTCCAGTTGGCGATCCAGCCTTGCTTCGGGTTGTAGACCTTCGGGTTGGTCGAGAACGGCAGCAGACCCTTCCAGTCCCACTCGCCGGTGCCCGGCACCGGCAGACGCGGATCATGCCCCGGCTGACGCGCCGGATACGCCCCCGTATGCACGTAACCGATATTGCCGGACACGTCGGCGTAGTACCAATTGATCGTGAGCGCATGGCGCGCAGCCTGTGCCGTCCACGACTTCCAGTCCTGCGCCTGTGCCTGATGCGTCCAGGCGAGCAGGGACTGGACTTCGAGGCCATCCCACGCGCGCGCCTTGGCGTACGCAATGTGTTGTTTCGCGTCGCGCTGCATGACGATACCGTGCACCGTGCGATAGACCTCCTGCACGACCGGCTCGGCGCCGTTCACCCGAATGATCTCGACACGCTTTTCCATGTCGTGCCATTGGCCCTTGTGGAAATACCGGTTCGGGTTCGCCGGGTCGAGCTTCTCGGCATAGATGTCGATGTCGTCGCCAAAGCCTGCCGTCGAGCCCCATGAAATCTTGCCGTTGTGGCCGAACAGAATGCAGGGATAGCCGAACGGGGTGTTGCCCACAAGATCGAAGCCAGCGCCGTGCAGCCCGATGCCATAGGTGTAAGCCGGCGCGAACCAGCCGAATTGCGGGCCGTTGAGCATGATGGCGCGGGCGTCGCGCGCCTTTTGTTTGCCGACGATCCACATGTTGCTCGTCGTCGGGAAGCCTGCCGGACCGGGCTGTCCGGACTCCGCGAACTGCGCGAGCATCGTGGCTGCGTTGGTCTCGGCGTCCTGATGCAGCAACGCGCCGTCACTACCGCGAGCCAGACGTGCGAAGGTCGGCGCGGGACCGTCGTAGCGGGCAAGCGGCTGCATCGGCGCACCCGTCGACGGGCCGACCTTGACCGGATAAACGCCTTCGGCGGCAGGCACGGTCGATGGCGCATCCGGGTTCGTGATCCACTTCAGCTCATCGAACAATGCCATGCCCTTCTGCGGGCCGTATTTGTCCTTGAGGGCTGTCACCAGCGCCAGATTGTCGATCTCGCTGGTCGCATCCGAGAATCGGTTGGCCATGGTGCCGACGAAAACCATCGCGACATCGAACGCGTCCCAGTTCGCGGGCTGGAAGCCGAGGTCATTGAATTGCTTCGGCATGCGCGTAGACGGTTGCGCGCGGATCTGTGCAATCCATGCGTTCATGCCTGCGGCGTAGCCGTCGAGAATATCCCGCTCGCGTTGGGGCAGATCGGCCAATTGGCGGCGGATCGACGCGGGCCAGTAATTGCCGCGAATCGACTTGTCGAAATCGACGAATTTCTCGCCCAGCACTTCTGCGACGGTGCCCTGCGTGCTGCGCCGCGCCATCTCCATCTGGAACAGACGATCCTGCGCAATGGCGTAGCCATAACCGTAGAACAGCGCATAGGTCGTCGAGGCATAGATGTGCGGCACGCCGAACTCGTCACGCTTGATCGTCACGTCAGTGCGGCCGGGGACTTTATCGGCGGATGCCGCCGCGACCGTTGCACCCGGGGCGGCGGTTGCCACCAGCGGCACCGTCAGTGCCAGACTCAACAGCGACGCCGCGACACTTGCCGAGAGGCGATGACGGTTAAGGCGCACACCTTGCGTTCGGGCGTGCCCGAGCGCGGCAATCGATGAAGGTGAGGAAACGGTCGGGCGAGAAATCAAGGTCATTCATGTCTCCGTAATTGTTATGAGCCAGCGCCTTGAAGCCTAACATAGTAAAACCGACCGGTCGGTTAATTATTCCGAAAATAGTTCGACAGCAATGGCTCCGTTGCGTAGTGTCGGATACCGGTCAGAAAACCGGTCGAATGTCGTTGACCTGTCCCTTGGGGACGGCCCGAGCATGGCGTCACCCGGTCAACACTCAGAGGTGAACGATGAACGATTTTGCTGTGCGACTTAACGCGTCGGATGCCGCCCGCCGGCTTGGCGTCTCGAACAAGGCGTTACGACTCTACGAGCAGCATGGGTTGCTCAGTCCGGCCAGAACGACGGCGGGATATCGTGTCTACGACGCCGCCGAGATGGCGCGCGCCGCGGAAGTCGTCGCCCTTCGCGCATTGGGTTTGAACCTTGCACAGGTGGCCAGCGTGCTCAAAGGCGACCGCCAGACCCTCGCGGACGCATTGGCCATCCACGAAGCGACGCTGGATGGCGAGATCCGCGAGCGCCTGCATCGTATGGACACGGTCCGGAGTTTGCGGGCGGGATTGGACGCGGGACGGATGCCCGCCGAGGGCGAATTACCGGGTCTTATCGAGCAGGCAGCGCCGAGCGTTGCGTTCGATCTGCCATGGCCGTGGGGTCGCGAGCGGTTCGAGATGCGGGACATCCGGCCGCTGAACTACATCATCGGCTCGCTGGGCAGCGGTAAGACACGGTTGGCGATGCAGTTGGCGCAGGCGATGCCCGGTGGGACGTTTCTTGGGCTGGACCGTTTGCAGGAGACGTCTGTCGCGCATGCCCTTCAGTCGTTGGAACACAACGCGGCATTGCGATCCGCGGTTACCCGCGCCGAAGGGTGGCTGCTGGACGACGGCGCCGAGTCGTCACAGGCGTTGACGGTCCTGCTGGTCGCACTGGAAGCCGAACGTGCAGGCGCACTTGTGATTGACATGGTCGAACAGGAACTGACGCAACCCACGCAGGAGGCGTTGATTCGCTATCTGCGCCATGCGGTCGGACCTCGCAAGCCACCCTGCTTCCTGATGACCCGCTCGTCCTCGATTCTCGACCTAAGCGCCGTCGGTCCACATGAAGCCATCATTCTGTGTCCCGCGAACCACAGCCCTCCCGTACGCGTCGCGCCTTACGCGGGCGCGCCGGGATTCGAGGCCGTAGCGACGTGTCTCGCATCGCCCGACGTTCGTGCTCGCGTCGCAGCGCCCCCGTTGATGGTTTGACGGCACGCCGCGCCGGGAGAATGCGGGTCGCGATCAGGCGCGGTCGTTATCGCAACCGGAGACCGGCGGCGAACCGGCTTCGGTGCGCGAGCGGGCTTGCGTGATGTTGCTGAACGGGGGCACGTCCTGCGTGAGCCAGACGTTACCGCCGATGACCGAGCCTTCCCCGATCGTGACGCGTCCGAGGATCGTCGCGCCCGCATAGATGACGACGTTGTCTTCCACGATCGGGTGACGCGGCAACCCCTTGCGCGGATTGCCGTCGTCGTCTGCGGGGAAGCGCTTTGCGCCAAGTGTGACGGCCTGATAGACGCGCACTCGCTGGCCGAGAATCGCCGTCTCGCCGATCACCACACCGGTGCCGTGGTCGATGAAGAAGCCCGCGCCGATCTGCGCACCGGGGTGAATGTCGATGCCCGTTTCGGAGTGCGCCTGTTCGGCGATGATGCGCGCGAGCAGCGGCAATTCCAGACGATACAACTCATGCGCGATCCGGTGATGGATCATCGCGTGAATGCCCGGATAGCAGATGAGGACTTCGTCCACGCTGCCCGCCGCCGGGTCGCCCTGATAGGCCGCCAGCACATCCTGATCGAGCAGCCCGCGAATCTCCGGAAGCCGGCTCGCGAATTGCTGGATGGCCGAGTGCGCGCGTTCCTCGATCAGCGCTGCCGTGATATCGGCGTCGTGACGCGCCTTGTAGCGCCATTCGAGCCGGGCCTGTTCGGCAAGACCGTTCAGGGCGCTCGTGAGCGTGTGGCCGACGTAGTAGTTCTCGCCTTGATGATGCAGATCGAGCGGCCCGAGCCGCATCGGGAACAGCGCGCCCTTGAGTTGCACGACGATGTCCGCCAGACGCTCCCGCGACGGCAGATCGCGACCGCCGGATTCGAGCAGCCGGCGCTGACCATCGCGCCAGCGCAAGCGGGCGTCATGCAATGAGGAAACGATACCGTCGATGTCGAACGCTGCCACGGGGGAAACTCCTGAGAAGCATGAGGTGCAGACGGCGCATGCGCTGCCGTTGCACGAAATCGGGGGACGCGCGAGCGCCAATCCGAGAAGCATAGCGGGTTTCGAAGGCACCTGTCCTGACGTGGTCTTATCGCCCTTCGCCCTGAATCGTCGCGGATCGCCCGAATGCGCGCCGGGCGTTGTGGCTTACGGCGATTCGATAGCCGCCTTGAGGCGTCGGCTCAACGCCATCGCCGTGGCCATATCGGGGAGATTCGTGAACCCCATGAGCAAGCCCGAGCGCGACGCCTTGCCGCCATACCAGCGGCTGAGCGCATGCACAGCGAGTCCCTGCACGTGCGCGGCTTCGGAGAGCGGCACGTCGCCGCGTCTGGCGAGGGCATTGCGCAGATACGCCAACGTCTGGATGCCGCCCGCTTGCGGTTGCACATACAGATCGTCGCCGAAGACGTCGGTGAGCGCATCGCCGAGGTACTGGCGTCGCTCGGCGTAGAGCGAGCGCATCTTGCGCAAATGCCGGGCGAAATGCCCCTGCTCCATGAAGTCCGCAACGGTGGCCTGCACGTGCACCGAGCCGGGGCCACCCAGTTGACTGGCCGACGCAGCAAAGCGCTCGATATGCGCCTGTGGCACCACGAGATAGGCAAGCCTCAGGCCGGGGAACAGCACCTTGCTGAACGTTCCCGTGTAAAGCACCCGGCCGTCGTGATCGAGACTCTTGAGCGCGGGCAACGGACGTCCGTGATAGCGGAACTCGCTGTCGTAGTCGTCCTCCACGATCCAGGACTGCTGTTGCCCCGCCCATTCGAGCAGTGCTAGCCGGCGGGGTAACGACAGTGTCGTGCCCGTGGGGCTCTGATGCGTAGGCGTGACGACAGCGAAGCGGGCATTCGGCGCGCGTTTGACGCCTTCATTGACATCGAGCCCCTCGTCATCGACGGGAATCGACGCGAGTTGCATACCGATGCTCTCGAGGAAATGCCGGGCGTATGGATAGCCGGGGTCTTCGAACCAGCCTTGCGCGCCGGGTTCGATCAGGGTTCGGCACACAAGATCGAGCGCGGCGCGGTAGCCGGGCGTGACGAAGACCTGTTCGGCGGTGCAGGCGATACCGCGCGAGATCCCGAGATACGTTGCGATCGCGTGGCGCAATGGCGCATAGCCCGCCGACTCGGGATAGGACATCGACGCAAGATCCATGACCCGCAAGCTCCTGCCGGCGAGACGCACCCAGGTCTTGCGCGGGAAGGCGTCGAGTGCGGGCAGTCCCAACTGAAACGGACGCGGCGCGCCGACCGCCGCCAGCGCATCTCTCGGCACGGAAGGTTGCGGCGAGGGCGTCGCGACCGGCGGCGCCGTCTCGCCGAGATGCTCCAGACGCGGGGACACAAACGTTCCCGCCGCGCCCCGGGGAATGAAGTAGCCTTCGCTGGTGAGCATCTGATAGGCCAGCTCGACGGTGCCGCGCGCCAGATTGAGTTCGCTGGCGAGGCTGCGCACCGACGGCACCCGGTCGCCCGCACGAAGCTTTCCACTCGCGATGGCGTCGCGGTAGCGGCGGTAAAGCTGGAGGTAGAGCGGCGCGTCGTCGCCGGGTCCGGGCTTCAGATAGGGATAGTCCATCCGGAATGTCCTATTGATTTCGTCAATTCTTGCATCTGAACACTAGGACATGATTCTCGTAAATTGGTGACGTTGCGACAAGCCCCCGCCATTCGTTCTTGATTGCACTTGATGCGCACCCCGCGCCCCCACTTTTTTGGAGAATTTTGATGAGCACGCTTCGTTTGTCCTATTACACGTTGTCGTCCGAGGCCTATCAGGGATTTGCTGCCACGAAGAAGGCACTGGAGAAGAGCACGCTTGGCAAGGCGCTGATCGAGCTGGTGTATCTGCGCACGTCGCAAATCAACGGTTGCTCGTTCTGCCTCGAGATGCATGCGAAGGCGCTCCGCAAGGACGGCATGCCCGATCACAAGATCGACAGCCTCGCCGGCTGGCGCGTGAGTTCGCATTACACCGCCCGTGAGCGCGCAGCGCTGGAGTGGACGGAATCGGTCGTCGCCATCGACCAGACGCATGCACCTGACGAAGCGTTCGATCCGCTGCGCGAGCACTTCAGCGACACCGAAATCGCCGACCTGACGTTCGCCATCGCCCTGATGAGCGCATTCAACCGTCTGGCGATCGGGATGCGTCAGTAACGATTGACGATGGCGGAAAAGTTGAATCGCGACCTCACGATCACCTTTTTCGCCGTTCGGTAATCTAACGCAGATGTTTTGGAGGAAGAACTGAGGTCTTTACCCTGCTCAAACTACGTCTCGATGGGCACCCAAACCCACGCATCTAAAGTACCGCACGCTACGTGATTCTTTAAATCTCAGTAAATTCCCATCGCTGAAACGGTAATCTTTTCACCATTCTCTGCTTTAATAGCCACAAAGTGCCCCCCACGCCTTTTGGCCGGAGATACATTTTCCGGCAGCAGGGAGAGCTATGCGATTAGGCATTGTGACTGGGGGCTTCGGCCCCGAGCGAGCGGGAGCACTTTTATCCGGACAGCATGTGTATGAGGCGTGTGCTTCATTAGGAATCGAGGCACGTACCTTCGATACTGCAAAGCTCGATTTGCACGATTTGAAGCAAGTTGATCGTGTATTCCTGACGACACATGGATGGTATGGCGAAGATGGAAAGCTGCAGGGAGCGCTGGACACGTTACGGATCCCCTATTCGGGATCTGGCGTAGCAGCAAGCGGTGCGGCGTACTTCAAACCCTTTGCTAACGCAATCGCGTCCAGCGTTGGCCTGAGAGTTCCTAAGTCACATGTACTCGACCTAAAGTCTCCAAAATCCATCCGTCCGCCTGAAATATTCCAAGACTGCGGACCTCAAGTCTTCGTTAAACCTACGTCAAATGGATGTAGTCAAGGCGCGAAAATTTTGCGTCATACCAACGATCTCCGAGATTGGATCAATTCCGCCGAAAAAGAAGAATTTCCAATTTTCCTGGCGTCTCAATTCATCCAGGGAAGGGATATTAGTGTTGGAATCGTAGAGATTGACCGGGAACCTGTAGCATTGCCGCCCCTGGAAACAAGGCATAACGATCAGTTCTACAGTTTTAAAGTCAAAAGCGGAAAATTACCGCGCACCCATCTATGCCCCGCCAGCATATCGAAATCAACTGAGTATCTTCTTAAGGAGCAAGCCCTAAGCATACACAGAGCTCTGGGTTGTCGAGGCTTCTCGCGCGTCGACTTTGTTCTTGCAGAAGATGGCCCGTGGTTTCTCGAAGTTAACACGCTTCCTGGTCTATCCAGAAATGGAAATCTGGCTCAAATGGGCTACGCTCTGGATTGGGACTACGAGAATCTCATATCAAAACTAATTTCAACGATCGATGTTTCATGTAAATATCGACCGTAATGGAAAATCATCTACGATTTTTTGGGGCCACGGCTTCGAGTTTCCTTGCCGAGGGACTTTACCGAACCTCAATTCCAATCATCGCGATAACACTCAACGATGCTCCATCAGCCGTCGGCATATCGATCGCCGTCTCAAAATCCCCTTGGTTACTAGCCTCCATCGCCATAGGCGCGACCATTGATCGGTTCACCCCTCTACCATTAATTCGCGCAGGCCTTCTTATCAGATTTGTCGCGTTAAGTTGTCTCGCCACTTTAACTTTCTTAGAAACTCTGACATTTTTTGAGTTCCTTGCATTCTCATCAATAATCACCATCGGCGACATTGCCATTGAAATGTCAGCACAAGCCTCAATACCTCGGATATTCCGAAGTGAACATGTAGCCATAGCCAACGCAAGACTTCATGGCACTCAGATGATTTTTGCGCAGCTCTTGGCGCCATCATTGGCCGGATTTATTTTATCAAATAGCACAAAAATTCTAATTATTTTCATTATTTCAATTAACTTAATTTCCATTATTCTTTCATCATCGCCCATCACATCAAGAAATCAATCACCTCACCAGACATCATTGATCGCAAAATCCTTTCTTGCGGAACTCAGAGACCCAACTCTCCTCGCATTATTCTTCATTGGAACAATCATGATGTTCTCTTACGGTCTATGGAGCTCCGCTTTTGCACTCTATGCGCTCGACAATGTCAACGGACTAGGAATTGAGAAATATGAATATGGATTCATGATGTCATCAATTGCACTTGGGGCATTAATGGGTACAATCTCTTCAGAAAAACTGTTGAAAAATGCTACCGAGCACTCACTGATATGCTTCTCTTCATTCGCAATATTCCTGCTTCCCGTTGCATGCATCATTTCAAGATCAAGCATCACAGTTTTTTTATTTCTTTTGATTTACGGGGTGTCGCTAAGCACGTGGAACATGGTTGCCGTTAGCTATAGGCAGCGAAGGGTATCCGTTCACGTGCTTGGAAGAATTACCGGAATTTACCGGACCATTTCCTGGGGCGCTATGCCTGCTGGCGCCTTCCTCGGAGCCATCGCAGCCCCTGAGCATAGTCCTCGCATGATCTTTGCAGTTGCGGCGTTCACTTCCACACTACAGATTTTTGCGTTACCTCTGCTATTCAACATTCGGAGAAAAATCCCATGACAAGGAATTTTCGCCACAAAAATGTTCCATACACCTCCCAGTGGGGGAGAAAAGAATTAAATGAAGACATAATCAACAATTCAATCGACCCCTGCGACGACGTTACCTGGAAGAATTCAGGATTTAATGAAAAATGTGATTATAAATTCTGGAGCAGAAGAATTTGCGGAATAGCTTGCCTCGAGTCAATTCTCTCATACGCAAACATCCGATTCGACAACAGAAGAAAATTGATTCTTAGAGCCATTAATTGGGGGGCATACGAAGTTCCAAGGAAAGGAGTTGTAAATGGGTTAATTTATGAACCATTTTGCCGATGGATTTCCAATGAATTCGACATCAAATCAGAAATTTACAAAAACAATGATCTTCTCGAAATCATCGATAAAATATCAGAATCCCACATGATAATTTCATCTGTCAGCACGGAAATCAGAACGCCGCACCTCCCCAACTTTAGAAGGGGTGGCCATTTGATTTTGCTACATGGCATTGAGGGAAATGACATCTACTTCCACAACCCATCCGGCATTCCTCCATTTCAACAAGATGCGCATCTTTCAGTTGAGCACATGGAACGATTTCACGCACGCAGGGGCATCATCATAGAAATTCCAAGAAACTGATTTAATTTAATCAATGACGAGGAGATTTTACTCAATGAAAGATAATTCAACATGGCGATTTCGATCACAAGAATTATCAAAAATTCTCGATGAGGCATCAAAAAGAATATCACCCTTCGTGGTTGCCACTCCAATATTGAGGTCGGACCATCTCAACAAGCAACTTGGATTCAACTTACATGTAAAAGCCGAGTGTCTTCAACGTACGGGATCATTCAAGATTCGAGGGGCACTAAACAAGGTATTGCAGTGCTATCGCGACTCAAAGCCCGGCCATCTTCTTACTTGGTCGTCAGGGAACCACGGCGCGGCGTTGGCTGAGGTGGCTCGAATGTTGAATGTGCCCGCAACCGTTGTCGTTCCTCCCTGGATTCCACGAGCAAAAGTCGACAACATCCGCATCCGGGGAGGAGACGTAGTTTTCTCGAAACCCGACGACGATATTCCAGCGTTGGGACGCGCGCTGGCTCACGACCTCAAAGCTATGGTGATACCTGCTTACGACGATGTCTCCGTGATCGAAGGGCAAGCTACTGTGACTTTGGAGGTGCTCTCGCAATTTGCCGAATACAGCGAGGGAACATCTCCCGACGCACTTTTATGCCCGTGCGGTGGGGGAAGTCTCCTCGCCGGAGCACGTTTAGCAGTGGATCAACACAAGACTCGACTGTTCGGCGTGGAACCTCAAAATGCAGCCGACACCAAGATTTCTCTTATCGAAAATAGAATCTGCAAGGATCCCGACGCAAGCGCAACGATATGCGATGCTCTACGAAACCCCCACCCCGGCACTATGACTTTCGAACTGATGAAAGATGCCGTTCAAGACATCCTGTTAGTTGATGACGAAAGTGTAGAAGCCGCCATGAGGCTGCTCTTTGAGCACTTTAAGCTGGTAACAGAACCTGCCGGCGCAATCACCGTCGCCGCAGCACTCTCGAAATCCCAGAGGTTTCACGGTCTGAACGTGGTAGCCGTAGTTTCAGGAGGCAACGTGTCCGTTGAAACGTTCGCGAATGCCATTCAGTTGCATTAGGGTGGCAAATCTCCGAGAGACACCAAATGCATTAGTAAGACGCCGACGGTGCGATCTCGGCAATCCTTGGAACAGGTGGCATTCGCCGCGCGTGCCAAGCAAGTCGTAGCCCTGCGCCGTGACTACGTCGCTCAGATGTTCACGGCGCCGCTATCCACTGATCGCAACGTAATCCCTTTCCAATGCCCGTCCGCCTGTAACTCACGGACGAGGTCGGCGATGCATTCCCGCACTGCAATCGTGGCCGACCCGACGGGCAGCGAGTTGGACCAGCAAATGCTCGCCGGGCGCTGCAATTGTGGCGAGACGATGCGGCGCGAGCGCGGACGCAAGGCCGGATCACGCGATGCCAGCGCCGAAACCGGCAGAATCGAGCACGCATCGCCCAGGCGCGCAATGTCGATCAGCGTCGGCAACGAGTCGATGTCCGCCACGATGTTCAACTCCGCATTCGCCTGCGCGAAGCTCCGCTCGATCAGCAGACGTAAGCCGTTCGACGCGCTGGGCACCACGATCGGCACGTTCGCCAGCAACGCCAGCGCGCAGGTGTCGTGCACATCGTCCTCGTAGATCGCAGGGCACACCCGATGTCCACCCAGCACGTACAGTGCCTCGTCGAACAGCGGCATCACCGAGATCCCGCGTGTCTCCGAATCCCGAAACAGCATCGCCAGATCGAGGCGTCCGTTCGCCAGCAACTCGCCGATGTATCCGCTCATGCTTTCGAAGATTTGCAGGCGGATGCCCGGGTACTGCTCACGCACTCGCGTGAACAGCGGCACCGCGAGAATCGACGCGATCGTCGTCGGGAAGCCCACTGCCACCGGCCCCGCTTCACTGCCGCCGCCCTCCCGCACTTCCTGACGAATCTGCTCCATCTGACGCAGCACCACCCGCGCATGCCGGTATAACGCCTTTCCCGCGTCGGTCGGTGTCACCCCCTGCGCGCTGCGAACGAGCAGTTGCGCTTGCAGTTCGTCCTCCAGTCCGCGCAACTGCGCGCTCAAAGACGGCTGGGCGATATGCAACCGCTCGGCCGCCTTGGAGACGCTGCCGCTGTCGACGATTGCCACGAAATTTCGGAGTTGTCTGACGTCCATGACCTCGGGCCACCGACACCATCGCATCAGTGGGTAGTCTCGAAAAGCCATAGCGTACTGCTATACGAGAACGGATGAAACTCAGCTTTTCGGCCAATCGACCGGGTTAATACCCGATTCTCGTCTTTCGAGAACACCAAGCCATAGCCTGACCCTATACCCACATCCAAAATCGGTATTTCCTCCCGAAAGGCACGCGCGCCTATAGTCCCGTCAACAAACCAATTCCAATACGGAGACAGCAGGATGCGAGACGGACTCTCTGCCACTGCCGCGCAAGGCGGTCAAGGTGGTCAAGGCGCGACTTCCCCGGTGCAACATCACCCGCTGCGCGACCTGTGGTGGCGCATCATGGATTTTCGTGTCGGTATCGTGCCGCTACCCGTGCATCTGGTGCTGATCGCCGCCATCGTGACGACGGTACTCACGACCGGCAAACTCTCCGCCGAGCTGTCCCCGATCATCGCCCTGCTCGCCGTGTGCAGCTTCACCTGCATGGAAATCGGTCAGCGCATCCCGATCTTCCGCAGCATCGGCGGGCCGGTCATTCTGGTGACGTTCCTGCCGTCGTGGCTCGTGTTCTCCAACGTGCTGCCGCCGTCGGTCGTCACGCCCATCGTCGCCTTCTGGAAGCAGAGCAATTTCCTGTATCTGTTCATCCCCGGCATTATCGTCGGCAGCATTCTGAGCATGGATCGCAAGGTCCTGATCGGCGGCTTCGTGCGAATTTTCGTGCCGCTCGCCATCGGCTCCGTCCTCGCGGGCCTTGTCGGCACTGCCGTTGGCACGATGCTCGGTATGGGCCTGTTCCATACGGTGTTCTTTGTCGTGATCCCGGTGATGTCCGGCGGCCTCGGGGAAGGCGTGATTCCGCTCACCATCGGCTACTCCGAAGTGATGCATCAGGCGGCCGGCGATCTGCTCGCTCAGGCGCTGCCCGCGGTCATGCTCGGCAACGTCTGCGCCATCGTCTTCTCGGGGGTGCTCAATGCCATCGGCAAGCGCTATCCGGCGCTGACCGGTAACGGCCAGCTCATGCGCACCGGCAGCGACGACCTCGGCGCGCACGATGCCCACGACACTCACGGGCAACCCACGAAAGGCGTCGACGCCACCGACATCGCCGCCGCCGGCATGATTGCCGTCTGCCTGTATTTCGTCGGCATGCTCGCCCAGAGCACGCTCGGCCTGCCCGGCCCCGTGATGATGCTGGTGCTCGCCGTCGCTGCGAAGATCGGCTTCATCTTCTCGCCGAAGCTCGAAGCCGGTGCCGGGGTCGTCTACAAGTTCTTCGCGACCGCCGTGACCTATCCGCTGCTGTTCGCCATCGGTGTCGTGATCACGCCGTGGCAGAAGGTCGTCGCGTCGTTCAACGTGCCGACGCTGGTGACGATCATTGCCACTGTCCTGACGCTGATGGCAACGGCCTTCATCGTGGCCCGCCGCATGAACATGCACCCCATCGACGCGGCCATCGTCGTCGGCACGCACAGCGGCATGGGCGGCACGGGCGATGTCGCCATCCTCACCGCCGCGAACCGCATGCGTCTCATGCCGTTCGCGCAGATCGCCACCCGCATCGGCGGCGCCATCACGATCACGCTGAGCCTCATCGTGCTCGCCAGGATCGTCTGATCGAGCCCCCCGCCCCTGCTCAACCTGTTTTGATTCTTCGGAGATTTCTGTCATGAGGCCCTTGGACGGCATCAAGGTCATCGCGCTCGAACACGCCATTGCGGCCCCGTTCTGCACCCGTCAACTGGCCGATCTGGGCGCACGCGTCATCAAGATCGAGCGTCCCGGCGCCGGTGACTTCGCCCGCGCCTACGACGCGCGCGCGAACGGCATGTCGTCGCATTTCGTGTGGACGAACCGCTCCAAGGAAAGCCTCACGCTCGATCTCAAGCAGGACGCCGCCCAAGCCGTACTCCACGATCTGCTCCGCGACGCCGACGTGCTCGTCCAGAACCTCGCCCCCGGCGCGGCCGATCGCCTCGGCCTGAGCTACGAGGCACTGTCCGCACGCTATCCGCGCATCATCGTCTGCGGCATTTCGGGCTACGGGCCCGACGGCCCTTACCGTGATAAGAAGGCCTACGACCTCCTCATCCAGAGCGAGTCGGGCTTTCTCTCGGTGACGGGCTCCCCCGAAGCCTCAGCCAAGGCGGGCTGCTCCATCGCCGACATCGCCGCCGGCATGTACGCCTACACGAACATTCTTTCGGCGCTGATTCAGCGTGGCAAGACCGGCAAGGGCTCGCGCATCGACATCTCCATGCTCGAATGCATGGTCGAGTGGATGGGGTTCCCGCTGTATTACTCGGTGGACGATCAGACACCGCCGCCGCGCGCCGGTGCTGCGCACGCCACGATCTTCCCGTACGGTCCGTTCGAAACCGGTGACGGCAAGACGGTCATGCTCGGGCTGCAAAACGAACGCGAGTGGAAGACGTTCTGCGAAAAAGTGCTTGAACAGCCACGACTGGCCGAGGACGCGCGCTTCGCGTCGAACCCGAAGCGCCTGGAGAATCGCGACGCGCTGCGCGCGATCATCCACGCGGTCTTCATGCAGCTCGACGCGCCCCAACTGGTGAGCCGGCTCGACGCCGTCGGCATCGCCAACGCGAACCTCAACGACATGCATGACGTCTGGGAGCACGCGCAACTCGCTGCGCGTCAGCGCTGGGCCGAAGTCGCCACGCCCAATGGCCCGATTCGTGCGCCAATCCCGCCAGGCATGCCAAGTGCCGGTTCCGAGTTCACGCCGCGCATGGACCCGATTCCCGCGCTGGGGCAGCATACCGACGCCATCCTCGCGGAACTCGGTCGCAGTGCCGACCAGATCGAAGCGCTGCACGCAGCGCAGGCGGTGTAAGCCATGTCGAGCGCTCCCGTCATTCGTAGCTGGCTGTTCGTGCCCGGCAACCGCCCGGAACGCTTCGACAAGGCATGTGCGTCCGGGGCCGACGCCGTCATCCTCGACCTCGAAGATGCCGTGCCGCCCGCCGACAAGCTCGCGGCCCGCGAACAGGTCTTCCGCTGGTTGATGGCACGACAGACCGACGCCGCCGTGCCCGCTCATGTGCCCATCTACGTGCGCATCAACGCGGCATCGACGCCGTGGTTCGAGGCCGATGTCGCCGCGCTCGCCGGGGTGTCGCAACTCAGCGGTCTCGTCGTTCCGAAGACGGAAGACGTCGCCACGCTCGCCCGCGCAGCGCAAGGTGCTACGTCGTCGTTGCGCCTGGTCCCGTTGATCGAAACCGCTCAGGCATTTGCCGCGCTCGGAGACATCGCCAAAGCGCCGCGCGTCGAGCGCTTGATGTTCGGCACCATCGATTTCCAGCTGGACATCGGGATCGAAGGCGATGGCGACGAGCTGTTGTACTTCCGCTCGCAACTGACGCTCGCCTCCCGCATAGCGGGCATTGCCGCGCCGGTCGACGGCGTGACGACCGCGCTGGACGATGCCGCGCTCATCGAAGCCTCGGCGCGTCGCGCACGTGCGCTCGGATTTCGCGGCAAGCTGTGCATCCATCCGCGTCAGGTGGCGCCCGTGCATGCCGCCTTCGCATGGCGTGATGACGAGATCGCGTGGGCCGAACGTGTGGTCGCCGCAGCCAATGCCAGCGGCGGCGCCGCCGTGGCGCTGGACGGCAAGATGATCGACGCGCCGGTCATCGCCAAGGCCAACGAGATTCTCGCCAGCCGCTGATCGACGGCGGTCGATGACGCCTCAGGCGCGCTTGCCGACAGGCGCGCGCCGGGGCACGATCTCCGTGCCGTTGTCACCGCCGATATCCCCTTCTCGAACGGAAGCAAGCACGCGTTGCGATGCCGCCACGCAATCCTCTCCAGCTTCCCGATGCTCGATGGCGTCGATCAGCGACGTCAGATTGCGCTTGGATACCGCCAGCTTCTGCGCCAGTGCATCGATCTCCGCGACCTTGCGACGGAGCATTTCCAGCAGCGTGTCATGCGGCCACGCCTTGAGATCCGGCGGCAGGATCGCGCGGATCTCGTCCAGCGTGAATCCCGCGTTCTGCGCGCGCCGAATCAGGCTCAGACGTGTGAGCGCATCGTCGTCGTATTCCCGATAGCCGTTCGCCTGACGCTGGGCATTCGGCAGCAAGCCCTCCGCCTCGTAAAAGCGAATACGCGACGCCGCCACACCGCTCGCCTGCGCCAGTTCACCGATCTTCATGGTCTCGCTCCCACCGCTTGACATTAAAGTGAACTTTAAGGTTATGGTCGTGCCATCGTCAACTGAAGATTCGAGGCGCGACCATGACTCTCTTCACTTCCCTCATGCTGCCGAACGGCACATCGATCCCTAACCGCATTGCCAAGGCTGCCATGGAGGAAAACATGGCCGACGCCAATCACGCACCGTCCGACGACATCATCCGCCTGTACGACGCCTGGGCACGTGGCGGCGCGGGGCTGATCATCACCGGCAACGTCATGATCGACGCGCGTGCCATGACAGGGCCCGGCGGCGTGGTGTTAGAGGATGACCAGCATCTCGCACGCTTTCGACACTGGGCCGACACCGCGCGGCAACGAGGCGCACAAGTCTGGATGCAACTGAACCACCCGGGCAGGCAGATGCTCTCGGCGCTGGGCCAGCCGACGGTCGCACCCTCTGCGATTGCACTCGAACTGGGCACCTTCTCGAAACGCTTTGCCATGCCCCGGGCGCTCACCGAGACCGACATTGCCGAGGTCATCGCGCGCTTCACCCGCAGCGCCGTACTCGCCGAGCAAAGCGGCTTCACCGGCGTGGAGATTCATGCGGCGCACGGCTATCTGTTGAGCCAGTTCCTGTCGCCGCTGACGAACCGGCGGGAAGATCGATGGGGCGGCAGTCTCGAGAATCGCGCGAGGTTATTGCTCGATGTCGTGACATCGGTGCGCAACGCCGTCTCGCCCGGGTTCGCCGTTGCGGTCAAGCTCAACTCGGCCGACTTTCAGCGCGGCGGGTTCGGCCCTGCCGACGCGCGTCGCGTCATCGACATGCTCGGCTCGCACGGCGTCGATCTGATCGAACTCTCCGGCGGCAGCTATGAAGCGCCCGCGATGCAAGGCGAGGCGCGCGATGGGCGTACGCTCGCGCGCGAGGCCTACTTCCTCGAATTCGCGCGTGACATGGTGGCTGTCGCCACGATGCCGCTGATGGTGACGGGGGGAATCCGCCGCCTCGCGGTGGCCGAGCAGGTGCTCGAAAGCGGCACGGCGATGGTCGGCATTGCCACGGCGCTGTCCATCGATCCGGAACTACCGAACCGATGGCAGCAAGGCGATGCCTCTGCGCCGCAACTCAAGCCCATCCAGTGGAAGAACAAGGCCCTCGGCTCGCTGGCGAACATGGCGGTCGTGAAGTTTCAGCTCAAACGCCTGAGCGCCGGGCGTACGCCGAACCCGGCCGTCTCGCCCCTGCGCGCCCTCATCGCGCAGCAGATCGGCACGGCCTGTCAGACACGTCGATACCGTCAATGGATGACGCGCGGCGCGGCGATACCGCAGTAACGGGACAGGACAACGGGGCAATGGCGACGGTGGGGCATAAGCACACCGTCGCCGCCGGATGACTTACTCGAAGGCGGGATCAATCGGCACGCGGTACCCCACGGCCAGTCGATTGGTTTCGTTGGCCATGCCGACGACGGCCAGCAACTCGCCGAACATCTCGTCCGTCATTCCCGCACGACGGGCGCCTGCGGTGTGACTGGCGACGCAGTAGCCGCAATTGTTGGTCACGCTTACGGCCACGTAGATCAGTTCCTTGACGAGCGGATCGAGGGCGCCTGCCGACATGATGTCCTTGAGGCTGCCCCACGTGCGCTCCAGTGTCGGCGGATGTTGAGCGATGTACTTCCAGAAGTTGTTGACGTCAGGCACGCCACGCGTGTCCTTGATGTCGTCGAAAACGGCTTTGACTTCGGGCGAGGCGGTGGCGTACTCGACAGGCTTTTGCTGGCTCATGGGTGGCGGCGCCGGACAGGCGGTCGTGGAAGTGAAAGCGTAGGTTACAAGCTTTCGTGCGCAGCCGTGTGCTCATTGAGGCGTGGAGCCGCGCCCGATCTTCGAGGCGGCGTCCGGCGCGTAGTCACTGCGTCCCCAAATTGGGGGACGTTCGTCGATTAGAATTCGGCGGATCGCACGATCCGCCGACGAACGTCGTCAGGCTTGCTGACTTAAGACGTCACCGCATGCAGCCGGGTGCGCGCCATGCCAGCCGTGCCAGACATCAACGCCAAATCGTCGCTCTGCTGGGTCAGACGAAACACGGCCACGGCGGCTTTCAACGCTTCCGCCTGCTCGGCCAGCGATTGCGCGGCCGCCGAGGCTTGCTCCACCAGCGCGGCGTTCTGCTGCGTGACTTCGTCCATCTGCGTGACGGCACGCGCGACCTGATCGATCCCTGCTGTCTGCTCTTCCGATGCCGCCGAAATTTCGGCCATGATGTCCGTGACGCGTTGCACGCTGCTGGCGATGCTGTGCATCGCCGTGCCTGCCTCACCGACGATCCGGCTGCCCGCCGCCGAACGCTCGGCCGACGTCTCGATCAGTGTCTTGATGTCGCGTGCTGCGCTCGCGGAGCGTTGCGCCAGCGTGCGCACCTCACCGGCAACGACGGCGAAACCGCGCCCCTGCTCTCCCGCCCGGGCCGCTTCAACCGCCGCGTTCAGCGCCAGAATGTTCGTCTGGAATGCAATGCCGTCGATCAGCGCGATGATGTCGCGAATCTTGGCCGAACCGGCATCGATGGCCTGCATCGTCTGCGTAACTTCGACCATCGCCGTGTCACCCGCCCCGGTCTGTTCGCTCGCCTGACGCGCCAGTTGATTGGCCTGACGGGCGTGCTCCATGTTCTGCCGCACCGTGCTCGTCAACTGCTCCATACTCGCCGCCGTTTCCTCCAGCGACGCGGCTTGCTGCTCGGTACGGGCCGACAGATCCAGATTGCCCGCAGCAATTTCACGCGCGCTCGCGGCAATCGCTTCACCGCTCTTGCGCACCTTGGCCACCGTGTCGTTGAGTTGCGTCTTCATGTTGCCGAGCGCCGTCAGCAGACGCCCCATTTCATCGCTCGACGTCACATGCACCGGGCGTTGCAAATCGCCTGCTGCGATTTCCTGGAAATGCTCGAGCACGTCATCCAGCGGACGCGTAATCGCCCGGTTCAGCGACCGCGCCGTGAGCAGCGCGGCGATGATGGCGAATGCGATGGCACAAAGCGTGAGGACGAACAGCCGGTCGTAGGTCGTCACCGCCGAATCGAAGCTCGATTTGGCGCGGGTGTCGTAGAGTGTCTTGAGCGCCTCGTTGGCGTTTACGTAAGACGTGTAGCGCTTGCCCAGCACGGCCGCCTGCGCGTAGTAGACGTCGGTCTGGCCGGCGGCGATGCTGTTCTGCACCAGGGTGAAGGCATCCTTGAGCGCCTGACGGGCACTCGTCACGTCTTTGGCAAGGCGTTGCTCTTCAGTGTCGGACGGCAGCGCCAGATAGGCTTGCCACGCCTTTTCCGATTCGCCCCAGTACTCAGTTCCCTTCTTGACGTCCGCCGCCTTGACTTCCTCGCTCGGCGCCTGCGGTGCGCGCAGCACGACGGCACGTGCACGGCCGATCTGGATTTCCGACTCGCCGAGCAATCGCGTACTGGCAAGCTCCTTGTCGTACACCTCGCGCAAACTGCCGACGGTGTCGCGCAACCCGAGGAGCGCCAACGCTCCGATGATCAACACCAGTGTGGCCAGACCGGCCACGGCCGTCCGCAACCGCCAACGAATCGTCCAATTTTTCAACATTTGCGCTTCCGCCTTTCTTTCTGTTCGTGGCCGCCGAGAGCGACGGCCACCGTACGCCACCCGGCACGATACCCCTGTGCCCGTGACAGCGTTAGCGGCTCCAACGGCGCGAATGCGAAAAACTTGAGCGACGATCCGGAGACTGGCGCTTACTCAGCGCATTGCGCGCCAGTTCACGAGATATACGGGAGATATATGAGGGACATACGCCAAGTTGGTGCGTGATGGACCTATTGGCGTATGGCACGAGCGCTGACTTACCGCGCCTTACAGGGCTCGCTTGACGGTGCGTGCGGCCCCCGAAATGTCCTGCCCGACGCCGTCGACAGTATTGCAGCCCGCGAGGGCAAACAACGAACCGACCACCAGGAAAAACGCCACGAAACGCGCCAACATATCGACCTCGATACAAAAATGCTGCAAAAAGTGATGATCCTCGGGCTTCCGGCCGTTGATGCCCCCAGTGCCGGGTCCCGAATGCTTTTGATTGACACCTCACGACGCGCCGAGCCGTGCCGTACGCCGTGAAGCAACGCGCAATTGTGCTTGAAATTCGCCCGGACGGGAACGAACGCCAGCGTCGCCCACATCGTGCCCGCGTTACAGCACCGCCAGCGTCTGCCGAATGTGCTCGGCGAACGCCACGCTTAGATGCGTGGGACGCGCGCGATCGAACTTTACCGTAATCCCCACGGACGGCAACGCCGGCAAGGTATCAGCTGTAACAATGCGTAAATCCGCAGGCACGGCCGTCTGTGTCATGACAGCGAACGCCTGTCCCGAGCGTGCCAATGCCGTGAGCCCTGCCAGATTGCTGCTCGCGTACGCAATCCGATACGCACGTCCCGCGCGCATCAGCGCTTCACACGCCGCGATGTGGTCCAGCGTGTCGGGATCGGAAAGCGCTAGCGGCAGCGGTTCATTCACGTCGGACAACACCGCGTCGAGTCCCGGGTTACCGATCCACACCAATGGCTCGCGGCGAATCACGTTGCGCTCGTCGACACCGTCGGGCAACGAAATCAACGCCAGATCGAGCGCGTGACGGGACAGTTGCTCCAGCAGGCGTGGCGTCGGCTCGCAGATGACCTCCACCTGCGCGTGGGGATGGGCCACCGCGAATTCGCGCAGAAGATGGGGCAGGAACGCCGCCGCGTAGTCGTCCGGGCAACCGAACCGGATCGTGCCGGTCAGGCCGCGCCCCGACATGTCGGCCATCGCTTCGTCGTGAGCCCGCAAGATGCGCTGCGCGTGGGCCAGCAAGCGTTCGCCTGAACCCGTGAGCACCACACCCCGCCCCGTACGCTGTAGCAACGGCTGGTCCACGATCGCTTCCAGCCGCTTCATTTGCTGACTCAGCGCGGACTGTGTGCGGGCAATGCGCTGTGCGGCCCGACTGAGCGAACCGGCCTGCGCGATGGCGACGAACGAACGCAGCAAATCGATTTCCAGCATCGCACTCAAGGTATTAGCCTCGCTTCTATCTTTCATTAGCACTATTCGCTTCTATGAAAGCAGAGCGCTGCTTAGACTGCAAGCGGTAACGATTCACTGCCGATTCCCTCAACGTCGCGAACTTCAAGCCGCCCCTCGGAGATTTCCTCGTGTCCAAGAACCAAGATGCCGATTTCTGGCGCAACGCCCGCCAGCACCTCATCCGCTATGGCGGCACGTTTGAACCGGCGATCATCGAGCGTGCCGAGGGCAGCTTCGTCTATGACGCCGACGGGCGCGCGATTCTCGATTTCACGTCAGGGCAGATGAGTGCGGTGCTCGGCCACAGCCATCCGGACATCGTGGCGGTCGTCTCCGAGTCCATCGGCAAGCTCGACCATCTGTTCAGCGGCATGCTCTCGCGCCCCGTAGTGGATCTGGCGACGCGTCTGGCCGACATCACGCCGCAAGGGCTCGACCGGGTGATGTTGCTGAGCACCGGTGCGGAATCAAACGAAGCCGCCATTCGCATGGCGAAACTGGTGACCGGCAAGTACGAGATCGTCGGATTCGCACAGTCGTGGCACGGCATGACGGGCGCGGCGGCCTCGGCGACCTACAGCGCGGGACGCAAAGGCGTCGGCCCCGCCGCCGTGGGGTCCTTCGCGATTCCTGCGCCGTTTACTTACCGCCCGCGCTTCGGCCCGGCGGGTCAGTACGACTATCTCGCAGAGCTGGACTACGCCTTCGATCTGATCGACCGGCAGTCGAGCGGTAATCTGGCCGCCTTCATCGCCGAGCCGATTCTGAGCTCAGGCGGCATCATCGAGTTGCCACCCGGCTATCTCGCCGCGCTCAAGCGCAAGTGCGAGGAGCGCGGCATGCTGCTGATCCTCGACGAAGCCCAGACCGGCATCGGACGCACCGGCACGATGTTCGCGTTCGAGCGCGATGGCGTGACACCGGACATCCTCACGCTGTCGAAGACGCTCGGTGCGGGCTTGCCGCTCGCTGCCATCGTGACGTCCGCCGAGATCGAAGAACGGGCGCACGAGCGCGGCTATCTGTTCTACACCACGCATGTCTCCGACCCGCTGCCCGCTGCGGTCGGCCTGCGCGTGCTCGACGTGGTGGCCCGCGACGGACTTGTCGAGCGCGCCAACGTCATGGGTGAGCGGCTGCGCAACGGCCTGCTGGGATTGATGGAGCGCTTCGAGTGCGTGGGCGATGTGCGTGGCCGAGGCCTGTTGCTCGGCATGGAGATCGTCAAGGATCGCCGCACCAAGGCCCCGGCAGACGGCCTCGGCGCAAAGATCACCCGCGAGTGCATGAACCTCGGCCTGAGCATGAACATCGTGCAACTGCCGGGCATGGGTGGCGTGTTTCGCATCGCCCCGCCACTGACCGTGAGCGAGGCGGAAATCGATCTGGGTCTGTCGCTGCTCGGTCAGGCCATCGAACGTTCGCTGTAAAAACAAGTGGCCCCGCGACCACCCGGACAGGCAGTTGCGGGGCCGCTGCACGCACGATTCACCCGTTAGCGCATCACGTCAAAACACGGTGTCGTTGCCCTGCACTTCACGATGGCGGCGTCGCGTCGCCATCAACACGAGGATCGGCAACGGCAATGCCACGACAAGCAGCAGCCACAGTAGTGCATAGACAGCACCGAGACCATCGTTCTGCAAGTTGACGTAGAGCTTTACCGGGATGCCTTGCGGGAAGTAAGCGAAGATCATGACGATGCCGAACTCGCCGATCACGCGCACCCATGCCACCACGAGCCCTGCGGCAAGACCCCCGCGCGCCAGCGGTAACGTCACGCGGCGGAACACCTGCCACGGCGTGGCGCCAAGACTGCGGGCCGCCATCGGCAAGACAGGCGGTACCGCTTCGAAGGCGGCACGCGCTGCAAGGATGAAATAAGGCAGCCCGCCATAGACCTGTGAGAGCACGAACGCTGGCGGATTGTTGCCGAGCATCACGCCGCCGCGCGCGAGCAATGCGCCCAACGTCCCGACAGGTCCGTACGCCGTCGCCAGCAAGATCCCCATCGCCAGCGGCGGTGTCATGAGCGCCACCAGCACGAGCGCCTCGCCGATGCGTGCGACCCGAGACCGTGTCGACGCCAGCCAGTGTGCGACCCGGGTGCCCAGCACGACGATGATCGTCATCGAGACACAGGACAGTCCGAGCGATACGGCCACGGCATCCCAGTCGCCGTAAGCGAGCCGGAAATGCCGCCATGGCGTCTCAAGCGCCAATGCGGCAAACGGTACGGCCAACAGCGTCCAGGTGACGATTTCACCCAACCGGCCAAGGCCATGACCCACGCCGCCCCATCTCTGGCCTGCCGTGAACGGCGGGCCGTCGCTCCATTTCTGCACGAACGCTTCCTTCAGTGTTCCTGAGCTTTCATCGATCGCCGGATCAGTGATAGAGCGCGTCGCCCTTGGGTTTGCCGTAGCCGTTCTCGTCGAACAACTGCTGCCCCTGCGTCGAGGTCATGAAGGAGAGGAAGTCGTCTGCCGCCTTCGGATGCGCGGCGTTCTTCAGCTTCGCAGCGTAGAACACCAGCGGCTGCGGACGAACGGTCTTTTCCTTGCCATCCGCCGCAGGCAGCGCGAACGACACGGTGTCGTACCAGTTTTTGGAAAACGCGGGATTGCTCAGATTGATTTCATCGGGCAATGCCACATACGGCAGTTTGGCCGAACGGGTGGCGCTTTCGTAGCCCGAGGCGGCGTCGACCTGTCCGGCTTCGAGACGCGTCAGCAAGCCGCCCTCGCCGAACACTTGCTGCGGATTGCGAATGTCGCCCAGCACGGATTGCGCAAGGCCCGCCTGATCGTAGTACTTCTGCGCGAGCATCAGCGTGAAGACAATGTTCTGGCCCTGCGGATCCGTCGCCGGGTCGGTGCGGCCGAAGCGCAGGCCCGGCGTTTGCAGCACCTTCCACCAGGCCGGATGCGTCGCATCGGTGCCTGCGAGACGGAACGCTTCGCCGAAGCGGCCCTTCGGGTTATAGGCGATGACCATGCGCGTGCTGGCCACCGGAATAGCGTCGTCGATCAGTCCCGCGTCCTTGAGAATGGCCATCGGCCCCGGGGTGATCGAGACGAATACGTCGGCCGTCGACCGTCCCGAAGCCAGCAGACGAGCCAGCCCGTAGGCCCCTTCGCCCTGACCCTGATAGGTCACATGCTCGCGCTGCGCGAAGGCCGGCCCCAGCGCCTTGTCCATCACCACGCCCATCGAACCGGCGTATGCCACGCGGAACGTGTCATCGGCATGCGCCTGCATCGTCCCCACCATCGCCGCAGTCACGAACGCCACCACTTTCATCGTCGCGGCAACGCGCGAACCGAACTGCAAAGTCTTCACAGCCTGAACTCCGTTATATAGATGGATATATAGCGAATATCATATATCAGGCGCAGCGCGCGTTTGTGACAACCCTACAAGATTCGATGGTTTGCAACGCTTCATGTGCTCTGCGCGCGCCATCGCGCTACCATGTCGGACGCTATTCCCTTGATGCCGCGTCAGCGCGAATCACTCGCCGCGACGACGGTGCGAAGCCCACTCGACAGCCCCCATGAGCGATCTTTCCTTCCTCGATCACGCCGCATTCCTTACCCTCGCCGAATCCGCCAGCAACGTCGCCATCGATTGCCAGTGCACGAAAACGCCGCTCGACGGCTGGGCCAGTCTGCCTAACTCGTTACCCGATACGCAGTTGGAAGTCGTGGGTACGTTGTGGAATCAACAGGCCACGCAGGAACCGACCTTCGCCGAATACCACCCGGACGGCACGTCGTACTGGGCGCCTGATGCCCCCATCGCACCGCGTTACTTCCCCTACAACCGTGCCAACGTGTGCCGCTGCCGCGAATGCGGCCGTCTCTATCTTCGTTATCAGGAAGGTGGTGGCTACTTTGTCGACCAGCGCATCCGGCACGTCGATCCGGCGCGGATCGTCGACGCGCCTGCCGAGCGCGCGTAACGGCAAGCACGGCCGGTGCCGTGCCGGCCGTCAGAAAGATTGTTGCCTTCCTTTTTCATTCGTTTTCATTTGTTGACGTCTGTGAACGAATGTTGTCGATACGCGCCTCGCCGCCACGCGATGGCGCAGCAAATCCCCAACCAAAACAAGGCATTACATCGCAATCCAAATGCACCACATTTGCTTTGGATTGCAAAATAACTCCAAGAACACGCGCGCACTCGCCCGGTCGAAGCGCGCATGCAAAAACACGACGCCTCCTCAACGACGCCTGTCTTCGCGCCCATTCGGCGCGCAACGTCCGTGCGCGCGCTCGCGCGGCGTGTCGCGACGGCGATGCAATACTCCCCTTCGCTTTACGTCGCGATCTACGCCATCGTCTGGACGCTCGTGAGTGCGAATCTGGATCCGACCGTCCCGTTCGACGCCGTCGAAGCCCTCAACTGGGCACGTAACGCCGAATGGGGAACGCCGAAGAACCCCTGGCTGGTCGGCTTTTCGATGTGGCCGGCGCTTGGGCTGACGGGCGAGGCACTGGCGTTCTACTGGTATGCCTCGCACTTCGCAGCGATTGCCATCGGCATGCTGGGCGTATGGCATCTCGCCAGACGACTGACCGCAGACACACGCCTCGCGTGGCTGGCCATGCTCAGCCTGCACCTGACCGGCGCGACCAACATCGACATCCTCCCGTACAACGACAACTACCTGCTGGTCATGTTCTGGCCGTGGATGCTCTGGCTGTTCGTGCGCGCGATGTGCGACTCGCCCCGGTACTGGATCGGGTTCGGTGTCGTCGCCGGTCTCGCGGCCATGACCAAGTATTCGACGTTTGCGCTACTGGGCGCCATGTTCGTCATCACCCTCTGGACGCCGGCGAACCGTCGGCACTACCGGCACCCGGCCTTCGCGCTCGGGCTGCTACTCTTCACCGCACTGATTGCGCCGAATATCCTCTGGCTCGCGAACCACGACTTCGCGGCGTTTCGATGGGTCGACGACCAGATCCGGCAACGTCTGAACCTGCGTGGGTTGCGCGGTGCGCTCACGGCTTTCTATCCCGTCGTCACGCTCGCCGTCGTCATGCATCTGGCGGGTATGCGCTTCACGCGAGCGAACCGATCCGTGCAGTTAGCCGCCTGTGCCGTGTTGCCGCCGCTGGTGCCGATCCTCGTGTACTTCACACTGCATGACGGCGGACGCATTTCGGAATGGCTGCAACCGTTTACCGTGCCGTTGCCTGCGCTGCTCGTCGGATGCGTGGCCCCCGCCACCGGCAAGCGCGCATGGCGAATCTCGCGATGGCTGCCTGTCGTCGGCCTCACGGTGCTGATCGGATACGTCACCGTGCTCGGACTGAATCTTCGCAACGCGGGGCAAAAGTTCGCCGGGGTCAAGACGGTGAGCCTCGCCGTCGAGCAGCGCTGGAACCAGCGCTACGACGCGCCACTGTCGTTCGTCGGCAACGACCATCTCGCCACGTGGTTGACGTTCTATGCGCCGAGCCAGCCGCGTCTGATGACGGCATGGTCGTCGACCTCGCGTCCGAACATCTACACGCGGGATCTGGATGAGGCCGAGGTCCGCGCACGCGGGGCGATTCTGCTCGGGCATCCCGGACGGTCATGTCGACGGGCGAGTTTCGCGCGAACGCTGTCGCTATGGCCCTCGCTGAGCATCGAGTTTCGGGAGACCCTGCCGTTCGCCTATCACGGCGGCGCGTCACCTATTCCACTTTGCGTCGCTTACATCGCACCGCATCCCTGAATATCGAAAGCAGAATCGCTTCGTTGCCCCCACGCGGAACCGGTCCGGATAATTTCCCTTCAATTTCTCGTCAATCGGTCCCATCCGGCCTATTCCAACATTCAAACGGGGCAACGCTCATGAAACCGCTGAAACCACGCACGGCACTCTCACGCCGCCAATTCCTCGGTGCGCTCGGGGCCGGAGCCGCCGCCGTGGCGCTGCCGTCGTTGTCCGCTCATGCGGCTTACGAGCCGGGCAAGTTCCGCATCGGTTACCAGAAGGCTGCCAGCACGCTCGTGCTCGCCAAGGCGAACGGATCGCTGGAGGCGCGTCTGCGTCCGCTCGGTGTCGAACTCACGTGGGCGGAATTCGCCGCCGGCCCGCAACTGCTCGAAGCGCTGAACGTCGGCGCCATCGACTTCGGGTACGTCGGCGAAGCGCCGCCGGTCTTCGCGCAAGCGGCGGGTGCCGACTTCGTCTACAGCGCTTATGAGGTGCCGACACCGCTTGCCGAGGGCGTTGTCGTCGGCAACAACTCGCCGATCAAGACCGTTGCCGACCTGCGTGGCAAGCGTGTCGCGTTCAACAAGGGATCGGACGTCCACTGGTTCCTCGTCGCGCTGCTGCGCAAACATGGTCTGGACTATGGCGACGTCAGCCCGGTGTTCCTCGCGCCCGCCGACGCCCGTGCCGCCCTCGAACGCGGATCGGTCGATGCCTGGGCCATCTGGGATCCGTTCCTCACCGCGGTCCTCGATCAGAGCCCCGTGCGTCTGCTCGCCAATGCCGAAGGCGCCGCCGATCATCATCAGTTCTTCCTGAGTCAGCGTGCGTTTGCGGAAAAACGTGGCGACGTGATCAAGGCGACGCTCGAATCGCTCGGTCAGACGGGGCAGCAAATCCGCGCCGATTACGCGGCAGCCGCGACGCAGCTCGCGCCGATCCAGGGGCTCGACGCGAAGATCATCGAGAAGGGACTGCGGCATTACGCGCACGTCTACAAGCCGGTATCGGAGCCCGTACTGGCCGCCCAACAGCGCATTGCCGATACGTTCCTCCAGCTCCGGCTGATTCCGAAGCCCATTCGCGTGGCCGACGCCACATTGCGGCAACCGATTGCCTGAGCCCACGTGCCCGGCGCTCTGCCGGGTACGCGCCTGCGGTGCGTAAATTCTCCAGGCATGGCGCTGACGATAGCGCCATGCCTGCGCGCGTTGCGCCTTCGCCCTTGCGCGCCCCGCTTTCCGTCCGCCTTCCTCCCGGTACCTCCCCGAACGCCCGCCTTACGCTTTCCGACTTGGCAAAGTCACCCCGAATGTGACAGAATTCGCAACTCAGTTGCATTGCAACTTGGTTGCATTTAATCGCCGACGCTGTCATGCAGCGTTCCGTCGCGTTCGCGCGTTCTCGTCTTGTATTCCGTTTTCCTTCGGCCCATGCGTCGCCGCTGGTTTCCTTTATGGCTGGTCGTCTGCGTGCTGGTGTCGCAGATGGCACTTGCACGGCACGTCGTGTTTCACACGGCGGCTGCGCTGGCGGCTGCATCGGCGCAATCAGCACAGTCGGAACGTCAGCATGGTCTGACGGATGCTTCCGATCAACATGCGTCGGACGAGGACGGTATCTGCGAGCAATGCCTCGCCTTCATCGCGGTCGACGTTGCACTCCCGGCGCTACCGGTCTTCGCCGCACCGCCCTCCTCGCGCGACTGGCACTACCCGCCTGCCGCGCCACTGCATGTCCGTTCGGTCTCACGGGGACCGACGCGCAACCGCGATCCACCCCGCACCTCGATGTCGCTTGCCTGAGCTTGTCTGAGCTCGCATTAGCTCGCCCAGGCACCCCCGAACCAGAACATTCGCCGCCGCCCGGTGCGGCTCGCCAGCGTTGGCGAGTGCGCCCCCGGCCGCGCGGCGTCCACACGTCAAGCACATTGAGGTCCGGCATGATTGCCCGCTCCACACGATTCCGCTCGCTCCGATCTTTCGGCGCTTTCGGCATTTTCTCCTCGTCACGCCCGTCGCGGACTTCCCGCGCAGGCACCCGCGCTCAGTTCTCCCGTCACGCCCTGGCTGCGGCGGCCGCATCCGTCTTCGTCGTCAATGCGCATGCGCAAAGCGCGAACACAGCGCCCGGTAGCGACGTCAACGCCTCGCTCTCCGGCACAACCGTGTCCGCCAAGCGTCTCGACGCCGCCCGCAACGCGTTGTCGCCCGACACCGGCAGCTCGGTCTACAACTTCGACCAGACCGACATCCAGACACTGCCGCTCGGGAGCAACACACCGCTCAATCAGGTGCTGCTGCAAGCCCCCGGCGTCGTGCAGGACTCTTATGGCCAACTGCACGTGCGCGGCGACCACGCCAATCTGCAATACCGGATCGACGGCGTGATCATTCCCGAGTCGATCAGCGGCTTCGGTCAGGCCATTGACGCGCGCATCGCATCGCAGATCAATCTGATCACCGGCGCGCTGCCGGCTCAGTTCGGTTATCGCACCGCCGGCATCGTCGACATCCACACCAAGGGCTCGCCCGGCCTCGCCGACGATACCGGCGAACCGCCGAAAGCCTTTGGCGGGGAAGTCGGTGTCGTCTTCGGCAGCCATGCGGACCGTGAGGTCAACACGCAGCTTTACGGCACCAAGGGCGCGCTCAGCTACTACTTCAGCGCCCGCGTGTCTGCGAACAACATGGGTATCGAGAATCCGACGGGCGACCGCAACGCCATTCACGATCACACGAATCAGACAAACGCGTTCGGCATGTTCTCGTACCTGCTGAACCCGGACAACCGCGTGTCGTTCATGTTCGGCACGGCCAACAACCGCTTCCAGATTCCGAACTCGCCGGGCGTCGCCCCGCAATTCACGCTGGACAGTGGCGTCGTTCCCGATTCGTCGAGCCTGAACGCCAACCAGCGCGAGCTCACCGACTTTCAGGTGCTGTCCTGGCAGAGCCATGTGTCATCGAAGCTGGACACGCAAATTTCGCTGTTCCACCGCACGAGCCGTGTCGACTACACGCCCGACCCGCTGGGCGATCTCGCGTACAACGGGGTGGCGGCCAACATCACGCGACGCAACGAAGCCTACGGCGTTCAGTCGGACAGCAGCTACAAGCTCACGGACCGCCACACATTGCGTTTCGGTCTGTTCGTGCAGCAGGAGAATTTCAGCGTCGACAACACCTCCAACGTTTTCCCTGCCGACGCCGACGGCAATCAACTGAGCGGAACGCCGCTCACCATCGTCGACAACGCCAAGGACCGTGGCACGACCTACGGGCTGTATTTACAGGACGAGTGGAAAGCGACCGATCGCCTGACGATCAACTACGGCGCACGCTACGACCACGTGAACACCGTCACGGACGAGGGACAACTCTCCCCGCGACTGGGCCTGACGTATGACCTGACGAGCCGCACCCGTCTGCACGCCGGGTACTCGCGCTACTTCACACCGCCCGCGACAGAGAAGATCGATACGACCTCGGTCACGAAATTCCTGGGCACGACCAATGCGTTGCCGTCCGACGCCAACACCGCCGTGCGCGCCGAGCGCTCGGACTACTTCGATCTGGGTGTCTCGCATCAGTTGACGTCTGCCATTACGGTGGGACTGAACGCCTACTATCGTCGCGTGAATCACCTTCAGGACGAAGGTCAGTTCGGCAATGCGCTGATCTACTCGACGTTCAACTATGAGAAGGGCCGGATTTACGGCGTCGAAGGCACCGTCAACTATCGTCAAGGTAACGTCGGCGCGTATCTGAACGTCGCAGTATCGCGCGCGATGGGTCAGGGCATCGAGACCGGCCAGTTCAACTTCGGGGACGACGAACTCGCCTACATCGCCAATCACTGGGTGCATCTGGATCACGACCAGCAAGTCACGGCGTCCGCAGGTGTCTCGTACCAATGGGGCAAGACGCTCTTCTCGACCGATGCCCTCTTCGGCTCGGGCTTGCGCAGCGGCTTCGTCAACAGCGAGCATTTGCCGGCGTACTTCCAGGTCAACCTCGGCATTGGCCAGCAAATCAACGTGCCAGGGCTGGGGCGCTTCGATGCGAAGCTGTCCGTCATCAACCTGTTCGACCGCGTCTACGAATTGCGTGACGGCACCGGCATCGGCGTCGGTGCGCCGCAGTTCGGTCCGCGACGCACGTTCTATCTCGCGATGTCCAAACCGTTCTGACGAAGCACGCACCGCCGCCCGAGGTACAGGCGGCGGTGCACATCGACATCACGTCGACATCGTCCGACGCCGTCAGGTTTTGCCTTCGGCAGCCAGACGGCGGAACGCCGTGGTCGTTTGGCCCGCGTAACCCCAGTTATCGGTATCGACTTCCTCGATCACGATATGCGTGAGATGCGGCGGCTTGTTCAGCACGCGCTCCAGCGTCTCGGTCACTTCCCGAATGACCTGCGCCTTTTGCTCGACGGTGTTGCCTTCCCGCGTGATTCGGATACTGACGAATGGCATGACTGACTCCTGTGAGGGGGACATTCTTGTCGACGCGGCCAGTCCGGCGATTGCGGGCACCGGCCGCGCCGCGTCCATCAACGACCGGCGGCGTAGCCACCGTCCACCGGCAGAATCGTGCCGGTCACGTAGTCGTTGTCCACGAGATAGCGCACGGCCTGTGCCACGTCTTCCACCTCGGCGATGCGGCCCAGCGGGTGCATCTGGCCGAGTGCGTCGTGCGTCTCCGGGGCATGCATCGGCGTATTGACGACGCCCGGCGCGACGGCGTTCACCGTCACGCCGAACGGCGCCAGCTCCAGCGCCAGCGCCTTTGTCGCCTGATTCATTCCGCCCTTGAGGACAGCGGCCAGCAGCGCCGGCACGCCCGAACTGGCCTGGATCGCGATCGATGCCGTCACGTTCACGATCCGGCCGCTGCGGCGCGCGGTCATATGACGCGCGGCCGCCTGCGAGAAGTACAGCGTGCCCTTCAGGTTGGTTGCGATCTGCGTCTCGATTTCCTCGGGCGTGAAGTCCACGAACGGTTTGGCCGCGAAGATGCCCGCATTGTTGATCAGCACATCGACGTGCCCATAGACTTCGATCGCCTTCTTGAAGGCGGCTTCAGCGGCGGCCGGATCGGCGACATCCCCTGCGACCGGCAGGAACCGTTCGCCAGCGGCCAGCAACGCGGCCGTTTGCTCGAGACGTGCGCCGCTGCGCCCCGTCCCCACGACGTTGTACCCGTCGCGCAGGAACGCTTGCGCCAGACCCAGTCCGATACCGCTCGTGGCGCCCGTGATGATGACCGTACGATTCGACTTGCTCATGATGTGTGTCCTTGATTTGATCGATGTATCGATGCACGAGTGCACGAACCACCGAGGTGACCTGAGAGATTCAGGTGATTTCGCCCGCCGGGGCATCGGCGTATCCGGAAGCCCCGCTGCTTGGACACCACTCTATTGATGATTCGAGACGCGAAAAATACATGCGATTACACTTGTCTTTTTACATCGTGTAATCAATCGGGGTAGACCTGCGCATGCAACGCCAATTCGACGACGTGCTGCTTGGCAGCATCGAACTCTTCTGTCTGGCGGCCGAAGCCGGCAGTTTTACGGCGGCGGCCAATCAGGCCGGGGTCACCCCGGCGGCCGTGAGCCGATCGGTCGCGCGACTGGAGCAGCGCCTGGGCGTGCGGCTGTTCGTGCGCTCCACGCGTAGCATTCGCCTGACGGAAGGCGGCAGCGCCTATTTCGACGAATGCCGCACGGCGCTGAGCCTGCTGGCCGAGGCGGAGCGCCGCGTCTCCGGTGCGCAATCGCAGCCTTCGGGCACCTTGCGCATCAGCGTGCCGACGACCTATGGCCATTACCGTCTGCTGCCGCTCCTGCCTGCTTTTCGGGCGCAATATCCGCTCATCAAGCTGGAGATTCAGATCAGCAATCAGAACGTCGATCTGCATGAAGCCCGCTTCGACTTCGCCGTGCGCTTTCGTGCGCAACCCGAATCGCGCATGGTGGCCCGTCATCTCGAAGACGCCGCGCTGGTCGTCATCGCCCATCCCGACTATCTGAAGCAGGCGGGCACGCCCCGAACGCTGGACGATCTCAAGGACCACGAATGCATCGAGTTCGACCTCCCGAGTACCGGTCGACCGATCCCGTGGCTGTTCCGCGACGCGGGCGCCGACGTCGAATATCACGCGCACGGCAACTTCCGGTGTGCCGACGACGTGCTCGGCGGTGTGGCGCTCGCCAAGGCCGGTGGCGGCATCTTCCAGACGTACCGTTTCGTCGTCGAGGAAGACCTGGCGGCGGGAAGGCTCGTAGAGGTACTGTCTGCCTACTCGGGACGTTCCCGTCCGGTGAGTCTGATGTTCCCGCACGGCAAGACATTGCCCTCGCGTGCGCGCGTTTTCATCGATTTTCTGATGACGGCGCTTGCACATTCATCCGCGTCGCGTAAGAGTGACGTACGCGCCGCAGCCATACCCGCCGCGCCACGACACGACTAGACTCGCAGTACCCGCTGGCAATCATCGACATGCGCAATGTGCCCGATGACCAGCGCCACGCATCGCGACTGGCTGCCGCGTTCGTGATCCGCGAAATACAGAGGCTTTTGTGACTCCCCCGTCTTCATCCGTTTCCCCCAGCGCCGGTTACACCGAGCGGAATCATCGCTACTGGCAGCGCAATCTGGCGATCTGCGTCTTTGGCTCGTTCACGACGCTCGCCGGTCTGAGCATGCTGCTGCCGTTCCTGCCGCTGTACGTCAAACAACTCGGCGTCGCGCCGGAATCGGCCGTGATCCAGTGGTCCGGCGTCGCGTTCAGTGCGACGTTTCTCGGCACCGCTGTCACCGCGCCGATCTGGGGGCATCTCGCCGACCGCTTCGGCCGTCGACCGATGCTCATTCGTGCGGCTGTCGGCATGGTGATCGTGACGTCGCTGATCGGCATTGCGCACAACGTCTACCAACTCGTCGCCCTGCGATTGCTGACGGGTCTGATCGGCGGCTACGCTTCCGCATCGACAGTCATGATCGGCACGCAGGCGCCCCGCGATCGCGCCGGCTGGGCGCTGGGCGTGCTGTCCACCGGTGCGCTCGCCGGGAATCTGACCGGCCCGCTGATCGGCGGCCTGCTGCCGCCATTGCTGGGCATTCGCGGCACGTTCTTCGCTTGCGCGGGCATGATCTCGATCACCGCGCTGCTCACGATCTTCGGCGTACGCGAAGACTTCGACCGCACGCGCGACAGCAAGCGTCGCACCGAAGCGACGACGCAAACGCGTATGCCGCGCGCGCGTGTGGGCATCATCGCCGCCATTCTGTTCACCGGGATGATGGTGTTGCTCGCGAATATGTCCATCGAGCCGATCATCACCGTCTACATCGGTCAACTGGGCGTCGACGGGGCGCATCTCACGCGCGTGGCCGGTGTGGTGATGGCCAGCTCGGCACTCGGCAGCATGCTCACGGCGGCAAAGCTCGGTGCGTTGGCCGACCGGATCGGCAGTTGGCGTGTGATCGTTGGCTGTCTGATCGCGACGGCGCTGGTGATGGTGCCGCAGGCGTTCGTGACCGAATGGTGGCAACTGGCGGCACTGCGGGTATTGATGGGGATGACGCTGGCAGGCCTGCTGCCCGCCATCGGCAAGCTGGCGCGTCATGCGGTCGACGAACGCAGCACCGGCAAGTTGCTCGGCTACCTTCAGTCGGCGCAGTTCAGCGGTCAGGTGATCGGCCCCATCCTCGGTGGCCAGATCGCGGTGCTCTTCGGACTGCCTGCGGTGTTCTTCATGACGGCCATCCTGTTGCTGCTTTGCAGCGTGCTCGCGAACCGGGCGCGCTCGGTCAGCGCGCGTCTGGCGCAGCAACCGGCCTGACGACACTCATCGGCTCGGGCGGCTTGGGTTAGGCGCGTGCGAACCGGCGGCGCGACGCGCGGGGGCCGTGGCGGCCAATGCGTCCTCGAGAAAGGCCATCAGCGCTTGCAGTCGTGCGGTCCGCCCACGACGCGTGGGCACCAGCAACGTGACGGGGGCACTCTCGAAGTCCCAATCGGCGAGCACGCGCACGAGGCGTCCGGCCGCGACGGCTTCCCGGGTGTCCCACTCCGAGCGCAACACCAGCCCCAGTCCCTGCTCGGCCCATTCGCGCGCGACGCTGCCGTCGTTGGTCGTGCAGGCAGGCACCACGCGCACGCTGTCGCGAGTGGTTTGACGTCTGGGCGTTGCCGTCGACTTCGCTGACGACTTCGTCGACACCTGCGCTCGTCGCCGGAATCGCCATAACGTCACATCTTCATCGTTCTCCCGAATGCATATGCACCGATGCTGCAATAGCGCTTGCGGGTCCGACGGCACCCCATGGCGTTGCAGATACGCCGGACTGGCGCACAGCCAGCGGTCATTAGGCGCCAGCGGCCGTGCGATCCACGACGAGTCTCTGACGGTTCCCACATGGATGACGGCATCCGAATCGTGCTTGTCAGGCCACGGCGTCTCGCGCAGGTCGAGTTGCAGGGTCAGCTCCGGATGCAGCAGGCCGAAGCGCGCCAGCACCGGCGCCACATGATGACGCCCGTAGCCGAACGGCGCTGAAACGCGCAACGTCCCGGTCAATCGCTTGTCTTCACGTCGAAACGATTCGGGAAGCGCTTCCAGTTGCGCGAGCAGCGCCGAGCCTTCACGGGCGAGCCGCTCCCCTTCGGCCGTCAGGCTCAGTTGACGTGACGTGCGCGTGGCGAGCGCAAGCCCCAGCATCGCTTCGAGCTTGCGCAAACGCGTCGAAAGCGCCGGCGGTGTCACATTGAGCATGCGCGCCGCCGCACTGAGCGACGCCGACTGCGACAGCGCCTCGATCAGGCGCAGGTCTTCGAGCTGGATCATTAACCTGAGATTAATGTTGGATGTGCCGTCATTTAACCACGGCACACCCTATCCTTCCTACACTGCGTCATGTCACTGCACCATATCCACCATCCCGCCCATCAAGACAGAGACCGACATGTCCGACACCTCCCCCAAGAACGACGCCAACTGGCCACGCGCCGTGCTCTTCGATCTGCTGACCGCGCTACTCGACTCGTGGACGGTGTGGAATCGCGCCGCCGGTAGCGAGACCGCTGGCCGCACCTGGCGCGCCGAGTACCTGCGCCGCACTTACGGCTGTGGTGCCTACGTCAGTTATGAGCAGCTCGTGCGCGAAGCGGCCGAGCACGTCGGCCTGCCGCCGTCGGCTCCAGAAGCGCTGGAAACCGAGTGGCTCACGCTGCCCGCCTGGGACGGCGCACGCGAGTTGCTTCAGGCGCTGCGTCCGCACTGCAAGCTGGCCGTCGTCACGAACTGTTCGAAGACGCTCGGCCATCAGGCGGCGTCGCTGCTCGCGACCGACGGTTTCGAGTGGGATGTCGTGGTGACGTCTGAAGAAGCCGGGTTCTACAAGCCGGACCCGCGTCCCTACCGCATGGCGCTCGACAAGCTGGGTGTCGATCCCAGCGACGCTGCGTTCGTCGCAGGCTCCGGTTATGACCTGTTCGGTACGTCGGCAGTCGGTCTGCGCACGTTCTGGCACAACCGTGTCGGCCTGTCTCGTCCCGATGGCGCGCCCGCACCGGACAGCGAAGCGCCCACACTTGCACCGGCGCTCGACTGGCTGCGTCATTTTCACTCCCACGCGTGATGCCCACGTCAGACTTACTCACGAGATCCAGCACCATGACTTCGACGCCTGACTTCACGCCCGCCACGCCTGTTCCGCTCGCCGCATTGCAGGCGCTCGACACCCCCGCCGCCATCATCGACGTGCCGCGCATGCAGCACAACATCCAGCGCATGCAGTCGCGCATGGACACGCTGGGCGTGCGCTTCCGGCCTCACGTCAAGACGAGCAAGTGCGTGGAAGTGGCCCACGCGCAAATCGCCGCAGGCGCGGCGGGCATCACCGTATCCACGCTCAAGGAAGCCGCGCGCTTCTTCGACGACGGCGTGACGGACATCCTCTACGCGGTCGGTATGGTCGCCAGCAAACTGCCCGCTGCGCTGGCATTGCGGCGGCGCGGCTGCGACCTGAAGATCATCACCGACAGTGTGGCGTCGGCCCAGGCCATCGTCGCGTTCGGCGCGGAGTTCGGTGAGACGTTCGAGGTGTGGATCGAGATCGATACCGACGGGCACCGCTCGGGGATCCGTCCCGACGAAGACGCGCTGCTCAACGTTGCCCGTGTCCTGCAAGAGGGCGGTGCCACGCTCGGCGGCGTCATGACCCACGCGGGTTCCAGCTACGACTTCGACACGCCGGAGGCGCTCGCCGCCATCGCGGAACAGGAGCGTGCCGGTTGCGTGCTGGCAGCGACGCGTTTGCGCGAGGCTGGTCTGCCCTGTCCGGTCGTGAGCGTCGGCTCGACGCCGACGGCACTCGCGGCCCGCCATCTCGAAGGCGTGACCGAGGTCCGTGCCGGGGTGTACGTGTTCTTCGATCTCGTCATGCACAACGTGGGCGTTTGCACGACGGACGAACTGGCACTGAGCGTGCTGACCACCGTCATCGGACATCAGGCCGACAAGGGCTGGGCCATCGTCGACGCCGGCTGGATGGCCATGAGTCGCGACCGTGGCACGCAAAAGCAGAAACGCGATTTCGGCTACGGTCAGGTATGCCGCATCGACGGCAGTGTCGTGCCGGGCTATGTGCTGAGCGGCGCCAATCAGGAACATGGCATCCTCTCGCGCGAAGGCGAACCTGATCCTGATATCGTCGCGCGCTTTCCCATCGGCACGCTGTTGCGCATCCTGCCGAATCACGCCTGCGCGACGGGCGCGCAATTCCCTGAGTACCACGCTATCGATCCGGTGCACGATCTCGCGACATGGCCACGACTGCACGGCTGGTAAGCCCCAAGGGGCGGCATCGGCGAGCCGACAAATCGGTTTAAGCCCGTGACGCGGATCGGCATCGCAACAGATGCCAATCCGCACCACGGATGCTTATGCCTTCAAGCGGCATAACGTATCCCGATTTCCTTCGTTCACGGCGGGCCATGCGCCCGCTACGCTCGCGCTTTGCCTGTACTGGAGTGCATTCATGAGCGTAGAAATCATCGGGATGATCACGGCGGCGCCGGGGTCCGAAGTCGATCAACCCACGGGCGCGGCCGTCGATCCCGCGTTCATCACGCGCATGGCGCAAGCCCACGAGACAGCCGGTTTCGACCGCGCGCTGATCGGCTACTTCTCCAACGGCCCCGAAGGCAGCCTCGTCAGCAGTCACGTCGCTGCGGCAACGCAACGGCTGGGTATCCTGCTCGCCTATCGTCCCGGCGTGATTGCAGCGCCGCTCGCCGCCCGTCAACTCGCCACGCTGGACCAGTTCTCACGCGGACGCGTCGCGTTGAACGTCGTCTCTGGCGGTAACGACGCCGACCTGCGTCGCGACGGCGATTTCCTCGATCACGACGCCCGCTACACGCGCACGGACGAATATCTCGAAGCGCTCAAGCGCATCTGGACCGCCGACGCTCCCGTCGATTTCGCGGGCGATCACTACCGCTTCGAGCAGGCGTCGCCCGCCGTACCGACGTGGCAGAAGCCGCATATCCCGATCTATTTCAGCGGCGCCTCCGACGCCGCCATCGACGTCGCCGCGCGCCACGCCGACACCTACATGCTGTGGGGCGAACCGCTCGACGCCGTCGAGGCGCTCGTCACCCGCGTACGGGCGGCCGCACAACGGCATGGCCGCAAGCCGCGCTTCTCGATCTCGTTCCGTCCCGTCGTGGCGGACACCGAAGCCCAGGCATGGGAGCGCGCCGACGAGGTGCTGCGTCAGGTCAAAGCCACGCGCGAACGGCTCGGTCTGCGCACCGAAGCACCGGAGAACGTCGGCTCTCAACGGTTGCTCGCAGCGGCGCAACGCGGCGATGTCGTGGACGAACGTTTGTGGATGGGCGTGGCCAAGGCCACCGGTGCGCGCTGGAATTCGACGGCGCTCGTCGGTACCGCCGAGCAGGTCGCGCACGCGCTGGGGCGCTATTACCAGCTTGGCGTCGACACGTTCCTCATTCGCGGCTTCGATCCGCTGGGCGACACGATCCGATACGGCGAATCGCTGATTCCGGCCATCCGTCGTCACGCCGCCGAGCTGGATCGTCAACGCACGCCGCAAGCGGCGTGAGTTACGTGTGAGTTACGTGTGCGTGACGTGTGCGTGACGTGTGAGTTACGTCCTTCGCCGCTGTTCGTTGCTTACTACCGTTTCTTCAATCGCTTCTCAGATAGGTGTCATGATGTTGCTGCGCTGGATTCGTCGCGCCCGTTTTGCCGTTCCTGCCCTCTCCCTTAGCGCCTTCACGGCACTCGGCGTCATGCACGCCGGGGTCGCCAGCGCGCAAGGCGTCACGCTGCGTGTCGGGGATCAGAATTACTACAACGTCCGTGCCTCGATGGAGGCCTCGGGCGCCCTTGAAGGTGCGAACTATCAGGTCGAATGGAAGCACTTCCAGTCGGCCGCCCCGGTTGCCGAAGGCCTCAACGCCGGCGCGCTCGACCTCGGCTTCCTCGGCGATTCGGGCTTCCTGTTCCTCGCGGCGAAAGGAGCACCGGTCAAGCTGATCGCCGTCTCGCGTCAGAACCCGGACACGATTGCGCTGCTCGTGCCGAAGGATTCGCCGGTGAAGTCGATTCAGGACCTCAAGGGCAAGAAGGTCGCCTACTGGCCCGGCGCCTGGAGTCAGCAACTGACGCTGCGCGCGCTGGAAAAGGCAGGCCTGCCCACGGATTATGTGCAGTTCGTCAAGCTCATGCCGATCGATGCTGCCGTGGCGTTGCCCAACGGCGCCATCGACGCGTTCCCGGTGTGGGAGCCGTACATCTCGCAGCAGGTCGTGCACAACGGCGCGCGTCCGATCATCACGGCGCGCAATCTGATGCCGGGGCTGAGCAGCGTTGCCGCGTATGCGCCGTCGGTGAGTGCGAAACGTGAGGCCATCGCCGACTTCCTCGTGCGTCTGCAAAAGGCACGCGCCTGGGTGGAGAGCCACAAAGACGTCTACGCCGATCAGTGGGCGAAGAAGGCCGGTCTGGACCGTGACGTCGCGCGTCACTGGATCGGTCAGGCAGGCATGACCATCGACGCCGTCGACAAGCAGGCCGTGGCCGACTATCAGGGCACGAGCGACTTCCTGACGCAGACCGGCGCGCTTCCGAACCGGTTCGACGTCAGCAAGATCGTCGACACGTCGTTCACGCAAGTGCTGGAAGCCAAGGGACAGCCGACGCGGCAAAGCGCATCACGTTGATCCGCAATGTCCTGGCAACCGGACGGAAAAACCAGATTCGAATCATTCGTGAGTCGCTCTGGCGTCTTCCGTCCGGTCGTCGCATCAGCTTGCCGGTTTTGGCACCACGTTCAACGCCGAGCCGGCCCTGAACCAAGCCAGTTGCACATCGCTGTAGCTGTGCCGCAGCGATATCGTCTCCTGAGTCCCGTCGGCGTGATGCAGCACGCACGGCACTTCCTTCCCGGGCGCCAACGCCGCCAGGTCGATGAGATCGATCCGGTCGTCAGCCCGCACGCGTTCATAGTCGTCGGGATTCGCGAAGGTCAGCGCCAACAACCCCTGCTTTTTCAGGTTGGTCTCATGGATGCGTGCGAAGCTCCGGGCGATGACCGCCATGCCCCCGAGCAAACGCGGTGACAGCGCCGCGTGCTCCCGACTGCTGCCCTCGCCGTAGTTGAAGTCGCCGACGATGACCCACGGCACGCCCGCTGCACGATACGCGCGAGCCGCTTGCGCCGGTGTCACGTCGTCCTCGCCATGAAGCCAGTCCGTGGTGCGTCCCGTCGCGCCGGTGAATGCGTTAGTGCCGCCCGAGAGCAGGTTGTCGCTGAAGCGCTCCAGATGCCCGCGCAGCTTAAGCCACGGCCCGGCCGGTGAGATGTGATCCGTCGTCGTTTTGCCCCGCGTCTTGATCAACAGCGGCATGCCCTTCGGGTCGTTGCCATTCCATGCCGGCCACGGTCGCAACACCTGAATTCGTTCACTCTTCGGATCTACGCTGACGCTCACCGCACGACCATCGTCAGGCGGTGCGATGTAGTGTGTCGCGCCACGCGTGAAGCCCTCTGGCGGGACTTCGGGCGCGACCGCAGGCGGCGCGAGCCGGAACGTTCTCCCGTCAGGTGCAGTGAGCACGTCGTGCTGCGGATCGAAAGAGAGACGTCCGGCAAGCGCCCACGCCGTCACGATCTCCGGGCTGGCGATCAGGTTCATCGTGTTGGGCGAGCCATCGTTGCGACGGGGGAAGTTCCGGTTGTAAGACGTCACGATGGTGTTGGGCACGCCGGTGGCCGTCGCGTCGCGACGCCATTGCCCGATGCACGGCCCACAGGCATTGGCGAGCACAGTGCCGCCGATGGACGACAAGGCCGCAAGCTGACCGTCGCGCTCGATCGTGGCGCGGACCTGCTCCGAGCCCGGCGTGACCATGAACGGCACCGACGCCTTCAGTCCGTAGGCCTGCGCCTGTCGGGCGATGTCAGCCGCCCGGCTCATGTCCTCGTACGACGAATTGGTGCAACTGCCGATGAGCGCGGCCGAAATCGTGTCCGACTGAACGTCACCGGCATCGTCTGCGCGCGATTCGTCCATCGCCTTGAGTTGCGCGGCCAACTGCACCACCGTGCGCGCCCGATCCGGCGAATGCGGGCCAACGACATGCGGCGTCAACGTAGACAGATCGATGCGAATCACCCGGTCGTAATACGCTTCCGGGTCGGCCTCCACTTCGGGGTCCGGCGCCAGCAGACTCAGGTTCGCCTCGATCACAGGCACGAGATCGCCACGACCAGTCGCACGCAGGTAGTCGAGCATGCGTGCGTCGGCCGGAAACATCGACGTCGTCGCCCCCAGTTCGGCGCCCATATTGGTAATGGTCGCCTTGCCCGTCGCGCTGATCGTCCGGGCGCCCGGGCCAATGTATTCGACGATGGCGTTGGTGCCGCCGGACACCGTCAACTCACCGGCGACGCGCAGAATCACGTCCTTGGGCGCCGTCCAGCCACTGAGCGAGCCCGTCAGGTAGACGGCGATGCGCTTCGGATAGAGCACTTCCCACGGCAGCCCCGCCAATGCCTCGACGGCATCGGCACCGCCAACACCGACCGCACAGGCCCCGAGACCACCAGCGTTGGGCGTATGCGAGTCCGTCCCGATGAGCAGCGCGCCGGGATACGCGTAGTTCTCCAGCACGACCTGATGGATGATGCCGGCGCCCGGCTCCCAGAAACCGAGGCCGTACTTCGCCGCCGCACTGCGCAGGAAGGCGTAGACTTCGCGGTTCTCGTCGACAGAGGCCTGAAGATCCGTACGCCCTTCGACGCGCGCCTGAATCAGATGGTCGCAATGAATGCTCGCAGGAACCGCGACCCGATCACGTCCGGTCTGCATGAACTGGAGCATGCCGGTCTGACCGAGGACATCCTGAAACATGACACGGTCGACATCGAGCGCGAGATAGCTCGTGCCCGGCACCAGCGATTGCGTGTGCGGATCGCGCAGGTGCCCGAGCAGTACCGACTCGGAAAGGGTCAGCGGATGCCCAAGACGGCGACGCACGATGGCGAGCGTGTCGGCCATGGTCGCATAACGGCGCGCGAGCGCCTCGGGGGAGAGGAATTGAGACATCGATCACTCCTTATTTAAGGCATTTGTGGGGTGGATGGGTGCGATCGCAGGACGCATTCTGGCGTCGGTCTCATTCCCGGTAAAATGAATTTATCTGTCCGATTACTCAATTTTTCTTATGAAAATCGACATCCTTGGCGTGCAGGCTTTCGTCGCCATCGCGGATCGCGGCGGCTTCCAGAGCGCCGCAGACGCGCTCGCCGTGACGCAGACGGCAATCACACAGCGCCTGCGCAAGCTCGAAGATTATCTGGGGGTCGTGCTGTTCGAGCGCACGACACGATCGGTCTCGCTCACGCAGATTGGACGTGACTTCCTGCCGCAGGCGCGGCGCTTGCTCGACGAGTTGTCCGACGCGCTCACCGAGATTCGTGAGAGCGGTCAGGCCGCGCGCGGCGACGTGTCGATCGCCTGCGTGCCCACGGCAGGCGTGCAGTTTCTGCCCAGCATCTTGCAGACGTATGCCCAGCAATTCCCGCATAACCGCGTGCGCGTGCTCGATCACTCGTCGTCAGCCGTGACGCACGCCGTGCTGCACCGCGAAGCCGAGTTCGGCATTCACATCGCCGGTTCGCGTCACGCGGATCTCATCGGGTTGCCTGTCGCACAGGATCAGTTCGTGCTGATCTGTCACGCATCGCATCCGCTCGCCCGACGTCGGCGCGTGCCGTGGCGCAGCCTCTCGCCTTATCCGCTGATCTTCGCCGGACAGGTCAATGCCAACCGCGCGTTACTGGATGGCGCCTTGGGCGATGTCGATCTGCAACCGCACTTCGAAGTGCAGCGCAGTTCGACGGCCGTGGGAATGGTGGCCGAAGGCGTCGCGGCGGCCGTGGTACCGCGCCTCGCGCTACAGCGCGGCGCGTATCCGGAGATCCGTGTCGTCGATCTGGTGGAGCCGGTCGTGGCGCGCACGCTGGTGCTCGTCACACGGCGCGGCGCGCAACTCTCGCCCGCCGCGCAAGCGCTCTACGATCTGATCGCGTCGCGGGCGACGAGCGTCGCCTGACGGGGAGATAGGCGCGACGTGCTTACTGCGGCGACGGCACGATGCCGTTCGTCGCCATCCATGTCAGATTGCCGCCCATGCGCGGATCCTTGTAGGGTCCGTCGGCGTGCATCGCATCGAAACGCCCCGGATCGGGGGAGCGCCGGCGGTAGAACTCGACCCAGCCGCTTGACGCCTTGGGCGTTGCCGTCTCCTGCACGACGCCCGCTTGCGCGTTGAACCACGCCGGATCGCGGTAGCCGTCTGCCACGCGTGCCGCGAGACGTTCCAGCGCGCCCGGGCGATAGGCATACCAGTCCTCTCCGCGAAGACGCGCCAACTCGGCCATCAGCACCAGTGGCGCCGTGGCGTAGTCGTGGTAATGCAGCGCCCGACGCTTGCGCGCCATCTCCATGGGCAGACTGCCGTCGGGTTCGATGGCGTCGATGCCGGTGCGATAGATGCCTTGCGCCGTTTTCAGCAACGCGTCGTCACGTGTGGCGACGGCCGTCGCCATGATGCCGATCCCCGTCCAGTAGTAGTGATTGTTGCGTTTGTGCTTCGGGTTGTCCCAATACGCGAGATTGGCCGCAGACAGTCGGCGCAACCACGCTTCGATGGCGGCGCGCTGCTGCGGCGTTGCCACCGCCTGCGTGCGCAGGTACGCGAGCGCCACCGCGCCGTGTGTCCACTGGCGCATATAGTCCGACTGGTCGTTGTTCACGTGCTCCATGCGTCCGAGCATCGCCCCGCTGGCGGCCCATGCGTCGAGCCACGTCAGCGCGCAGCGGGCGGCGGTCTCATCGCCCTCTTTCGCGTAGACATCGGCCATCCGGGCAACATGCGCCGAAAAGTCGTTGAGCGGTTTCACCGCCGCAGCGTTCTGCGCCTTGAGCTTCGGGTCGATGACTGAACTGGCGGCGTCCGAGTAATACCCCATCGCGCGAATGTCCGGGCTGCCCGGCGGCGGTGCCGGACATTCGCTCTGCGCCGCGACGGCATCGGGGTGGATCATGGTGAGCAACGTGACGGTGAGAAACGTCCGGGCGACGAAACCCGTGAGGAAAGGGAACTGAAATCGATGACGCAGGGTTGGCATGTCGCTCATTTATCCTTGGGATGCCTGACTCAGCATCCATTCGCGAAATTGTCGCAAGGCAGACCGCTGTTGCAGCCGCTCTCGCGGGTAACACAGGTAATGGCCGTGGCGCGGCACATCGACGCCGGCCTCCACGGGGACCACGAGACGCCCGGCCTCCATCGCGTCGCGCGTGAGAAACGCCGGGACCAGCCCCACGCCCATGCCCGCCTCGGCCGCCTGTAGCAATACCGAATACTGCTCGAAGCGCGGCCCGGGGCGCTGTGCATGCGGCGCCACGTCATAACACGCCGCCCATGTGCCCCAGACTTCCTCCGCCTGGTTGTGCACCAGCCTAGGCGCACGTGCAATGTCCTCCACGCTCGTCAACGGATGCCGCGCGAGAAACGACGGCGCACACACCGGCACGAAGCGACGACCGTCCAGATACTCGCTCACGACACCTTCCCACGCGCCATCGCCATAGCGTACGGCGGCGTCCAGCGTGAACGGGAACGCGTCGCCATGCGCCAGGTGACGGCTGAAACTCAACGTCACACCCGGCGTGCTCGCCAGAAAATCCGGTAACCGGGGAATCAGCCACTTGGTCGTGAACGTCGGCACGCTGGCAATCGTCAGCAAGTCGCTCTCGCCTCGCGATGTCATGAGCTCAAGCGAAGCATTCCCGATCTCGCGCAGCGGCTCGGCCACCCGATCATGATAGCGGCGTCCGGCCTCGGTCAACACCAGATGACGCCCCTCGCGCACAAACAACGCGGTACCCACCAATTCCTCCAGAGACGCGATCTGGCGGCTCACCGCGCTCGGCGTCAGACCCAACTCACGGGCGGCACGAGAAAAATTCAAGTGTCTTGCCGCACTGGTGAAGGCAAGCAATTCGGCGACGTTCGGATAGCAATGGCGCATGAGTAAAGGCTCGAAAGCCGTGGCTGGCGTGGGTGTGCGTGAGTTTTCGTCCGATGGCAGACGCGTTTTGCGATCCGCCAACTGTTCCGTTTTCGCACAGCACGATGCCCGATTCGTGTGTTTTCTTCATGACGATGACATTTCAGCGCACGAAACTCTCGCCCAACGTCGATCCGGCTGTCTGCTGCGCCATCCCACGGTGTCCGTTCTACGGCGAGGGATAGCCAGCGTTCCGGTCGACCGAAGCGAATTCGTAACCGTATGCCGTTCAGGTTTCCCCGATGTCCGACGTCCACGCCGACCGCCTTGCCCAAACTGTGCCACCCCGGCACAGTCCAGCCCCTGCCGAGACCGGGGCCGACGGGCATTCGCAGTCGCAGCCGAAGACGAGCATCCTCGTATGGATCGTGCGAGCCGTTGCCGCCCTGTTTCTGATCTATCTGGGCTTGCCCGTGCTCCTGCTGCTCGTCGGCGCTTTCGGGCAGACGTGGACGAACACCGTGTTGCCGACCGGCATCACCGGACACTGGTTCGTCGATCTGGCCGGTGATCCGTCGTTCCGACGCGCGTTCTCCACGAGCCTCATCGTGGCGCTCGCCTGCTGCGTATTGACCGCACTCGTCGGCCTGCCGCTCGCCTACACGCTTCATCACCGGTCGCGCAGCGGGCGCGGCGCCATTGCGCGTCTGGTCACGCTGCTGCCGGTCGCCGTACCCGCGCTCACACTCGGCTTCGGCTACATCGCCGTGTTCAGCGGCGACACGCTGCCCTGGCTCGGCTCGCTCTGGCTGCTCGTGCTGGCCCACGCCGTGCTCACGCTGCCGTACCTCACGCAGACACTGCTCGCCGACCTGCGTCATCTCGACATCGCCAAACTCGAAGACTGCGCCGCCACGCTGGGCGCCTCGCCGCTGCGCCAGTTCCTGACCATCGCCGTACCGAACCTCACGCACAGCCTCGTGGCGGGGCTCGTGATGGTCGCGGCGCTGTCCATCGGCGAATTCCAGATTTCCAATCTCATCGCGGGTTTCCGCTATCGCAACTATCCGGTGGTGCTGCTCCAGGCGTTCTACGGCGCGACCGGTTTTGCCTGCGCCGCCACCGTCGTGCTGCTCGTGCTTGCGCTCGCCGCGACCGGCCTGTCGATCGTTGCGGCATCCCGTCAGAAGGTCAGTTCATGAGCCTCACTCTCGAAAACGTCAGCTTCCGGTACGCCGGCGCAAGCCACGGTCTGGACGACGTCAGCCTGAAAGCCCGTCAGGGCGAATTGCTTGCCGTGATGGGTCGCAGCGGCTCAGGCAAATCGACGGTGCTGCGCCTCGTCGCCGGCTTGCTCGACGGCTATCGCGGTCGCATCGCCATCGGTGGAGACGATGTCGGCGGCGTGCCGGTCTGGCGTCGTCACGTCGGCATGGTGTTCCAGCAATACGCACTGTTCCCGCACCTGAGCGTGATCGATAACGTCGCCTACGGGCTGCGCATGCAAGGAGTGAAGACGGCCGAACGCCAGCGTGCGGCGCTCGACATGCTGAGCCGCGTCGGGCTGGCCGAGTTCGCTGCGCGTCGCCCGACGTCGCTTTCCGGCGGGCAGCAGCAACGGGTGGCGCTGGCCCGCGCACTGGCCGTCTCGCCGCGCGTGCTGCTGCTTGACGAACCGCTCGCCGCGCTCGACGCCGGTATTCGTCAGCAATTGCGCGACGAAATCCGCGCGTTGCAGCAAGCCAGCGGCGCAACGACGCTCATCGTCACGCACGATCGCGACGAAGCCCTGAGTCTCGCCGACCGTGTCGCCGTCATCGATAACGGCCGCCTGTTGCAGATCGATACGCCGCAGCGTCTGTACGACGCCCCGGCCTGCGCCACGGTCGCAAGCTTTACCGGCCTGTCGACGGTCCTGCCGGGGCGCGTGGCGCGTCCGGGCATGGTCGACACCGGCTTTGCCGAACTGCACGTGGACACCGGCGCATGGCGTCCGGGTGCGGCCGTCTCGCTGCTGGTTCGTCCCGAGCATATCGAGTGCGATCCGCCCGTGAGCACCCTGAACCGCCTGAACGGACATCCGGGCGCGGTGCGCTTCTTCGGCGCGACGTGCCGCTTCGATTTCCTGCCCGAAGGCGCCACGACGCCGTTGCTCGGCGAGAGCCGAACGCCGGCCTCGTTCGCCATCGCACTGGACCCGGCGCATCTGCGTGTCCTGCCGCCTGTCGTCAACTGAGGCGACACACATGACGCTCACGACACCCGCAGAAATGCCCCACAACACGAATTCCTTACCTGATGCCCCACACGGAGCCATGTCGATGATTCACCCCGTTCCTTCCCTGCGCACGCGCGCCCTGCCCGCACTGGCCACGCTCGCGGCATCGTTCGCTCTGTTGACGGCTGCGGCCCCCTCGGCCTTTGCGCAAAGCGGCGCACAGGCGACGGCTGCTGCCCCGCTCTACCCGGGAGAAGCCGAGCTGTACGCCAAGGCTGCCGAAGAAGGTCTCGTCGTCTCGTTCGACACCGGGCCGGAGTGGGCAAACTGGAAAGCGCTGTTCGCCGAGTTCCGCAAGCGCTATCCGAAGGTCGAAATCACGTATAACGACATCGGCTCGGCTGCGACCGTCACTGCGCTCGACAAGTCGCGTCGCCGCCCGCAGGCCGACACGGCTTATTACTTCGCCGGCTCGGCACTCGACGCCGTGCAAAAGGATGTCGTCGCCCCGTTCAAGCCGATCAACTTCGACACGCTGCCGAAGGTCTTCCGCGACAACGACGGCCGCTGGTTCACGATCCACTCGCTCAACATCGCGTTCCTCGTGAACACGAAGCTCGTCAAGCACGTGCCGCAGTCGTGGGCCGATCTGCTCAAGCCCGAGTACAAGAACGCCGTGGTGTATCTGGACCCGCGCTCGACCGGTCAGGGACAGGTCGCCGTGTTCGCCGCCGCATACGCCTTCGGCGGCAACGTCGACAACCCGAAGCCGGGTGCGGACTTCTTCGGCAAGTTGCGCGACGCCGGCAACGTGATGCGTGTCGAAGGCACGACGCCGTACGCCAAGTTCGTCAAGGGTGAGATTCCGATTCTCATCGGCTACGAGAACGACGGTCTGAAAGCCAAGTACACCGACGGCATGGGCGACGCCGCGCAGGTCGTGATTCCGAAGGAAGCCACCGTGTCGGCGCCGTACGCGATCAGTCTGGTCAAGAACGGCCCGAATCCGGAAGCCGCCAAGCTGTGGCTCAACCTCATCATGAGCCCGGTCGGTCAGTCGCTGTTCGCGCAAGGCTATGTGCGCCCCGCGGTGCCGGGCACGCCGTTCACGGCGGAAATGCGCGCCCGCATGCCGGATGCCCCGCAAGTCCACCCGCTCGACGTCGCCCGCGCTGCCGCGCAGAAGGCGGAAGTCGACCGTCTGTGGTCGGCCGCCGCGCTCGCCAAGTGAGTTCCCGCAACATGACGTCAGCGCGCACCGTCGGGACCGCAGAGATCGCCAGGACCCTCGCGTCCGGCGAGCCTCATCGGCCCCAGCCGCAAACCGGCCTGCCGCGTGGCAAGGACACGCCGCGCGGCTGGGTGCGCCGCTTCGGCGGCCTGCCCGCCGCCGTGCTGCTCGTGCTCGGCTTCGGCTTGCCGCTCGCGGCGCTGGTCGTGGCGGCCTTCGAGGGACATGGCGCGGCGTTCTCGGCCATCGCGCTCGATCCGCTGGTGCGCGACGCCCTCGTCAACTCGATGGGGCTCGCCATCGGTGCGGGTACCGTCTCGCTGATCGTCGGCGCGTTGCTCGCGGTAACCCTGGCGCGTCAAACGCCGCGCCGTCGACGCCTCTGGCTCGCGGCGATGGGCGTGCCGCTCGCCTTCTCGGGTCTGGTCATCGCCTACGGCTTCATTCTGGCGTTCGGCCGCTCGGGGTTCGTCACGATGACGCTCGCGTCGCTCGGCGCAGACCCGGTGCGTTTCGGCGCGCTGATCTACACCGCGCCGGGGCTCGTCGCCGCGTACGCGTACTACCTGATCCCGCGTGTGGCGCTGATGGTCTATCCCGCCGTCGCCAATCTGGATCGTCGCCCCATCGAAGCCGCCCTCACGCTGGGGGCGACACCGCTGCGCGCGATCATCGATGTGGCGCTGCGCGAACTGTGGCCGACGCTCGCCGCCGCGTGGTGCCTCGTCACCGCGATTGCCCTCGGCACTTACGGCACGGCGCTCGCGCTGGCCGGTACGCAAATCAACATCCTGCCGTTGCTCATGTTCCTGAAGATGTCGGACGGGCAAACGGATTTCCCTCAAGCTGCCGCGCTGTCCCTCGTCTTGATGGCCGTGTGCAGCGGTGTGCTCGCTCTCGGAGAGTGTCTTGTACGGCGTCATCCTCAATGAGTGGTCGGCTGCGGCCCGCCACGCCCTCGATCAACTGGCCGCCCGGCAGGCGGGCCCGTCGCGTCACGTGACACCCGTGGGCCTCATCGGTCCGCGCGAAGCCACGCCCGCGCAACTCTATGCCGCGCAGTGCATCGGCGAAGCGCTGGCAGCCGCCGGTGTCGCATTGGTGTGCGGCGGCAAGGGGGGTGTCATGGAAGCCGCCTCCGCCGGCGCATCCGCAGCCGGTGGCATCGTAATCGGCCTGCTGCCCGAGGATCACGCCGGCGACGCCAACCCGCATCTGAGCGTGGCCCTGCCGACCGGGCTCGGCATCACGCGCAACGCCCTGATCGCCCGTGCGTCGATCTGCCTCGTCGCCGTGGGCGGCGGGCTCGGCACGCTCTCGGAGATCGCGCTGGGGCTTCAGTGGCGCAAACCGGTTTTCACCGTCCTCGATGCACCGGCCGTGCCGGGCACCGAGAGCTTCGACGATATCGACGCCCTGATCGTGGCAGTCGCCACGTGGTTGAGCGTCACCGGACTGCCCGGAGGTGACACCCCCGGGTAAGTAACGCCGGCAGTTCAAGACAACCGACCCACACCGGGGAACTGCCGGTGCGTTTTCGTGATGTTCCTGCAATATAAATTTAGGACCACTAATATTATGAAACGTATTCTTCTCGCTGCACTCGGCCTTGGCGGTATGGCCGGCATCATGGCTCCCGTCTACGCCCAAAGCAGCGTGACCCTGTACGGTATCGTCGATGCCGGCGTGGGTTATGCCAGCGGTCAGCGCACGGCCAACTCCAAGGGTGGCGTGGGTGCACCGATCAACTACACCAACGGTTCGGTCTGGGGCTTCGCCAGCGGCACCTGGTCGGGCGATCGCTGGGGTCTGAAGGGTTCGGAAGATCTGGGCGGCGGCAACTCGGCCATCTTCCAGGTGGAAAACGGCTTCAACATCGGTAACGGCACGATGGGCCAGGGCAGCCGTCTGTTCGGTCGCCAATCGTGGGTGGGTCTGCAAAGCGCTACGCTCGGCAAGCTCACGCTGGGTCGTCAGTACGATCCGATCGTCGACTTCGTGGGCCCGATCAGCGCCGGCACGTTCGTGACCGGCATGGGCGCGCACCCGGGCGACATCGACCAGCAGGATAACCAGTCGCGCGTGAACAACTCGGTGAAGTGGACCAGCCCGGTGTACGGCGGCTTCCAGTTCGGCGCGATCTACGGCTTCGGTGGTCAGCCGGGTAGCGTGAAGAACCAGAACACCTGGGGCTTCGGCGGTTCGTACGCCAGCGGCCCGGTCGCTTTCGGCGTCGGTTACCTGCAAGCCCAGAACTCGTACAGCGCTTCGGGCACGTGGACCGGTTCGTACGACGGCACGTTCGCGTCGTCGATCAACGAAGGCTTCGCCTCGGCCGCCAGCCAGCGCATCATTTCGGCCGCCGGTAGCTACACCTTCGGCGCCACGCAGGTCGGTATCCAGTACGGCAACGTGCAGTACACGCCGGGCGCGCTGTCGACGTTCGCGAGCAGCTTCACGTTCAACACGATCGGCGCGACCGTGGCGTATCAGGTCACCCCGGCCCTGCGTCTGGCCGGCGCGTACAACTACACGCAAGGCAGCGACGTGAAGGGTTCGGGCGGTCCGAAGTACCACACGGTGAACTTCGCGTCGTACTACGCCCTGTCGAAGCGCACGTCGCTGTACGGTCTGGTCGGTTATCAGAAGGCGTCGGGCAGCACGCTCGACACGTTCGGCAATGTTGTCTCGGCGACGGCTTCGGTCGGCGACGTGGGCAACGGCATCTCCTCCGCCACGGCGACGCAGACGTTCGTGCGCGTGGGTGTCCGTCAGACGTTCTAAGCGTCTGAACGGATTGCAGTCGTAGCACCGTTGTACAGGTAGGGTCACGTTGGACTGTCCCCCGCCGCCCCACGGCGGGGGACTTGAGTCTCACCTCGGGGACTTCGCGAGAACCGGATCGGCACGCATCGTTGTGGACATGGTGTGGCGTTGCATGACGGACCGGCTCACCCTTGGGCACGCTTTCGCACACCCCTCGCACGGCCTTGCCTCAAGCCGTGCCGTGCGCCGGCGTGCCGCTTTTTTTCTCGTCTCCGGCAGACGATTGGCTTATCCTTCAGGCTTTCCACCCGCACACTCGTGACCGGAGAGGCCAGCAAGGTGCCACGTCAAACCGCCCAGCCGACTGTCGAAACGCTCGCCGAACAGGGGCCCGCGCCCCGCTACTTGCAGCTCAAGCAGTTCATCTGCCGTCAGATCGACACCGGCGCCTGGCCGCCGCACCACCGCGTGCCGTCGGAAAACGAACTCGTCGAGCAGTCCGGCGTGAGTCGCATGACGGTCAACCGTGCGCTGCGCGAACTCACGGCCGAAGGCCGGCTCGTGCGTATGCAGGGCGTCGGCACGTTCGTGGCCGAGCCGAAGTCGCACTCGCCGCTGCTCGCCGTGAACAATATCGCCGACGAGATCTCCGAGCACGGGCACCGCCATCGCGCCGAAGTGAAGCTGCTGCGCGAAGAACTGGCCGGCCCCGAGCGGGCGCTCTCGATGGGGTTGCAGGAGCGCGAGAAGCTGTTCCATTCGGTGATCGTCCATTATCAGGACAACATCCCGGTGCAGATCGAAGACCGCTTCGTCAATCCGGCACTCGCGCCGAACTACCTCGAACAGGACTTCACCAAGCGCACGCCCAATGCCTATCTTCAGCGCACCTCGCCACTCACGTCGGGCGAACACGTCGTGGAGGCCGTGACGGCCACACCGGACGAAGCGCAGATGCTGCAAATTCAGCGCACCGAGCCGTGCCTGCTGATTCGTCGGCGCACATGGTCGGGCAAACGGGTCGTCTCGGTCGCCCGTCTGCTGCATCCCGGTTCGCGCCACCGCCTCGAAGGCCGCTTCGGCGACGCCGAGTGATCGCCTGTCCGCGCGGCTCTCACTGCTGAGCCAGCCGCGCATTCTTCCGTTAGCGCCACAAACCTTCCCCGTCATCGCTGTCCGCCATCGGGTTCGTGAAAACCCTAGTTCACGGTTGGTTGTATATACAATACTGTACAAGCCATCATCCGCTCAGAACCAAGGGGATCACTGTGAGCCAATTCACCCGATATCGCGACGTCACCATCCGCGCCCCGCGCGGCACGCAGCTCAACGCCAAAAGCTGGCTGACCGAAGCGCCGCTGCGCATGCTGATGAACAACCTCGACCCGGACGTCGCCGAGAATCCGAACGCGCTCGTGGTCTACGGCGGCATCGGACGCGCCGCGCGCAACTGGGAATGCTTCGACAAGATCGTCGAAACCCTCAAGACGCTGGGCGACGACGAAACGCTGCTCGTCCAGTCGGGCAAGCCGGTCGGCGTGTTCAAGACCCACGCCGACGCCCCGCGCGTGCTCATCGCCAATTCGAACCTCGTGCCGCACTGGGCCACGTGGGAACACTTCAACGAACTCGACGCCAAGGGTCTGGCCATGTACGGCCAGATGACCGCCGGTTCGTGGATCTACATCGGCAGTCAGGGCATCGTGCAAGGCACCTACGAGACGTTCGTGGAAGCCGGCCGTCAACACTACGGCGGCAACCTGAAGGGCCGCTGGGTGCTCACCGCCGGCCTGGGCGGCATGGGCGGCGCGCAGCCGTTGGCCGCCACGCTGGCCGGCGCTTGCTCGCTGAACATCGAATGCCAGCAGACGAGCATCGACTTCCGTCTGCGCACGCGCTACGTCGACGAGCAGGCCAAGGATCTCGACGACGCGCTGGCCCGCATCGCCAAATACACCGCCGACGGTCAGGCCGTCTCCATCGCGCTGTGCGGCAACGCCGCCGAGATTCTGCCGGAGCTGGTGCGTCGTGGCGTGCGTCCGGACATGGTCACGGACCAAACCAGCGCGCACGATCCGCTCAACGGCTATCTGCCGATCGGCTGGACGTGGGACGAATACCGCGAGCGCGCCCGCTCGAAGCCCGCCGAGGTCGTGAAGGCCGCCAAGCAATCGATGGCCGTGCACGTGAAAGCCATGCTGGACTTCAAGGCGATGGGCGTGCCGACGTTCGATTACGGCAACAACATCCGCCAGATGGCCAAGGAAGAAGGCGTGCAGAACGCGTTCGACTTCCCCGGCTTCGTGCCCGCGTATATTCGCCCGCTGTTCTGCCGTGGCGTGGGTCCGTTCCGCTGGGCCGCGCTCTCGGGCGATCCGCAAGACATCTACAAGACCGACGCCAAGGTCAAGGAACTGATCCCGGACGACGCGCATCTGCATCGCTGGCTCGACATGGCACGTGAGCGCATCAGCTTCCAGGGGCTGCCGGCGCGCATTTGCTGGGTCGGCCTCGGCCTGCGTGCAAAGCTCGGACTGGCGTTCAACGAAATGGTACGCTCGGGAGAACTTTCGGCGCCGGTCGTGATCGGCCGCGACCATCTGGATTCCGGCTCGGTCGCCAGCCCCAATCGCGAAACGGAAGCCATGCGCGACGGCTCGGACGCGGTCTCCGACTGGCCGCTGCTCAATGCGCTGCTCAATACCGCCAGCGGCGCGACGTGGGTGTCGCTGCACCACGGCGGCGGCGTCGGCATGGGCTTCTCGCAGCACTCCGGCGTGGTGATCGTGTGCGACGGCACCGATGCCGCTGCGGCGCGTATCGCGCGCGTGCTGAACAACGATCCGGCCACGGGTGTGATGCGTCACGCCGACGCCGGTTACGACATCGCGGTCGACTGCGCCCGTGAGCACGGCCTGAACCTGCCGATGCTGAACACGGCGAAGTGATCCCGTCAGGCATCGCCACCCAATTCAAAAGCAAGACAAAGACAAGACACCCCCGACTATGTCGAATCAAGGAATTCCGTCCATGGCACAACTGTTCGTGACGCCCGGCGCCCTCACCCTGGCCCAACTTCGCGACGTCTATCAGCACCCGACCACCCTCACGCTCGACGAGAAGGCCTATGCGGCCATCGACAAGAGCGTGGCCTGCGTCGAAGGGATCGTGGCCGAAGGCCGCACCGCCTATGGCATCAACACCGGCTTCGGTCTGCTCGCCTCGACGCGCATCGCCCACGAAGACCTCGAAAACCTGCAACGCTCGCTGGTGCTGTCGCACGCCGCCGGCGTGGGCGCGCCGCTCGACGACGCCCTCGTGCGTCTGATCATGGTGCTCAAGATCAACAGTCTGGCGCGCGGGTTCTCGGGCATTCGCCGCAAGGTCATCGATGCCCTCGTCACGCTGGTCAACGCCGAGGTCTACCCGCGTATTCCCCTGAAGGGCTCGGTCGGCGCATCGGGCGACCTCGCCCCGCTCGCCCACATGTCGCTGCTGTTGCTGGGCGAAGGTCAGGCGCGCTATCGCGGTCAATGGATGAACGCCCGCGAAGCGCTGGCGGTCGCCGGTCTCGAACCGCTGACCCTCGCCGCCAAGGAAGGGCTGGCACTGCTGAACGGCACGCAAGTCTCGACGGCTTACGCACTGCGCGGTCTGTTCGAAGCGGAAGACATGTATGCCGCCGCCAGCGTGTGCGGCGCGATGACGGTCGAGGCGATGCTCGGTTCGCGCGCGCCTTTCGACCCGCGCATCCATGCGGCGCGGGGTCAGCGCGGTCAGATCGACGCTGCGGCCGTCTTCCGTCATCTGCTGGGCGAGACGAGTGAAGTGGGCCAGTCGCATGCGAACTGCGAGAAGGTGCAGGACCCGTATTCGCTGCGTTGCCAGCCGCAGGTCATGGGCGCGTGCCTCACGCAGATCCGTCAGGCTGCCGAAGTGCTCGCCGTCGAAGCCAATGCCGTGTCGGACAATCCGCTCGTCTTCTGGGAACAGGGCGACGTGATCTCCGGCGGTAACTTCCACGCTGAACCGGTCGCGATGGCGGCCGACAATCTCGCGCTGGCGCTGGCGGAAATCGGCGCGCTGAGCGAGCGTCGCATCTCGCTGATGATGGACAAGCACATGTCGCAATTGCCCGCGTTTCTGGTGGCCAATGGCGGCGTGAACTCCGGTTTCATGATCGCGCAAGTGACGGCCGCCGCCCTCGCGTCCGACAATAAAGCCTTGGCACATCCGGCCAGCGTTGATAGTCTCCCGACCTCGGCCAACCAGGAAGACCACGTCTCGATGGCCCCGAACGCCGGTAAGCGGCTTTGGGAGATGGCCGATAACGTCAAGGGCATCATCGCGATCGAATGGCTGAGCGCCGCTCAGGGCCTGGATTTCCGCGAAGGTGTGAAGTCCACCCCGGCCCTCGAACGCGCACGCGCCCTGCTGCGCCAATCGGTTCCGTTCTACGATAAGGATCGCTATTTCGCCCCGGACATCGAGGGGGCGAGCGAACTCATCGCACAGCGACAACTGAGCGCACTCGTGCCCGCCGGTACGTTGCCGAGCCTCTGAGTCACCGAGCCAGTCGTTTGATTCCCGCCCTGCCGGGGCGAAACGAACAGTGATTCGCGCTCCGGCTTTGTGGCGTACCGGGTTGCCCCCTCGTATGCCGGCCCTTTCAGTTCGCTGACGGGGCCGGTCGACGTACCACCCGATTTCCCTCGCCGCCCGTGTCTGCGGGCCGGCCTACTAGGTCTTCAGGAGACAGCTTGAAAAACCTGCAACGCAATCTGAGCGCGCGGCACATCCGCTTTCTGGCGCTGGGCTCTGCCATCGGCACCGGTCTGTTCTATGGGTCGGCTTCGGCCATCCAGCTCGCCGGTCCGGCGGTCATTCTGGCGTACATCCTCGGCGGCGCAGCCGTCTACATGGTGATGCGCGCCCTCGGAGAGATGGCCGTGCGTCAGCCGGTAACGGGATCGTTCGGGCGCTACGCCCGCGACAACCTCGGGCCGCTGGCGGGATTCCTCACGGGCTGGACCTACATTCTCGAGATGGTCATCGTCTGTCTGGCGGACGTGACGGCGTTCGGCATCTATATGGGGTTCTGGTTCCCGGACGTTCCCCAATGGATCTGGGTGCTCGGCATCGTGATGCTGATCTGCGGCCTGAATCTGTGCAACGTGAAGGTCTACGGCGAGATGGAGTTCTGGCTGGCACTGGTCAAGATTCTCGCCATCGTCGCCATGATCGTGGGTGGCGGCGTGATTCTGCTGACCGGCGTGCAGATGCACAGCGAACATGCCCCGGCAGTGAGCAATCTGTGGGCGCATGGCGGCTTCATGCCGAATGGCTGGGGCGGACTGGTGGCCTCGCTCGCGGTTGTGATGTTCGCGTATGGCGGCATCGAGATCATCGGCATCACGGGCGGCGAAGCGAAGAATCCCGAGACGGTGATTCCGCGGGCGATCAACGCCGTGCCGGCACGCATTCTGCTGTTCTACGTGCTGACGATGTGCGTGCTCATGGCGATCTTCCCGTGGACCGGGATCGGCAGTCAGGGCAGCCCGTTCGTGCAGATCTTCTCGGGGCTGGGCATCAAGTCGGCGGCGGCGATTCTCAACGTGATCGTGATTTCGGCGGCCATCTCGGCCATCAACAGCAACATCTTCGGCGCGGGTCGCATGATGTTCGGCATGGCCGAACATGGTCAGGCCCCGGCGATCTTCTCGGCGACGTCGCGTCACGGAGTGCCGTGGGTCACGGTGCTGGTGATGACGGCCGCGCTGCTCGGCGGCGTGGTGCTCAACTACCTGATCCCGGAAGGCGTGTTCCTCATCATCGCGTCGATTGCGACGTTCGCCACGGTCTGGGTGTGGCTGATGATCCTGCTCTCGCAGGTCGCGATGCGTCGCCGTCTGTCGGCCGAGGAAGTCGCTGCGCTGAAGTTCAAGGTGCCGCTGTGGCCCGTCGCACCGGCACTGGCCATCGCCTTCATGCTGTTCGTGATCGGGGTGCTCGGCTATACGGAAGACACGCGCGTCGCGCTCTATGTCGGCGCCGGCTGGATTGCACTGATGTCGGCGGCGTATCAATTCGGCGTCAAACCCAAGGAAGCGCAACTGCGCAACCAAATGCGTCTGGAATAAGACCCACATGAAACGTACCTACTGGAAGCACTGCCACGTTGCGACCCTGCGCGACGGCCGCTACAACACCATCGAAGACGCCGTGATCGTCACGCACGGCAAGCAGATCGAATGGGTTGGCCCGCGCGGCGAGCGCCCGGCTTCCGGCGCGGATGAATGCATCGATCTTAACGGGGCCTGGGTCACACCCGGCCTGATCGATTGCCATACGCACCTGGTGTTCGGCGGCAACCGTAGTCTGGAGTTCGAGCAACGTCTGCAGGGCGTGAGTTATGCCGAAATCTCGGCTGCGGGGGGCGGCATCAAGCACACGGTGCGGCACACCCGCGATGCGACCGAAGACGCCCTCTTCGCCTCGGCCCGCAAGCGTCTGCTCGCCTTGATGCGCGACGGGGTGACCACCGTCGAGATCAAGTCCGGCTACGGGCTCGATCTGAACAGCGAACGCAAGATGCTGCGCGTGGCGCGCCGGCTCGGGGAAGCCCTGCCGGTGACCGTGAAGACGACGTGTCTGGCGGCTCACACCGTGCCGTCCGAATTCGCGGGCAAGGCCGACGAGTATGTGAACTACGTCTGCTCGGAGATTCTGCCGACGCTGGCCGAGGAACGTCTGGTCGACGCCGTGGATGCCTTCTGCGAGACGATCGCGTTCTCGCCGGCGCAGGTCATGCGCGTGCTGCTGCGCGCACAGAAGCTGAAGTTGCCCGTGAAGCTGCACGCCGAGCAACTCTCGCCGCTGGGCGGGTCGAGCATGGCGGCTGAGTTGGGGGCGTTATCGGCAGACCATCTCGAGTACATGACGGCCGAGGATGCCGCCGCGATGGGCCGCGCCGGCACGGTCGCGGTGCTGCTGCCCGGGGCGTTCCACATGTTGCAGGAGACACGGCGTCCGCCAGTGGATCTGCTGCGTCGTCATGGCGTAGATATCGCCGTGGCGTCGGATCTGAATCCGGGGACATCGCCTGCGTTGTCGCTGCGTCTGATGCTCAACATGGCCTGCACGCTGTTCGGGCTGACGCCGGAAGAGGCGCTGGCAGGAGTCACACGCAACGCCGCCAAGGCGCTCGGCATGCTCGACACCCACGGCACGATCGAAGCCGGGAAGACGGCGGATTTTGTTGCCTGGGAGATCGAGCGACCGGCGGAGCTGGCTTACTGGCTGGGTGGTGAGTTGCCTTCGCGCACGGTGCGCCACGGCGAGTTGCGCGATCTCGCGTCCGTCTGATCCGGTCAACAGGAGATTTTTTCATGGTCACATCATTGAAACCGGTGGTCGGCAGCACGTCGGACGGGCCGGTCTGGCAAGGCCGCACGGACACCGGCGAGCGCGGCGACACACGCCGTCTGTTCAACGTGGTGCGCGAGATCGATGCGCGCGCCGAACGCCCGGAGAGCGGCGCGCCCGTGCTTCTGGGCTTTGCCTGCGATGCAGGCGTGAAGCGCAATCAGGGACGCATCGGCGCGTCGGATGGCCCGCAAGCCATTCGTCGCGCGCTGGCGAATCTTCCGGCCCACGACATCGCGTGCTTGTACGACGCGGGCGACGTCACGTGCGAAGGCGATGCGCTCGAAGCCGCGCAACAGGCGCTCGCCGATGCCGTACGCCGTCAACTCGACGCTGGCGCGACGCCGGTAGTGCTCGGTGGCGGCCATGAGATCGCGTGGGGCACGTGGCAAGGACTGCGGGCGCATCTCGACGCACAGGGCGACCGCTCGCGCGTGCTGATCCTGAATCTCGACGCGCATTTCGATCTGCGTACGGCGCGCCCGGGCACCTCGGGCACGCCGTTCGACCAGATCGCCCACGCGTGCGAAGCGGCGGGGTTACCGTTCGATTACGCCTGCCTCGGCGTGAGCCGTCTGAGCAATACGGCATCGTTGTTCGAGCGTGCGGATGCGTTGAAAGTCACGTACGTCGAAGACACGGAGATGCAGGACCGGCATCTCGAGGCGCGCCTTGCACAGATCGATGCGCTGATGGCTGACGTCTCTCACGTCTACCTGACGATCGATCTCGACGTGCTGCCCGCGCCCGTCATGCCGGGTGTCTCGGCACCGGCGGCTTACGGCGTGCCGATGCCGGTCGTCGAAGCCATCGTCACGCACGTGCGCCGCTCAGGCAAACTGCGCGTTGCCGATCTCGCCGAGTACAACCCGCGTTTCGACGCCCAAGGGACCGGGGCGCGTGTGGCAGCGCGTCTCGCTTATCGGTTGTTGTAACACCGACGACATCGTCTGGCCCGGAAGGGAGGTCATGCCTTCCGGGGCTTCTCCCGGCCTTGTCCTGCCGCCCTCGCCTGACCCGCCTCCCACGCCCACAGTCAGACGGACCGAGGCCCCATTCCGCCTCTCAGACATAGACCCAACTCGATTCGGAACGGGGCCTCGGTCCGTCCCTCTCGATCCCCTCAGTTTCTCTTTCCCCACCGTCCTTTCCTTTGCGTCGATTTCATCTGTCGAGACGAGCTTCGTTCGCTCGTGCGCGTTTTGCCTCCGTAATTCCCATGGCCTAATACAAAGTATTAGTTTTACTTAACTTCGTTTTGTTTTAGCGCCTTCCATCCCTACAATCGCCAGAAATTCTTATACCGATTCACCGCCGCGCCTCAGGAAAGCCGTTCTCATCCCCTGATACGCGTGCGCCGAACTGGAGACATGGCGATGAAAAAGCGCGCAGACCTCGACGTCAGATCGTTGCGGATCTTCGAAGCTGTAGCCTCGGCTGGCAGCCTCTCGGGCGCCGCCGAGACGCTCGGCGTCACGCAATCCGCCATCTCGCAAGCCATCGCCCAAATCGAACAAACGGTCGGCACACGTGTGCTCGACCGCTCGCGCCGTCCGCTCAAGCTCACCCCGGCCGGACTGGCGCTCTCGCGTCACGCCCGCCAGATCGTGGACGATATGGACCGGCTCATCGCTCAGGTGCAAGACGCCGACGTCGCCAGCCGCGCCGCCGTGCGTGTCGGCATGATCGACTCGTTCGCGGCGACGGTTGGACCCTCGATCGTCCGGCAGATGTCCGGGAGCACCAGCGAACTGCTGCTCTGGTCAGGCCTCGCCAACGGCCATGCGCAGGCTCTGCTCGCCCGTCAGTTGGACCTGATCGTCACGAGCGATCCCATGCACGACATGGAGCGTCTGGTGCGCCGTCCGATTTTCACGGAGCCGTTCATCGTCGTGGTGCCGAAGTCGCGTGAGGCCGATCTCGCACAGGCCGACCTGAGCGAACTGATCCGCTCGATGCCACTGATTCGCTTCTCGGGACGCTCTCACTTCGGGGCCGTGATCGAGCGCCATTTGCGCCGCACCGGGCATTCGCCACGCATGCACCTCGAAATCGACACGTCGGACGTCGTGATGTCGATGGTCGCCGCCGAAGTCGGATTCACGATCGCTACGCCGCTCTGCCTCTTGCAGGGCCGCGCATCGCTGCCCCAGGTCGCCGCGCTGCCCCTGCCCGGCCCCGCGCTCTCGCGCACGATCTACCAGGTCTCGCGTGAAGGCGAGGTCTCCGAGATGGCGTCGCAGTGCTTTCTGGCCGGTCGCCTCGCACTCGCGCAGGAGGCCTTCCCGGAACTACGCCGCGTCATGCCCTGGCTGGGCGAGCGCCTGGCGTTGTGCTGATCCACCGCCCGGGGCGCCGGGCTAGATGACCTTCACCTGAAGCGCACCCATCGTGCAAATCGAGTATTCACCGCGAATAACACAGCCTACAAAGGAGACACGCATGAACCTCTCACGACGCAAATTCCTCCATACTAGCGCCGCCCTGTCGGCGGCCGCCGCCGCAGGAGGAATGACGCTGCCGGGCATGGCCCGCGCGGCAGACGCCACCACCGTCCAGTACGGCGGCTCGGCATGGCTCGGCCACTATCCGGCCTATCTCGCCATGAAGTCGGGCGCGCTTGCCGCCGCCGGCATCGACCAGCAATGGCAGGCGTTCGGCACGTCGTCGGCCCGCATGAGCGCCGTGCTCTCGGGTGGCATCGACATCGCCTGCACCGGCATCGTGTCGGCCCTCGCGCTGATGGCTCGCGGCTCGAAGCACTTCTCCATCGTGGCCGTGCCCGAGAGTTTCGGGAAGGTGGAAGGCCTGTTCGTGCGCGACGGCGTGAACTCGCTGCAAGACCTCAAGGGCAAGAAGCTCGGTTTGACGTTCGCGTCGAGCGCGCATTTGCTGGTGCTGGATCTGCTGGGTAGCGCCGGGCTCTCGAACGATGTGACGGTGCTCAACGTCCCCGCCCCCGAACTTCCGGGGGCGATCCAGTCGGGTCAGATCGACGCCGCCGCAGCCTGGACGCCGCAGTTCAACCGCATTCGCGCCATGACGGGCATGAAGCTGCTGGCCGACGACACGCAGTTCTCGCTTTATAAGAAGTACAACGTGACCCCGGGTCCGGACGTGCTGATCGTGCGCAACGCCTGGGCCGAGAAGAACGGCGACGCCGTGCGCAAGTACCTGAAGGTGTATTTCGATGCCTGCCAGACACTGCGCGACAAGCCCGACGACGCCGCCCGCACGCTGATCGGCCTGACCGGCATGTCGGCGCTTGACCAGATCGAGACGATCAAGGGCGCCGAATGGTACAGCCTCGCGCAGCAGACGCAACTGCTCAAGTCGCCGGGCAGTTACGTTGACGGCCTGCAACGACTGGCCGAAATGCTCGTGACCTACAAGCAGATCGACAAGGCGCCTGCGGTGCGTCAGTGGATCAACACGTCGTATCTGTAAGCATTCGCGCGCCGGTGCGCTGGCATGGCGTACCGGCACACGCCTGAGGAGTCTGATTGTGAATCATCGTCAACCGTCCCGCGCCACGTTGCTGGGTGTGGGGTTTGCGTCCGTGGTCGTGTTCCTGCTGGCATGGGAAGCGGCCTGCCGCACCGGGATCGTCGATCCCCTGTTCCTGCCGCCGCCCTCGGCCGTCGCGGAACGTATCGTCGCCATGATGGCCGACGGCTCGCTGCTCTCGAACGTGCTCGCCTCCACCCGGCGGGTGATGACGGGCTTCATCGCGGCCACTGTCGTTGCCATTCCGCTTGGCATCGTGCTGGGTACGTCGAGCTACGCGCGCGCCGCGTTCGACCCGATCCTGTCGTTCCTGCGCCCGCTGCCGTCGATGAGCTGGATTCCGCTCTCGCTGCTGTGGTTCGGCATCTCGGAGACGCAGAAGTACAGCATCGTGTTCATGGGCACGTTCGCCCCCGCGCTGGTCTATGTGATCGAAGCCACGCGTAACGTCGACCCGCTGTTGATCCGCGCTGCGAAGAATCTGGGCGCGAGCAACTGGCAGGTGATGCGTGAGGTGATTCTGCCCGCGAGCCTGCCGCAGATCCTCTCCGGCCTGAAGATCATTCTGGGGCTGTCGTGGACGTGCGTAATCTCGGCCGAACTGGTCGCCGCCCGCGAAGGACTCGGCTTTCTCATCATGAACGGCAAGGAGTTCTTCCAGACGGAAGTCGTCGTGCTCGGCATGGTGATGATCAGCGTCACGGTGCTGGTGACGGATATCGTATTTCGCGCCATCGAGCGCAAGGTGTTGAGGTGGCAAGCATGAACGATCGTATCGATTCCCAGGCCGGTGCACAGACCGCTCAGGCGGCATCGGGCGCTACGTCCAGAGGCGAGTCGGACACGATGATCGCCATCGATGGCGTGTCGAAGCGTTACGGCGACTTCCAGGCCCTTGAGCGTGTGGACATGAACATCGCACGCGGCGAATTCGTGGTACTGCTCGGCGCGTCCGGATGCGGCAAGTCGACGCTGCTCAATCTAATCACCGGTTTCGACGCACCGACCACCGGCCAGATCCGTGTGAACGGCCGCGAGGTCAAAGGCATCGACCCGCACTGCGGCATGGTCTTCCAGCAGTACGCGCTGTTCCCGTGGCTGAGCGTGCTCGATAACGTCGCCTTCGGTCTGAAGATGAAAGGGATCGACAAGGCCACGCGCTACGCCACGGCACGCCGCTATATCGAGATGGTCGGCCTGAAGGGCTTCGAAGATCGCTATCCGAAGGCGCTGTCCGGCGGTATGCGGCAGCGCGTGTCGATTGCGCGCGTGCTCGCCAACGATCCGGACGTCATTCTGCTCGACGAACCGTTTGCGGCGCTCGACGCCATGACGCGTCAGGTGTTGCAGGAAGAACTGCTCCAGATCTATCAGAAGAGCGGCAAGACGATCGTGTTCATCACCCACTCGATCGACGAGGCACTGATGCTGTCGACGCGCATGGTGATCATGAGCGCACGGCCGGGTCGCGTGGCCTGCGATCTGCCCAACGATCTCCCGATGCCGCGCGACGCACAGGTGCAGCTTTCGCCGCGCTACAACGAACTCAAATCGCAAATCTGGAACACCGTGCAAACCGAAGTGATGCGCAGTCTCGAGAGTCAGGCGGCATAACAACGCGAGACGCCGGACGCCGGCGCCACTCGCGACGTCGCTCCCCTAGCCACCTTCGGCAAGCCCCCGCATTTCTATTGTCATGTCCAATCAAGTCACTTCCTCCCGCCACGTGCGGGATACGTTCCCCGCTTATCAGGCGGGCGCCGGCTGGAACGCCCTGCTGCCGGCACGCGCGCCGCATACGCAGGCGCCGGCAGGGCACAGCTTCGACGTCATCGTCATTGGTGCGGGCTTCACCGGGCTGGCGGCGGCGCGTCGCGTCGCGGAGCTTCGGCCGGACGCTTCGGTGCTGGTCGTCGACGCCACCACTGTCGGCAATGGCTCAGCCGGCCGCAATTCGGGCTTCCTCATCAACCTGCCGCACAACACCGGCATGGGCGGACACGGCAGCCCGGTCGAAGTCGCGCGCAAGCAGATCCGTCTGTACGACATCGGGCTGAAGTGGCTTCACGAGCTGGTGACGACACACCGCATCGATTGCGGATGGAATCCCGTCGGTAAGTACCACGCGGCCGCAACGCCCGATGGCGAACAACGGCTGCGCGACACGCTGGCGCAATATCGTGACTGGGGGGTGACCTACCGCGAGCTGACGCGCGACGCCTTGCGCAGCGAAATCGGCACCGACTATTACGGCTACGGCTATCACTCAGACAACAATGTCTTCGTGCAACCCGCGGCCCTCGTGCGCGGACTGGCGGACAGTCTGCCGGCGAATGTCCGGTTGTGGGAAAACGAGCCGGTCGTGACGCTCGATGGCACCGGGCCATTCACGGTGACGACGGCATCGGCGCAGTTGCGTGCCGGTCAGGTCATCGTGGCGAACAACGGGTTCGCCCGCAAGCTGGGGCTGGCGCGCGATCGCGTCTTCACCATCTACACGTACGCCGCGATGACACCGGCCCTATCTGCCGACGAACTGGCCAAGCTCGGTCCGGCGCGTGAATGGGGCGTGATTCCGGCGAACCGGCTGGGCACCACGCTACGCAAGACGCTCGGCGGCCGCTTCATCGTGCGCAGCGCTTATTCGTACGAGAAGGAGCGCCCGATGGCCAACGTCGACGCGATGCTCACCGACGCTTATCAGCGGCGCTATCCGCAGATGGCATCGCACAAGTTCGAGCATGTCTGGGGCGGTGTGACGGCGCTCACCCGCAACGGGGCACTTTACTTCGGCGAGGTGCGCAAAGGGCTGTTCACGTCGCTCGGGTGCAATGGCGCGGGCGTGCTCAAGGGCAGCATGTTCGGCAAGCTGCTCGGCGAGATGGCCTGTGGCCACCATTCGCCCGAGCTGGCCGACGCGCTGGGCTTCGAGCGCCCCACGTGGCTGCCTCCGGAACCGATCCGGCGGGTGGCAATCGTCTCCGCGATCCAGTATCAGAAGCATCGGGCGGGGCTGGAGCGCTGAGGCTGACGAGCGCTTGCGGTATGCGTCGGTATGGCTGTCACACGTGATGAAACGCTGGACAACGTCTGTCCAGCGTCAGCCCCGGCGAATTGCTACACTGGCTCCCGAGCGGCATTTGCCGCGTTTTTCCCGATAAAGGCAGCCTGATGTACATCGTCGAACTGACATATCTGCAACCTGTAAGCGCCGTTGACGTCCAGCTCGAAGCGCATCGTGCGTTTCTTTCCACGCAATACGAACGCGAGGTCTTCATTGCCTCCGGCCCCAAGGATCCGCGCGAGGGCGGCATCATCGTCGTCTCCGGCAAGGTATCGCGCGAGGAACTCGACGCGATCATCGCGCAAGACCCGTTCCACATTCACGGACTCGCCAGTTACCGCGTCATCACCTTCAATCCCGTCAAGTTCCTTCCGCAAGTCGCCGGTCTGCTCTGATTGGGTAATACGGCCCGCGCTTGCGCTGAAAGGCAAGTCGCGGGTCGCTGCATTTTCAGACTCAACCGTCCGTCGACACCGTGACCGGCTCCCACTGGCTGAACTCGTATTCCAGCGCCGTCAGATGCTCCCTCACGAGCTTCAGCGCATCGCTGCCGAGCAACAGGTGCGCAGGCGGATGCGCAGAGTCGATTGCGGTGAGCATCGCGCGCGCGGCTTTGACGGGATCGCCGAGTTGCTTCCCGTTCTTCTCCTCCCGCGCACGACGCACCGGATCGAAGCTCGCGTCGTAATCCGCAATCGAGCGAGGCGTCCGGGCCATCGAGCGGCCCGCCCAATCGGTGCGGAACGACCCGGGCGCTACCGCCGTCACCGAGATACCCAGCGGCGCGACCTCCTTGCCCAGACTCTCCGAAATCCCTTCCAGCGCGAACTTGCTGCCGCAGTAGTAAGTAATGCCCGGCATCGTGATGTGCCCGCCCATCGAGGTGATGTTCAGAATGTGACCGCGCCGACGCGCACGCATGAACGGCAACACCGCCTTGATCATCGCCACCGCACCAAACACGTTCACATCGAACTGCCGACGCATCTCCGATAGCGGCGATTCCTCCAGAATCCCCTCGTGTCCATAACCCGCATTGTTGACCAGCACATCGATGGGACCGATGTTCGCTTCGATCTCGGCCACCACGCCGTCGATCGCGTCGAAATCGGTCACGTCGAGCACGCGAGCAAACGCATGCGTCTCGGATAGCGACGTGAAATCCCGCATCGCCGCCTCGCTTCGCACCGTTCCGACGACCGTATGCCCGGCCCTCAGCGCCTCTTGCGCCAGTGCCCGACCAAAACCACTGCTGACGCCCGTAATGAGCAGAATCTTTCCCGTTGCCATTGTTGCCTCTCCAAAATATTCATCAGAGAGTGCATACTAGTATTACGAAAAGCGGTTATTAAGCCGAAATTCACTAATTATCTTGCCTAAAACTATGAAGCAGAAGATCAGCCCGGCGAACTCCCAAGGTGACCGGGCCCGAACCCTTGCCCTGCTCCGCGCGCTTGCCCCCGACGAGGGATACAACCTCACGGCACTGCCGAGCGTTCGTATTCTTCGTTCCGATCGGAAGCTCTCACGCACGCCCGTGCTGTACGATCCGGGCATCGTGATCGTCTGTCAGGGCAGAAAGCGCGGTTACTTCGGCGACCGGCTTTATCAATACGACGAGGATCATTATCTGGCCGTGTCGGTCCCGGTCCCCTTCAGTATGGAGACGGACGCGACACGCGACCGGCCACTGCTGGCGCTCTATCTGCATCTCGACTTTACGATGGCCGCCGAATTGGCCGCACAGATCGACCGCGAAGGCACGGCCCGGCATGAAGCGCCGCCGCAGAGCATGATGTCCACACCGATGGATGCCCCGATGCGGGGTTCCGTGCTGCGCTTTCTCGAGGCCATGAGTTCGCCGCTCGAAGCCGCCGTGCTCGGACAAGGCCTGCTGCGCGAAATCTACTTCCGTGTACTGACCGGCGCGCAAGGCGGCGCCATGCGTGAAGCGCTGGCGATGCGGGGGCAATTCGGCCGCATCGGCCGGTCGCTGCGTCTGATCCATGCCGGATATGCCGACCCGCTCGACGTCACGCAACTTGCCGAAGAAGCTGGCATGAGCGTTCCGAGCTTTCACAGTCATTTCAAGGCCATCACGCAGGTCTCGCCCATGCAGTACGTGAAGTCGACGCGGCTGCATCAGGCGCGCTTGCTGATGGTGCGTCAGGACCTGACGGCAGAAGCCGCCAGCCATGCCGTGGGCTATACCAGCGCGTCGCAATTCAGCCGGGAGTTCAAGCGCCTCTTCGGCGCGACGCCCGCCGCCGAAACCCGACGCATGCGCGAGAGCTTCGCCATTCCTGCCGCGTTTGCCGATGCAATTTACGTGTCGTCGCATTGACGACGAAAGCCATCACACCATCACGTCGGCTTGAACACCATCAGGAAGTAAATCACCACCATGGCCACGAACGCCGGATATCCCAGTCGCTCCCATCGCTTCGCGAATTGCCAGTAGCGCGCCGGCAAGGTATCCCGGCCGGCCTGCTGAGCGACACGCGCCATCTTCGTCATCTCGATCTGCATCCACACCACGGGCAACCAGCACACGCCGGCGATGGCATACAGGATCAAGGTAGCGACAACCCACGCGCTACTCCACCCCCATCCCGCTGTGTGGACCAGCCACAAACCGGATAGCGGCTGGAACAGCACCGCCGGCGTGGTGAACCACCAGTCGGCACGGACCACCAGTCCGGAAACCGCCGCGATGGCCGCCACCGAGCGTGTGCGATTCACGAAGTAGAGGTAAAACGCCGACCCGAATCCCGTGCCGACCAACAGGACCGACGACAGAATGTGCAAGACCTTGATCGTGAGATAGAGCGTCATGGTGCGGTGTCCTCGCTGAACAGCATCAGCAGAATGGCCAGAATGGGCAGGTTCTTGAGCACGGGACCAAACGGATGCCACAACATTTCCGGCATCGTGACGGCGATGATCGACGAATAGGCCACGATCACGACCGCCTGCGCCAGCCAAAGCCGGCGCCCCGGCCGGACGATCGTCATGACGCCGAACACGAGGTCGATTCCCGTCGCCAGCCAGAACGACGCACTGGCGTAGCCTCCATGCAGATGGCTGCGTGCGAGCATGGCCAGACTGTCGGCGCGCGGATAAAGAAAAACGCTCGATACGACGGTCCAGAGCCAGATCACGGCCAGCACGCCTCTGAGTAGCGGTGAGCGCCATGCGCCAAGCGCCCGATCACGCAGCATCGAAGCGTCAGCGCCGATGAACGTGCGCAAACCAGCGGGTGAACGCTGAAGAATGGCCTGCGTCTGTGCGGGATCCCCGGTGCTGCCCGATTGCAGCATGTGCCACGTGTCGCGTGTCAGCATCGACCCGGGCACGCGATCCAGCAGTGCTGCCCCGAGGCCGATCGCCCACCCCGGCATGGACACCCGGCAAGCCGGACCAAAGCCCAGCGACGTACGATAGATCGACAGCATCTCCCGGTAGGCCACGTCTTCTCCACCGACAATCTCCACGACCTTTTCGTCAACGTGCGCGCCACGCAACAACCGCTCGACGATCTCCGCCAACTCATCCACATGCACCGGGCGCAACCGTTGATGCCCACCGCCCGGCAGCACGTGCAGAGGAAGGCTGGCAAGCGAGCGGAAGAACGATGCCGACGCCCCCGAGATACCGTAGACCAGCGCGGGACGCACCACGTACGCATCGACGGACAACGATTGCAGATGGTCATCCGCCGCTCGCTTGCTCCGAAAATAGGCCGTCGTCCCGGACTGAGCACCTAATGCAGAAATCTGGATGACGCGGCCGACGCCGCAACGCTGGCAAGCGTCGAACAAGGCGATGGGCCCGCGCGTGTGGACGCGCTCAAACGTCTGCCGACGGTCCTCGATCAGAATGCCCACCGCATTGATCACCGCATCGACATCGCTCAGCAAGGCATCCCACTGGGCGGGCGCAACGTCTCGCGTGTAGTCGATCTCGACATCGTCGCCTGCCTCGATGCGTCGCACGCCCCTGAGCACGTGGTGCCCGGCCCGTTCGAGCCGTTCGCAAAGCGCTGCGCCGATAAACCCGCGCGCGCCACAGACCAGCACTTTCATGACGCCTCCGATTCGGTTTTCGTACCGTGTAGCGTCAATCTAGTTATTTCATTTGTTTCTGTCAATACAGAAATAACGGAATAAAAGAAAACGGGCCGAATCCTGCTTTGGTGCAGAACTCAGCCCGCAGTCTGCCGGTAGTCAGCTTGAAGCCGCTCAGCGACGCCCGGCGATGCCGGGCGTTTTCGGGGATGTCCAGTCTTGCTGGCCCGGCAACTAGCCGTCATGCGCCTTTGTACAGCGTCATGTTCAGGTAGTCGATCTCACCCGACGTGGCAGCGCTTTGCAGTTCTTTCTTGACTTGTGCCGTGGTGAGCGACGGGCCGTTGTCCGGCATCCAGTGAGCGGCCGAGACGGCGTTGCCGGTGCTCGTCAGGACTTGATCCGTGCCAGCGGCGTAAGCAGCGCCAGCGGTGCCGAGGGTAGCGAGCGAAACAGCGATCAGAAGGGCTTTCATGGTGAGACTCCAGAGAATTTAAGGGTAAGTAACGTTCGAGCGCTTCAGGTTCGGTGCTGGCATCTGCCTGGCTGCCGTGCGCCTGTTGCGCCGCCGTTGAAACCATTAGACTCCCCGGACGTATCTGCCATTTGTCTGACGAGGCGCTTATTGCAATCGTAAGTACCCGCGACAACGTCAGACAAACTACGATACAAATGCCCGGTCGATACCTCGCTAATGCTTCGCTAATTCATCGCCAACTCGTCGCCAACTCGTCGATTAGGCCTTGAGCGAAAGCCGTGCTTCCAGGCCACCACCCTCGCGATTGCGTAACGTCAGCGTGGCATCCATCGCCTGCGCCAGTTGACGCGCAATCGCCAGCCCCAGGCCCGTGCCGCCCGTGTGACGGTTGCGCGAGGTCTCCAGGCGCACGAACGGTGCAAAGACCCCTTCCAGCATGTCTTCGGGAATCCCCGGGCCGCGATCCGCCACGATCACGTCAATGCCATCGGTGCGCTGGGTCACCACGAGATGCGCAACGTTGCCGTACTTGAGCGCGTTATCGACGAGGTTGCCCACGATTCGGCGCAAGGCCTGTGGACGCGTCACGATCGGGTGACCGATCTGCCCTTCCAGCGTGACCGGAGACCCGGCGTCCACGTAATCACACACGAGGCTGTCGAGCAACGCGTCGAGGTCGACCTTGCGCGGCGCTTCCGACGCACCGTGCAAGGTTCGCGCATAGGTCACGCCTTCCTTGACGAGTGACTCCATCTCCTTCAGATCCTGTTGCAGACGTACCGCCGCCGCCTCGTCGTCCATCGTGTCGACGCGCAGCCGCATGCGGGTAATCGGTGTCTGCAAATCGTGGGAGATGGCCGCAAGGATCTGCATGCGCTCGGTCATGTAGCCGCTGATACGCTCCTGCATCGCGTTGAACGCACGCGCCGCGCGCGCCACTTCGGACGGACCGTCCTCCTTCAAACGCTCTGCGCGCAAATCCGGCCCCAGGGCATCGGCCGCTTTCGCCAGCGCGTTCAGCGGACGCGTCGCCAGTCGCACCGCCAGCCAGCAGCAGGCTGCGATCAGCACCAGTTGCAGGCCGAGCATGGCGGGCAACCAGCCGGACAGCGGCAAATTCGGCGTGGGAAACACGTCGATGGTGAGCGGCGATCCATCGCTCAGTCGCAAATGCGCCTGAAGGCGGTCGGCATCGCCCGGCACGCTATCGACCGTCACCGGATACGACACCCCGATGGATTCTTCGATCACGCGCGCGACCTGCATCGCCGCGCCTTCGTCGGGCTTGCCGCCGGGCACGCCCGTGCCGAGTTCGAAGCGATAGCTGCGCCGCGCCAGACGCGGCAGCCACTGCGCGCGTTCGGCCGCCGGCAGGTGATCGAGCAATGCGACCGAGCTCGCCACCTCGCTCTCGATGTAGACGCTCATCATGTTCGACGTCACGCGGTTGCGCTCGGTCATGGTGAGCCAGAACGAGAACGTCTGCGAGAGTGCGAGGCCGACGAAAAGGATGAGGGCGAGCCGCGCGAACAACGAGCGCGGCCAATGCCAGTTCAGGGATCCAGAGGCCGGGACCGGCGGCGAAGAGGTTGTCATTCGGGAGCGGAGACGACGGTGACCGCCGCGCAGAATACATAGCCTTCGTTGCGCAACGTCTTGATATAGCGAGGCTCACGCGCGCCGTCGCCCAGGCGCTGGCGCAAACGGCTGATGAGCAGGTCGATGGACCGATCGAAGGCGTCGGCCTGCCTGCCCTGCGTGAGGTTGAGCAACTGGTCGCGCGTAAGCACGCGTTGCGGATGATCCAGCAATACACGCAGCAGCCGGTATTCCGCACCGCTGAGCGCCACCTGTGTGCCATCGGTGTCCAGCAGATGACGGGCCGTGGTGTCGAGCTGCCAGTCGCCGAACGCGAGCACTTCGGCTGTCTCGGTGATCTGCATCCCCGGCGGCAGCATGCGCGTGCGGCGCAATACCGATTTGATACGCGCCAGCAGTTCCCGCACGGCAAAGGGCTTGGCAAGGTAGTCGTCGGCGCCCATCTCCAGCCCGACGATCCGGTCGGTTTCTTCGCTGCGCGCGGTCAGCATGAGCACCGGCACCGCCTTGAACTTGCCCGCCCGAAGCTCGCGGCACAGCACGAGGCCGTCGTCGCCGGGCAGCATCAGGTCGAGCACGATGAGGTCGGGGGCGCCGTCGGCCAGCACCGCGCGCATCTCGCGCCCGTTGGCCGCCGTGCTCACGCGCATGCCGTTCTTCTCGAGATACTCGGCGAGCAGTTCCCGAATCCCACGATCGTCGTCGACGATCAGCACATGATCGATTTTTTCCATGCGGACGATTATAGCGACGCGCGTTGCGGCACACGGCCCTTGCCATCCCCGGACAAGGGGGGATCCTTGCGACGCCGGCCACGTTCCGTTTCCGGCAGCACACGGCGGCTCGCCGGGGCGAGATCGCACTGCAACGGGTGCACGGCTTCCACGCTCAGGCCGCCCGCCAGAAATGCCAGCACGCTGAGCAGGCGTTTCATGCGTCCTCCACGACGGAGAGCTTCTGCCCGTCGGCCACCGAAGCGTCCAGCGCATACGGGTCGACACCTTCCAGACAACCGATGTTCGCACGCCACATGCCGGGCATCGTGCGCGAGGCATGGAACGGGTAGATGCCGCAATGCTTGCAGAAGTAGTGCTTCGCCACCCGGGTATTGAACTGGTAGCAGGTCAGGTCTTCCGCGCCCGAAAGGATGCGCAGGCTGGCTTCGGGAAAGGCAGGCGTCATGAGCGCGCCCTTGCGCCGGCACAGGCTGCAATTGCAGCGGGCGGCCGGCTCGATGGGCGTGACGACCTCAAAACGGACGGCCCCGCAGTGGCAGGAACCCTGAAACACCTCAGACGACCGCTGGGACGACGTGGGGGACGACATTGGGGACGACATGGATCAACTCCAGGTGGGTCCGCACCGGCGGCGCGGTCGATGACCGCTTTATAGCCTAACCGTTTCGCCCGTTTGTATCACTGTGTATCTGGACCCCGCTCCGATACACGACATTGCCGAAATGCGGCTTTTTGCACACATGACAGATACGCCCGGGCAGTGAAATACGGCTACCGACTCACTTGACCCCACGTACCCCCACGTAACCCCTTGTAACCCGCCACACCGGTTACACAGGTTGCACAGCCCAGGAGAAAACTGCCATGTTGACCATGCTCAGAAGTGCCTTCGTCGCCCTCGCCCTCACGGGTCTCGCCGCTTGCGCTCCGTCGCAGGCGCGCCCCCTCGCTGGCGGAACCGCCCCCGAATTCACCGGCATCGACAACTGGCTCAACAGCCAGCCGCTCACCATGCAGCAACTGCGCGGCAAGGTCGTGCTGGTCGATTTCTGGACGTACTCGTGCATCAACTGCATCCATACGCTGCCGTACGTGAAGCAATGGCACGAGAAGTACAAGGATCAGGGATTGGTCGTGGTCGGCGTGCACACGCCGGAGTATGCCTACGAGCGTGATACGAAGAACGTGCAAGACGCGATCCGTCGTTTCGGCATTACCTATCCGGTCGCACAAGACAACCGCTACGCCACGTGGAAGGCTTACGACAACCTGTACTGGCCGGCGTTCTACCTCGTCGACAAGTCCGGCAAGATCGTCTACACGCACTTCGGCGAAGGCGATTACGATAAGACGGAAGCGGCTATCAAGGCGCAGTTGGCCGCGCCGCAGCCGTAACGAGAGACAGCGGGAACCAGGATCACGGGAATCGACGGGAATCGACGGATAAAGGCGATTCCCGTCTTCACGCTGAACGCCCGTCAGCTTGCCGCAGCCTCATGCTGCGCGCACAGCGCGTCGAAATTCTGGGCGAGATCGGCCAGCGAGATCGCACCGAGCCGGGCAATCAGAATCGCTTCGGCCTCGCGCAACGCGCCGTCGAGCGCGGCATTCACCGCCCGTTCGACGGCACACTCCGGGTTGTCGCTCTCGACGCCAATGGCGAAGATGTTCGGCCCGCCCACGGCGCGGTGAATGTCGAGCAGCGTGACCTGACGTAAATCGCACGCGATCGTCCAACCCCCGCCGTGCCCCTTGTCGGAGCGCACGTAGCCCGCGTCGCGCAGCCCGGCCATCGTCCTGCGGACCACTACCGGGTTCGTTCTCAGCATCTGCGCCAGTTGCTCGGAGGTGAACGGCGCATCGTGCCGCGCCATGTGCAGCAGCACGTGCAGCATTCGAGACAGTCGGCTATCGCTTCTCATTGTTTCCTTTCATCACTGGTTCTGGTCACGCTCCTCGAACGTCGAGCGCCTGACGCGCAAACCAGGCGTGGATCAGGCCACTCTGGAAGAAACGCACCGGCACGTCGAAACCGCCTTCGCGGAGGATGTCGTCCATCGCCTCGGGCGGCACCACCGCCACCTGAGAGCCGTAGATGCCTTGCGCACGCTCACGCGCTTCCGGCGACACCGACATCATCTCGAACCATACCTCAAGCAAGCGGCTTCCGGCGATGGACGTCATGTCACATGCAAGATCCGCGCTCGCGAGATAGCCGCCGGGGCGCAGCCGTCTGGCAATTCCCCGGAAAAAGGCGCGGCGCTCGGCCGGATCCATCACGAACTGGGAGACGAGAATCGACGTCGCGGCATCGAACGGTGCGCTCTCGGGCAGCGAATCGAGAAATCCCTCGTGGAAACGACACCGCGACGCAATCCCCTGCGCCTCGGCCTTGGCCCGAAAGACGTCCAGCATCGGCCCGGACGGCTCCACCGCCGTGAAACGCCAGTCCGGATGACGCTCGGCGAGATAAAGAATCTCCGCCCCCGTGCCGGCACCGACACTGAGTACGTGTGCATCGGCCGGCAACGGCGCGAAGACATTGTCCAGCACCAGTTGCATCGCGTCGCGCAGGGGCGCCATGGCGCGCCACGTCTGGTCGTACGTGGCAGCGTGCTGGTCGAACATCGCGATGGTGTCTTGTTGCATGGCTCAACTCCCGAGGATGGATTGGCGTTATTCGTAACTTTTGATGTTTCATAATGCCATGTAACGCCCCTCGGGGGCAAGTCCCGCGGCCGGGATGGCTTGAAGGTCTGTCAGCGCCGGAATCGGCCCGCCCCCGCTGAAAATGAGGAGCCGCCCTAAATATTGGCGTCTGAAGGTCGTTAATGCTGTTGATCGCCCTGGTTTCCTTACCGGGGCTTACAAGGACAACCGACGACACGCCCCCCGATGACGTCTATCAACACAGCCACGAACCTCCTCGCGCTCACGACCGGCGACATTGCCTCGCGGGCAGCGAACGCCTCGAACACCGCGAATGCCACCGGTACCGGCAACGTGCCAGCGACTGGCGCAGTGACCGGCACCGTCGACTCGACCCGCGTCACGCTCACGCAGGCGCCGCCCGTCGCCAACTGGCCGACGTACGCCCAGCCCGTCGCCAATGGCGCCGTGCTGAACTGGCAGCAAGTGCCGTCGGACGCCATCTCGCTCCTGATGTCCGGCAACATGTCGACGACTTCGCTCGGCAATCGGATCGACCAGCTTGGCTCGACGCTGCTTTCCGCCATCTCCAAGGGCGCGACGTCGTTCTCGCAAAGCGTCTTCCGCTCGACCTCGGCCGCCCCCGCGACCGACGCCGATCTCGCGGTGCAGCAATCGAAACTGCAAGGCGGCGCCGACAACCAGTTCGCGCTGTCGATCACCACGGCCAGCGGCGCACAGGTCACCGTGAAGCTCGGCAGCAGCGACGACGGACTGTCGGTCGAATTCGAGGTGACGAAGGGCACGCTTACCGATGCCGAACGCGACCAGCTCGGCAAACTCGGCGATGCGTTCCAGAACGCCGTCAACGGTCTCGCGAAGCAACCGCCGGTCATCGACTTCAGCGGGCTGACCGGCTTCGATTCGTCGGTCCTGAAGTCCGTGGATCTCTCGGCCACGCTCGGCGCGAATACCGGCGCGCCGCAGACCATCACGTTCCACGCCGATGCGTCTCTGCGGTCGATGCACGTCGACGGCCCGAGCGGCAAGTTCGACGTCAACGTCGATCTGAAGAATCTCCAGGCCATCGGCAGCCCGACCGCCCAGAAAGCCGCGCTCGCCGCATGGCTCGACCGGTTCGACACGGCACAGAGCCGGGGCAACGGCGACGCCTCGCTCATGAGCATGTTCAAAGCCGCGTTCACGGGCCTGAACAGCAACTACCCGCCGGCCGCCACGTTGCCGCGCATCCCGCTGAACAACGCCGACAAGTCCGTGCTGAGCGGACTGGCAGACTTCAACGCCTCGATTTCGCAGACGCCGAAGTCGCCGAACCCGATGCGTCCGTCCGAGATCGATTCGTTTAACTATCAGATCTCGCAAAGCACGCAGATCGGCGGCACCGATATGCTCAATCGCACCATTGGGCAGCAAACGCAGGCGACACTGAGTGCGAGCTATCACCGTTCGCTGTGGGCCGGCGTGCCGCTGAATCTGACCAGCGACCCGAAGTCGCAGAACTATGAGTACGTGAAGGTCGAGGACACGGCCAGGAGTGCCGTGGATGTGGGGTACCGCAACGGTCTGCTTGCCTACGCGCAAGCGAACCGCTCGGCCAGTCAGACGACGCAGGTGCAGCGCTATGAGATGGCGAAACTCGTGAGCGACGTCACGACGCCGGTGTCCGCATCGAGCAGTAGCGATCTGCTGACGCTGCTCCAGTCGATCATGCAGAACGACGCCGCCCGTGCGACGAAGCCCTCGGCCAGTCAATCGGCCGACGACGCTGCCGTCGACGCCGTGCGCAAGCGGACTTCGCTCGAAGTCGACCCGACGCGCCTCAAGGCTGCCGCAAAGTAAGCACGACGGGATCCGTTCGCCCCCGCGACCGCCTCATGGCGTCACGGGGGCGAGCTGTCTCGCGAACCACGAAGATCGCGCCGCTGTCGTCAGCCCGGCGCGATCCTGTAGAACGCCCTAGCGCGTCAGTTCCCCTGCCCCCGGGCCTGCACGGCCGCACCGCCATCACGTTGGCGGTACCAGAGCGCGTACACGACCGACAACGCCACCACGAACGGCACGCCGTAGATCAGCGTCATGCGGAACTCGTCGGTGAAATAGGTCGTGACGAGCGTCGCCAGCATCAGCAGCGCCCCCGCCAGACTGGCGTACGGATACCCCCACATGCGAAAGCCCAGCGACTTCGCGTCGTGCGCCCGGCGGAAGTACAGATGCGTGACGAAGATCATCAGCCACGTGAACATCGCACCGAACATCGACACGGACATCATCAGCGTGAACGACGCTTGCGGCGCCATCACATTGAGTGCGACCGCGAGCGCAATGCCGATGGTCGAGAGCATCAGCGCGGCGACAGGCACCCCGTTGCGGCTGACCTCGCCAAAGCGACGCGGCGCATACCCGGCACGTGAGAGCGAGAACATCATGCGGGTGGTGATGTACAGCTGACTGTTCATCGCAGAGAGCGCGGCGACCAGAATCACCAGATTGATGACGCCAGCCGCCCCCGGGATATGCGTGGCCGCCATCACCTTGACGAACGGACTACCGTCTTCCCCGGCCGCGTTCCACGGCACGATCGCCAGCGTCAACGCCAATGTCAGCAGGTAGAAGAACACGAGCCGGAACATCGTCGCGCGAAACGCACGGGTGATCGCGCGTTGCGGATCCTGCGCTTCGCCCGCCGCCACCGCGATCATCTCGATGCTCAGGTAGCTGAAGATCGACACGATCACGGCCACCCACATGCCCCACGCGCCTTTCGGGAAGAACCCGCCATGCGACGTGTAATTCGCCAGCCCGATGCCGCTCGCCTCAGGCGCACGGAAGACGATGTACGCGCCGAGGATCAGGAACCCGACGATGGCCACGATCTTGAGCATTGAGAACGCATATTCGACCGCGCCGAACACCTTGACGCTGGCCGCGTTGATCGCTATCAGGCCCGCCGAGAAGCCAACGATCCAGTACCAGCCCGGCACGGCCGGAAACCAGTACTTCATGTAGACGGCAATAGCCGTGACCTCGGTGCCGACGGCAAACACGATCGACGACCAGTAGCCGTAGCGCACCAGAAACCCGGCCAGCGGCCCGATGTAATGCTCGGCGTATGCGCCGAACGATCCCGACGTGGGATGCGCGACCGTCATCTCCGCCAGACACCCCATCAGCAACAGCGCGATGGCGCCGCCGATGGCATAGCTCAACAGCACGCTCGGCCCGGCGAAGCCGATGGCAAACGCGCTTCCCAGAAAGAGGCCCGTACCAATGGCCCCGCCAATTGCAATCATCGATAACTGCCCGCTGCTCAAGCCGCGGTGCAGTCCTTTCTCTCGCTCGACAATGCTGTCGAAGCCCGGTTGTGTCGTACTCAAGATCGTCTCCTGTGAATCTCGTGAATCAGGGGGATGGAAAATTGATGAGGCATGGCGGATCAGAAGGTGTGCTCGATACCGACACCGATGCCTCGGTAATGCACACCTGGCGGCGCACTTCCACCGTTGGCGCCGAAATTCGGACGCGGGGAAAAGCCGTAGCTGCCCCACGCCCGGTTGATGACCTGGTAGTACGCGACGTACACGTCGGTCCGTCGGGAAAAGTCGTAGCGGTAGCCGAGATTGAGTTGCGTCGCGCCCAGATCGTCGGTGTTGCAGGTGGACCCGCCCACGCGCGAGCACGCGCCGTTCATCGCGAAACCGCCGCCGAGCCAGACGGAGTGCCGTCCTCCGCCGAAGAAGTGCTGAACCATCGCGTAGAAGGCGTCGCGGCGGTAACGGTTGAGATTGCCGGCGGTGCCGTCGTCGGTGCGATACGTCAACCGGTCCCAGCCCGCGACCCACTTCGTGTTCGCGTACGTGAACACGATGAGCACCTTGTGGGCGTCGTCGGTCGAGCCCGTGGCCTTCGACCCCGCGTTCGACGGATTCGCGCTCGCCGGCGCTCCGAGCCATGCCAGACCGAAGTAGTCTTTGTGAAGCTCATAGGCATAGCGAAAGCGCAGCGGGCCGTTCACGTACTCCAGTCCGGCACCGAAGACCTGCGGCGAAATTTCACCTGCGGGCGTCGTCACCCGGCCGTTGGAAAGCGAGTAAGAGAACCGCAATTGCAGCCCCGCCCATTCGGGTGTCCAGTACTGGAGCGAGTTGCCCTGACGGCGGTTGAATGTGGCATCGGCCGCATTGTTGACACGCCCAGACTGCGTGGTCGTGTTCGGCACGTTGAAGCCCGGATTGCTCAGGATCGTGCTCAGGTCACCGGTGTACGGATTGCGCACCGGCGAGCCGACGGAGAGCGTCGACCATTGATACGGCGTATCCCAGTTGCCCAGAAACGCCGTGCCGAACGGCCCCTTGAGTCCGACGTTCGAGTTGCGCCCTCCGATGGACCCTGTCGTCTTGCCGTCGATGGAGACCGGTGTTTCGATCTGCCAGATCGCGGCATAGCCATCGCCCAGGTCCTCCTTGCCGCGCATGCCGAAGTAGGAAATGCTGGACAGCATGCGGGTGCCGCTCATCT
>NZ_MAOS01000040.1:0-81205 GCF_001721285.1 Pandoraea sp. ISTKB
GGACGCCCTGGTCGTCCTTGTGGCGATCCACCCCCGCCATACGCCCCCCCAGGCTGCGAGCCTGAGGAACTGCCGTCGTGTGCGCCCCCGCCGTATGTGGCTCCCGACATGGCACAGGTGAACGGCTGGATGCTGCCGTCGCCCCCGCCGCGCTATTCGCGACCATCGCTCGACTGGTATCTACGCGTAGGGCATCCACGCTCGGATGTCTGAAACGATGCGTTTGCCCCGCATGGGGTCGACGCAGACCGTGGGAGGTTGACCCGGGCCGGCGGCGCTTTCGGGGCAGGAGACGGCAACGCAGCACGCTCGGCCGGACGACGCGCTATGATGCGGCTGGCGTGACATCACCGCTCCATCCGTCGATCCGAGACGAGACACCCGATAACACGAAGGGGGACCTACCTATGAAGACGCTGCTGCGCGGCCTGCTGACCGCATTCCTGTTCACCGTTTTCGCCGTACCGGCGACGTCGGCATTCGCGGAAGACAAGGTCGTGTATCACATCAACGACGCGGAGCATCAGGCGCTGGCCGGTCTGCGCAACATCCGCAACCAGCTCGATACCGTGCCGGACACCAAGATCGTGGTCGTGGCGCATTCGCAGGGGGTCGACTTCCTGATGGAGAGCTACAAGGACGCGGCGACAGTCGGGCCGCTCATCTCGGCGCTTCACGCGCGTGGCGTCAAGTTCGAGGTGTGTGAGATCACGCTCAAGCAGCGCAATCTGAAGAAGGACCAGTTCGTGCTCGACGCCGACTTCACGCCGTCGGGCGTGGTGGAACTCACGCGTCTGCAACAAAAGGGCTACGCCTACATCAAGCCGTAAGCCCGGCACTTGCTGTGCATCGAAACCCCGGCCCGCGCCGGGGTTTTTGCATTTTGGGAGATGGGCGTGGCGTTCCGGGCATGGCCATGCCCGGTCCCGGCAAGGCCTTTTTGTTTGGCGCACAATAGGCGCAAGCCCGTTCCCGGAGATGTTCCATGCGACACGTCGTCCTACCGTCTTCCGCCCTGCGCCGGTTGCTCGCCGGTACCGCCCTCGTGCTCACCGGGGTGGCGTGCGCACCGATCCCTTACGCCGTGGCCGCCGCGCAGGCGCCGGCACAGGCGCTGACCGATCAGGCCGTCCATCACTACGAAGCCGGACAGCAGACACAGGCGCTTGAGGAGTTCCGCCGGGCGGCCGAACAGGGCAACCGGCTTGCGCAATTCGATTACGCCATGATGCTGCTCAACGGCGAAGGCGTGAATGCCGACCCGGACGGCGCGGTGCACTGGCTGGAACGGGCCGCCAGCGCGGGCATGACGCAAGCGCAGTACGTCTACGCCAAGATGTTCGACGACGGTTACGTCGTCGGCAAATCGATCCCGCAGGCGAACCTCTGGTACGAGAAGGCGGCGAAGCAGGGCCATGTACAGGCGCAGGCGGCTATCGCCAACGAGTACTTCATCGGACGCGGCGTTCCGAAGGACTACAAGACGGCGTTCAGCTGGTACGAGAAAGCCGCGCGCGGCGGCGATCTGCCGTCGCAGTACATCGTGGCGAGCTACTACGAACGCGGCTACGGCGTCGTCACGCCCGACCTCGAGCGCGCCCGCCTGTGGTACGGGAAGGCGGCTGCCCAGGGCGATGTCGCAGCACAGGGCAAGCTCGACGCCATGAACCGCGAGCGCGCCCAACGCACCGCACCCGACAGCAGCCAGGCACCGGTGAAGTAGCCTAACGGCCGCTGCAAATCATGATCACCCTCATTTCTATTGCGAAGAATCCCATCATGAATCGCCGATAGCCGGTCGGTATTCTCAACCTCAACGAATTCATTGTTGAGGAGCGCGAACGACGAACATTGCCAGGGCCGATGGAAGCGCCGGCATTGCACGCTCGCGAAGAGATGATGGAAGCAGACACCCGCCCCGCAGAGACCGACAGCCACGCGAGCGGCGCCGTGTTGCGTCTGCTGACGGGGCCGATGCGTGGCTGCGAGTTCTCCCTCTCGTCTGGCATCACGCTCTTCATCGTCGGTCCGAGCGACCCCGCCTTCGATCGCGGTTGGCAAACGGAAATGCCGCCCAACGCCATCTACGTTCCCATGGATGGCGACGGTGGCGACAACTTCGAAGTGCTGGTCGACGACGCCGGACGCGAGGGGCTGTTCATTCGTGTCCTCAACGAAGGGGCGGGCGCCGAAGTTGCCATCGACGCCACGCAGATCGCGCGTATGGGCGACGTGCGTGTCGGGGTGAAGCGCATCGACGAAGCCTGGTCCGACGACGTGCAGCGCAGCCTGTGCGCCGATGCGCGTCTGGACGACACCATCCATCCCGCAGCACGACAACGCCGTCGCTGGACACGCGCACTCGTGTCGTGCGCCGCGCTCTTGCTCCTCATCGGCGGCGTCTACTACTACCGGCAGTCGGAGCCACAGCGGCAGGCACAGGGCGTCTCGGAGTACCTCGAATCGCTCGGCGGACGTGCCACCGTCTTGCCCGGTAACGACGGCCGCATCTACGTGCTGACCGAAGATCGCGAAGAGCGCAATGCGTTGTCGCGCGCGCTGGGTGCCGATGTCGTCAAGCGCGAGCGGCTGGTGCTCATGGCGCTGGACGAAGAGAACGCGCGCATCACGCAGTGGATCGATGCGTCGCGCACCGACGTGCTGTATTTCAAGCTCTCGCTCGAAGATCCCGCGACGCCGGAGTTGTGGATCAACCGCAGGCAAAGCGGCATTTCCGAGATGGAGATGACCCGCTTCCGGGCGGCGCTGCTCGAGAAGATTCCCTATGCCCGGCGCGTGAGCATCACGCTGCACGACGAAAACGAGGCGAGCGGCGAAGCCGAAGACGCGCTCAAGCGCCAGATGGTGCCGTTCTTGCGCACCGATACGCCCGAAGGCGTGACGTTTCACATCAGCTCCGAACTTGACGACGTGCAGTTGCGCCGGCTGTACGGCTTCATGCAGACCTTCGAGAAGCGCTGGGGCAAGCGTCTCGTGCACTTCAACATCGATTTGAAAGACGACTGGACCGCGCAGCAATCGTATGCCTACGGCTCAGCTTCGTATGTGAAAGAAGGGCCACATCAGTGGCGATTCATCAACAGGCAATAACTCCGGAGACTTAGCGATATGGCCGACATCATTCCGAGCATCAGAAGTAGTAATGAGACGTACCTCGAGGAAACCTCCACCGGCTTCAACGGACCCGTGGACGCCCTGAAGCAGCGCATGGAAGACGCCCTGCAAAAGGTCAAGGACGATCCGACGGATTCGGCGTCGATGGCCTCATTTCAGGCGGCCATGGCGGCGTACACGTCGTTGCGTGCGGGACAGTCGAGCACCATCAAGTCGCTCAAGGATGCCGTGCAAGGGGTCGTTTCCAAGTTCTGACGACGCGGTCGTTGCTGCGCTGTCGTTGCCGCTGTCGTTGCCGTTATCGCCTGCCATTTCACGAGGTTGCCATGCTATTCGATCCATCGTTGTCGTCCATCCTGGCGTTGCAAAAGACGACGCCCCCCGTGCTCGCGGCCGAACCCGGCGTGGGCGAATCGCTGGAGTCGCGCTTCATGAACGCACTGGCGAACACCTCAGCAGAGTTCGAGGCCAAACGTGGCGACATCGTCAGTGCGGCAACGAACTTCGATCCCACCAGCGCGGAGAGTGCGATCGCGTTGCAGATGCGGCTCGCGGACTACGGCGTCGGTGTGTCGATGGTGGCGACGGCAGCACGCAAGACGGTCGGCGCCGTGGAGGCGTTACTGCGGTGAAACTCCGGAACGTCTTCCCTCTCGTCGTCGTGGTGCTTCTGACGGGCTGTCGCAAGTCCGAGACGCTGCTCAGCGCGCTCGACCAGCAGCAGGCCAACGAAGTGGCCGCGGTGCTGCTGCGCCACGATATCGAGACGCAGAAGATCGACGCAGGGAAGGCGGGATACACGATTACCGTCGACGCGGCAGATTTTCCGCAGGCGGTCGACTGGCTCAAGACCTACGATCTGCCACCGCGCCCGCGCATGGAGATTGCGCAGATGTTCCCGCCCGATTCGCTCGTGGCGTCGCCGCGCGCGGAACGCGCGCGACTCTACTCCGCCATCGAGCAGCGTCTGGAGCAGTCCGTTCGGCTGATGCAGGGCGTGCTCGCCGCGCGCGTGCACGTGAGTTATGACGTGGACGGTCAGAACGGGGAGCCGACGAAGACCAGTCCGCACATCTCGGCCGTGGTGGTGTACCAGAGCGGTGCGAACGGCACGGAACTGATCAACGACATCCGGCGATTTCTCAAGAACAGCGTGGACGATCTGCGCTACGAGAACATCTCCGTCGTGCTGTCGCAGCAACCGGCAACGCTCGGTGCGCGCGCGCCCATGCCGCTTGCGATGCCGCGCGCCGACGAGCGTCCGGTCTGGCCTTATCTGGCGATAGGCGGCGCGGCGCTATTCCTCCTGGCGGTCGCCGCGCTGGGGGCGCGCATGCGGGCGTCGCGCGCAGGGTGGCCACGACGGGCCAACGCGCCCGAGACGAAGGAGGGCTGACCATGTCGCTCAAGCCCACGCCCGGTCTGCACGAATCGCAGAGCGCCATCGCCGTGTGCTGGCGCACGATGATGTTCGACCCGGTGTCGTACATCCATGCGGCACGCTTCGTGTATCCGGCGCAGTTTGCGTCGCCGCGCCAGCGCGCCGTCATCAACGAGATGCTCATCGCAGGCTTCCGGCTCGACAGTCGTTGGCCGTTCGACCAGATCGGCATCGTGGAGCGGCCGTGGGTGCTGAACTGGCGATTGCTGCCCCAGGTGGCCTATCTGATGGGCTGTCAGGCACGCAAGGCGAGCCTGTGCCGGCGTGCGGCGCTGCTGCGGCTTCCCGAGTGGGCGTATGCGTATGCCAAGTTGCCCGTGCTCGACGCCACCCTGCACGCCGTGCGTCGCGCACGCTATCGATGCATCAACAAGGGCTTTCGCAAGTCGTCGGCAAATGCACCGATCACGTCCAGTTGATGATTGGTGCCAATGAGTTGCGGCGCGCCCGTGAGTCTGATGTCGGTGATGATCTCCTCTACGCTGAGATGTTCGTGTGCAGTGCGCGACATGGCGAAAGCCGCCAGCAGCACCCCTGCGATGCCCTCCGGGTCGTCGAACACGATGACGGGACAACCGACGGGCAGAGGGCTGTTGTGCTTCGCGCCGGCATCGTCGGGCGAGGGCATGTGGCGTAACGCGTTTTCAATGAATTGCAGGGTCTGCGTGACGTACAGACGATCGGACGACACCTCCGATGCGTGCCGGTAAGGCGCGTGTAGCACCGAGAACGTGACCTCGGTCTCGGACGAGCGAAGCGACGTGGAATACACGCTGAAATCGGTCACAAAGGTGGCCGCCGTGCTGGTGGTGACGTGTCGCCGACTCATGCGGATGGCCCCTTCGTGACGCTCGGCGCCGTGCGGCTCGCATTGCGCTGTGACGTGCACGACTACCGCCGGGCGCAGGCGCATCAGCAGCGCGAGGAAGCCTTCGACGGCACCGGACTGTGGCGTCTGGCACAGCACGGCGAGCGGTTGTCCGTCCACGTGGATGACGCTGGCCGGCAACAGCGTGCCATCGGGGCCATGCAGTGCCGTTTGTCGTGCGGCCCAGAGCTTGCGCTGCCGGCTCGTCGACAGCTCGCGGTGGTAGTGCTCGAGAAAGGGCGGGCTACGTTCCGTGATCAGCTTGTAGTGACCGGTCACGTTCTGCGCCGAGCCCATGCGCTGCTTGAGTTCGCACAGCGCGTCCTGTGTGCGTCCGCGCTCGAAGATGTCGACGGCGCACGTGTCGGGATTGCCGCGCCAGTCGAGCTGACGCTTGATACCTTGCAGCAGGCGGTTCTTGACACAAGTTGTGGCGTTGCGCAGCAGCCAGACGATCACAAAAGGCTGGTCGAGGCGCATGGCGCGCACGCCCGGACGCGAGGACTCGGGCCCTTTCGCCGGTGCGTTCGGATGCGAGGTGAGCGCCATATCGCGGGCACGACGCCACAAATGCGGATGCCGGTATGCACTCCATCCGATGAGCAGAACGAGATAGCCGTCGCGGTTCACGCCGACCGTCGTGCGGGCGGGATCGACCGCATGCCGGCAGATCAGACGATGGAGCTGTTCGGCCTCCTGGTTGGTCATGGTGGCGGCGTTGATCTGGGTGTGGATCGATGCCATGCGTTGAAATGCCTCCCGAGTCCAGAACGTTCGAAAGACAATGGTCATGTCCACTGCGTGATGCCGCTTGCAGGTTTGGCTCATCGTATACGTGCGACCCCGGCGCGGCCGTGAGACCGACGCTGGGTGTTACCTGACGTCCCTTGGCGGGGCACTCAGGCGGGGCACGGATCAACCCATTCTTCGAGTTCTGAGCATGGTCTGGATCAAGGCGTCATTTGCCCGACCGGACGCGCGCAACTCCTCGAGGATGCTCGATGCGCTGGAGGGCTGCGATGCGCTTTCCGCACGTTCCTCGTCCGGCGTCTTCGGCAGGGGTTTCGACATCAGCACGGTGTCCAGCGAATCCCGGCTTCTGGCAAAGGGCGGCGATTCCGACGCCCCTGACACGTTCGAGTCTTCCGATGCGGAGCGGCTGAAGATCGGTCGGTTCCCCGGCGGGAAATCGAAGATAAAGGCACGCGGTGGTTTGGGCGGTGCGCCCGTGGGCGAGGTAGTTCGCGGCTTTGGTACCGGTCGGGAGATGGTGGCGCTGTCCGGGACAAAATCCTCATGCATCTCGCGCGACTTGTCGACGCTTGCGACAAACGCGTCGCGATCCTGCTTGGGCGGGAGGGGGGGCGAGGGATCGTCAGCCGCCATCATGGCGTCGAACTCGCGTCGCAACTGTGCGGCCTGATGTTGCACACGATGATAGTTTTCCGAGGCGTCGGTATCGTAACCGTCGTCCGAGTCCCACCCGACGTCGCTGCCGCTGGGTGTCGGGAGGTTACCGTTGAGCATCGCGCTCAGCAGATAAGCGGGCAACTGGCGTCTCGACTGCTCTGGCGTCACGAGGCGTGAGGCCTCCAAGGGATGCGTCTCCGGTGTTGCGGATGACGTGCCGTTCGTCGGCTGCCCCGAATGCCTCGGCTGACCGGGCAACGACAGCCTCGTCAGTAAGGCCTGCACGGGCGCCCGGTCTGTGCGCAGATCCTTGAACTTGAACGCATCGATGATGGAACGTGGCGGCTGCGTGGACAGGTCATGCTGCTTGAGCAGACTTTGGGCGCGCTTGCACTGATGCGGGTGCAGTAAGAACGCTCTGCCTTTGAAGGTCACGAGTTGACCGTCTTTGGTGATGCCGATGCGTTTGCCCTCGGCGCCGAGCGCATTCGTGATCTGCTCCATGGGAAACGATGAGGTCACCGGTGATGAAGCCATGGATTGCAGCGTAGGGAGCATGCTCATTGCGAAGTCCTCCTTCGATGGTGTGCATGACGCTTACCGGACTCCGTCCTCCGATGACTGCGGCGAACTCGGCGAACGCACATGCGTGTCGTTTGAGCCTCGTTTTTATCGGATTCGGCCTGAGCGGAATCCCACCTTTCGCTCATTGAAATAGGCAAAAGCTTCGACTGAACGAAAAAACGGCAGGGCGATTGCCCTGCCGCTTTCGTGATGTCGTGATGTCGTGATGCCGATGGCGCGCGTTGGCGTGGCCGCTGCGATTCGCTAACTCTGCATGAGGCGCTTCTCGCGCGCCACGCTCATGAGAATGCCGACCCCGAGACCCAGCGTGACGAGCGCGGTGCCGCCGTAGCTCATGAACGGCAGCGGCACACCGACGACCGGCAGAATGCCGCTCACCATGCCCATGTTCACGAACGCGTAAGTGAAGAAGATCATGGTGACGGCCCCCGCGAGCAGGCGGCCGAACAGGGTCGCGCCGCTGGCGGCGATCATCAGCCCGCGCGCGACCAGCAGCAGATACAGCACGATCAGCACGCCTTCGCCGATCAGGCCGAACTCTTCTGCGAACACCGCGAAGATGAAGTCGGTATGCTTTTCCGGGATGAATTCGAGGTGAGCCTGCGTCCCTTTGAGCCAGCCCTTGCCGGTGGTGCCGCCCGAACCGATGGCGATCACCGACTGAATCGTGTGGAACCCCTTGCCGAGCGGATCGGAGGTCGGGTCCAGCAGCGTGCACACGCGGTGCTTCTGGTAATCGTGCAGGATGTGCCACTCGACGTCCGGCTGGCAAATCTTGTCTTCGAGCGCGAGGATCGTGCCGATGCCGATCACGCCGGCAATGAGCACCGGCAGAATCAGCTTCCACGACAGCCCGGCCAGATAGATGACGTAGAGGCCGGCGGCGGCCACCAGCAAACCGGTGCCGAGGTCGGGCTGCTTCGCGATCAGGCCCACGGGAATGCCCAGCAGGGCGATCGCGGCGAGATAGTCGAACCAGCGGATGTTGCCTTCACGCTTCTGGAAGTACCAGGCCAGCATGAGCGGCATGGCGATCTTCATGATCTCGGACGGCTGAATGACCATGCCGACGTTCAGCCAGCGCTTCGCGCCTTTTTTCGTCAGACCGAACATCGCCACCGCAATGAGCAACGCAACGCCTGCCGTGTAGAGCGGCACGGCGAACTTCATCAGCGTCTGCGTCGGCAACATGGCCAGCACCCACATCAGAATGAACGTCAGCACGATGTTGCGGATCTGGTCTTCCACACGGCCCGGCACGTCGATACTGGCGCTGTAGAGCGTGACCAGTCCCACGCACAGCAACAGGAAGACGATGAGCGCAAGCGGCTTGTCGAAGGCGGCGAACAGGCGTTTGACCTGCTCTTTCCACGTATGTTTGTCGAGCGCCATCATGGCGTTCCTCCTTGCGGGCTTCGTGCTCCCTGACCCTGAGCACGGATAGCGGCGCGATGGCGGGCCTCGTCGGCGACGGTCGGACTGACGGCCGGTTTGTTGGGCGGTGATGGAGGGGGAGACTGCGGCGAGGGTTTTGCCGGGTCGGCCGTCGCGGCAGAGGCTTTGCCCGGGACTGCCCGCGCCGTACCGACGGGCGCTGCCGACGTACCCGACGCCACGCGCGGCACCAGCGTGGTGGTGGGCGCGGTCGCCGTAGCGACGTTGCGGTCAAGCTCGGCGGCGCTGGCGGGCGGCGCGTCCGGCGTTGCGGAGACGGCCGACGCCGCCCCGGCACCCGAAGCCGCCGCCTGCAACGCGGCCGCTTCCGCAGCGCGTTCCTTCGGTTCGGTAATGAGGTAGTAATCGAGCAGGCTGCGCGCGACCGGTGCGGCCTGCGCACCGCCCCAACCGGCGTTCTCGACGATCAGCGCGATGGCGATCTTCGGGTCGTCGGCCGGTGCGAAGGCGATGAACAGCGCGTGGTCGCGCTTGAACTCGGGAATCGCGTTGTGGTTGTACTTCTCGTTCTTGCCGAGCGAGTACACCTGCGCGGTCCCCGTCTTGCCGCCGGCGTCGTACGGTGCACCGGCGAATGCCTGACGTCCCGTGCCCTCCTTGATGACGCCGACCATCGCACGTTTGACGAAGTCGATGTCCGCCTGCTTGTACGGCAGACGTGCGCTCTCGTGCGGCACGGTGAGCTGACGCGAGTGCGAGACCGGATCCTCGACCGCCTTCACCAGGTGAGGCTTCATCACCACGCCGTTGTTGGCGAGCGTGGCCGTGGCGTGGGCGAGTTGCAGAATCGTGAACGAGTTGTAGCCCTGACCGATACCCAGGCTGATCGTCTCGCCGTCGTACCACTTCTGCTGGGCCGGCTTCTTGTACGCCTTTCGCTTCCACTCGGTGGACGGCAGAATGCCGCGCGCCTCGCCTTCGATGTCGATGCCCGTCAACTGGCCGAAGCCGAGCGGCGCCATGAAGTCGTGGATCGCGTTCACGCCGAGATCGTGCGCGAGCATGTAGTAATACGTGTCGTTCGAGACCACGATCGAGCGGTACATGTCGATCCAGCCCTGACCGTTACGCACGTCGTTGCGGAACGTGTGGTTGCCCAGCGTGAACGAGCCCGTGTCCTGGAAGCCCCAGTTCGTCGTGCGCTTACCGAGTTCGAGCCCTGCGAGCGCCATGAACGGCTTGTACGTCGAGCCGATCGGATAGGTGCCGCGCAGCGGTCGATTGAGCAGCGGGCGGTCGGGCGAGTTATTCAGGGCGTCCCAGTTCTGCTGGTCGATGCCTTCGACGAACAGGTTCGGATCGAAGCTCGGCGCCGACACGAAGGCCAGCACGTCGCCCGTCTTCGGTTCGATGGCCACGACCGCGCCACGACGCCCCGCAAACGCCTGTTCGGCCACTTGCTGGAGCTTGATGTCGATGGACAGCACGAGGTTGTCGCCGGGGGTGGCCGGGGTGCGCGAGATCGTGCGCACCGGACGACCGCCGGCCGTCACTTCGATTTCCTCGAAACCGGTGATGCCGTGAAGCTGCGTTTCGTAGCTTTGCTCGACGCCGATCTTGCCGATGTAATCGGTGCCCTTGTAGTTGTTGGCATCGCGCCGGATGTCGTACTTCGCGCTGTCGCTGTCGTTCTCTTCGCTCATCGCGTCGATACGCTGACGGTCGCGCTGCGAGATCCGGCCGATGTAGCCGATCACGTGCGCGGCCGTCTCGCCGAGCGGATATTGACGGAACAGGCGCGCGTGCACGTCGACCCCCGGAAACCGGAAGCGCTGGGCGGTGAAGCGTGCGACTTCTTCATCCGTCAGTCGTGTGCGGATCGGCAGGCTCTCGAAGCTCTTGCTGTCGTCCATCAGCTTCTTGAAGCGGGCGCGATCGCGGGGCGTGATCTCGATCACGTCGGACAGATCGGTGACCAGATCTTCGAGCGGGCGACCGATCTTCGACGGCGTGATTTCGAGCGTGTAAGCGGAATAGTTGCGCGCCAGTACCACGCCGTTGCGATCCATGATCACGCCGCGATTGGGCACGATGGGGGCGAGCGAGACGCGGTTTTCGTCGGCTTGCAGGGCGTACTGGTTATGACGGAAGACTTGCAGATAGACGAAGCGCACCGCGAGCAGGCTGAAGCAGATCAGCACGAAAAGCGCGGCCGCCGTTACCCGCAGGTGAAACGTCTGTAGCTGTTGCTGGGGATTCTTGAACTCGGTCATGCTGGCATGGTGGGGCGCTTAGGTGCGATCCGACGGCAGTCGCCGTCAGATCGGACGCGTATCGTCGCGGTCGACGGCGCGTTTCTGGGGCGCCAGCAGCAAGATACTGATCACCGGCCAGAGCACGGCTTCCACGAAGCTGGCGGCGAGCGGCCACCAACCCGGAAACGCGGCACCTGTGGCCAGGCGAATGATGAACGGCACGACGTGCGCGAGCAGCAGCAGCGGCAGCACCGTCAGTGCCTGACCGAGCAGCGTGAAGAACAGCACGCGGCGGTGAATCATGATCGCGCCGTACGACAGCAGCGTGTAGGCGAGGGCGTGTTCGCCGAGCAGACCGGCGTTGTGCACGTCCATCAGCAACCCGACGAGAAACGCGACGCCCATGCCGACCTTGCGCGGCTGGTGGATGTTCCAGAACATCAGCACCAGCGCGACGAAGTCGGGCATGGCCGGGGCGTGTCCCCACGGCATGAGGTTCACCAGAAACGCCACCACGAGACTGAGCGCGATGAAGTACGGATTGACCGGCAGCAGGATGTATTGCGGTCGTGGCATGTGAGTTCCTTAATGACCCTTGCGGGCGCCCGGCGCGAGTTTCGGATCGGCGCGCGTGCCGCCCTTCGGCGCGGGCTTGCTGCCGCTGGCCGACGGATCGGAGGCGCGCGCGAGATCGGCGGCGGCGTCCGGATGCAGGGCGAGCGGCGTGGTGTATTGCAGGACCAGCACCTGACGCTGGCTGCGCAGATTCGCTACCGGCTGGCACAGGATGCGGGCGAAGGCGGTGTCCGAGACACGGTCGACCTTGGTGATGCGCGCCACCGGCAAGCCGGCGGGGTAGACGCCGTCCAGACCGCTGGTGGCAATCTCGTCGCCGACCTTCACGTCGGCCGAGAGCGGAATGAAGCGCAGGTCGAGCACGTCGCCGCGCAGCCCGCCGTAGATCACGCTGTGCACGCCGCTGCGGGTGACCTGCACCGGCACGGCCTGTTCCTTGTCGGTGAGCAGCGTGACTTCGCTTTGCATCAGGAAGACGCGCGAGACCTGACCGAGCAGGCCCTGTTCGGTGACGACGGGCGCACCGAGCTTGACGCCGTGCTTCGTGCCGCGATCGATGACCACACGCTGCGTGAACGGATCGCGCGTGTCGTATTCGATTTCTGCGGGAATGCTGGGTACGGACAGACGCTCGCGCAAGGCCAGCATCTGACGCAGATGTTCGTTCTCGGCCACGAGCTGGTTGTTGCGCTGGGCCTGAACGGAGAGTTCGAGATTACGCTCGCGCAGCGTGCCGTTTTCGGACGAGAGCTGCGATTCGGTCGAGAAGAACCCTGCCACGCCGAGAATGGCGTCGCGCGGCAACAGCATCATGCGTTGCACAGGATAGAGCGCGGTGCCGACAACGGCGCGCACCCGTTCCAGCGTGTTGTAGTGCGAGTCGACCACGAGCAGGCCGATGGCGAGCGCGACGAAACAGATCAGCCGGGCCAACGCCGACGGTCCCTGTTTGAACAGTGGCGGCGGACTGTACTGCATGGTGGGCCCTTCAGGGAAGCACGCGCAGCGAGACGCCGCGGTGCGCGAGTAGTGTCAGTCGGGCGCGACGCAGGGGCGCGAGGCCCGACTCCGTGCGCGAGGTCGTGCGGCGTGGCTGGCCGTCCCGGGCGAGGGGTGGAAGGGAATATCCCACCGCGCCGGACGACGAACCACGCACGTTGGCTTACTCGTAGGAGAAGATGCTGCCGAGCTTGTCCATACGCTCGAGCGCCATGCCCGAGCCGCGCACCACGCAGGTGAGCGGGTCTTCGGCGACGAGCACCGGCAGGCCGGTTTCTTCGGCAAGCAGACGGTCCAGATCGCGCAACAGCGCGCCACCGCCCGTGAGCATCATGCCGCGCTCGGCGATGTCTGCACCCAGTTCCGGCGGGGTCTGTTCAAGGGCGATCTTCACCGACGACACGATCTGGTTGAGCGGATCGGTCAGAGCTTCGAGGATTTCGTTGCTGGAGATGGTGAAGGCGCGCGGAATCCCTTCCGAGAGGTTACGGCCCTTGACTTCCATTTCCTTGACTTCGGAACCCGGGAAGGCCGAGCCGATTTCCTTCTTGATCGCTTCAGCGGTCTGTTCGCCGATGAGCATGCCGTAGTTGCGGCGGATGTAGTTGACGATCGCTTCGTCGAACTTGTCGCCGCCCACGCGCACCGAACCCTTGTAGACGATACCGCCCAGCGAGATCACGCCGACTTCGGTCGTGCCGCCGCCGATGTCGACGACCATCGAGCCCGTGGCTTCCGAGACCGGCAGGCCGGCACCGATGGCAGCGGCCATCGGCTCTTCGATCAGATACACCTGCGAGGCGCCGGCACCGTGTGCGGCTTCCTTGATGGCGCGACGCTCGACCTGGGTCGAACCGCACGGCACGCAAATGATGATGCGCGGCGACGGCGAGAACAGGCGCGACTCGTGAGCCATCTTGATGAACTGCTTGATCATCTGCTCGGTCACGGTGAAGTCGGCGATCACGCCGTCCTTCATCGGACGAATGGCTTCGATGTTGCCCGGGACCTTGCCGAGCATTTGCTTGGCTTCTTTACCGACGGCCTGAATCGTCTTCTTGCCGCTCGGGCCACCTTCCTGACGGATGGCGACCACCGAGGGTTCGTCGAGAACGACGCCCTTGCCGCGCATGTAGATCAGGGTGTTGGCCGTGCCCAGGTCGATGGCCAGGTCGTTGGAGAAATAGCTGCGAAGAAAACCGAACATGCAAAATCCTGTGTTTGCGTGAGGCCGCCCAATGCGAATTTGACTGGGACGGCTGCCTGTCGTCTGGGTTCCGGCCTGTTCGCAAAAAAATCGCCAGGCGCCACGCGGCGGCTCGCGAAACGTGCGGACAAACCGAGGAATGCGGTACTGGGCAGGAGGCGGGGCTGCCGTCAAAAATTCGTCGCGTCAGGGTCTTCCAATGGACTGCGCGATCGTCTGTCGCGCCCCCCGGACTGGCCGTGGCCCACCTGCGCGACAGCGGCGGAGGGTGCAAAAACACGCTCCGACGCAAATTTAATGCGCAATGATACCTTATAATTTCGCAGGTTTTGCAGGAAAAACGAGCACGTTGACGCCACATTCGACCCCCGCGGCAGTTTCGCCCGGACCCTTGCGGCATGGCGTGTCGGCCCTCCTGCGCGGCGCGGTGCACGGAGTAAAACGACGGACGGGTTCGGTCTCGTGCGCACATTCTCCGCACTCTGTCCCTAATTTTGGCGACAGACATGCATCCGGCTGCTCTCCAATGCGCATTTTTTCGGGATTTCTTCATGGCTTTGAATCTCTCCGACGTCAAACGCATCGCTCATCTCGCACGTCTCGAGCTGGCCGATGACGAGGCGGCTCACATGGAAAAGGAGCTCAACGGCTTCTTCGCGCTCGTCGAACAGATGCAGTCGGTCGACACGAATGGCGTTGCCCCGCTCGCGCACCCGATCGAACAGATTCAGGAAGTCGCTCAGCGCCTGCGCACCGACGCGGTGACCGAGCAGGTCGACCGCGAGGCGAATCAGCGCCCGGCGCCGGCCGTGCAGGACGGTCTCTACCTCGTGCCGAAGGTCATCGAGTGAGTCCGGCGTCGCGTGCGTGACGCCCCGCCAGCCCGGCGCCGCGCGACGCATCGCCCACGGTCCTTCGCTGCGGTTGTCGTACCGCACGGTCGAGACCGATGTGACCGCTTTCGTCATGACCGCCTGATTCGGTCGCCCTTGCGGTCGATTTTGCGATTTTTCATGCCGTTTTTCATGCGCTACCCAGTACAGCAGCCATCATGGAACAAGATCTGATTCACCTTCAGGATTTGCGCGCCGCGCTCGACGCCAAGCGCGTCTCGAGCGTCGAGCTGACGCAGCACTATCTGGACCGCATCGCCGGTGCCGCCGATCTGAACGCCTTCGTGCACGTCAATGCCGAGGCGAGCCTCGCGCAGGCCCGTGCCGCTGACGCGCGCATTGCCGCCGGCGACGGCGCCAACCAGCCGTTGCTCGGCATTCCCGTGGCGCACAAGGACGTGTTCGTCACGCGTGGCTGGCACAGCACCGCCGGCTCGCGCATGCTCAAGGGCTACGAGAGCCCGTTCGATGCGGCCGTCGTCGAGCGTCTGTCGAACGCCGGCATGGTCACGCTGGGCAAGACCAACATGGACGAGTTCGCCATGGGCTCGTCGAACGAAAACTCTTACTACGGTCCCGTGAAGAACCCCTGGGACAAGCTGGCTGTGCCGGGCGGATCGTCGGGTGGTTCGGCGGCGGCGGTGGCGGCGCGTCTCGCGCCGGTCGCGACCGGCACCGACACCGGCGGCTCGATCCGTCAGCCGGCCGCCTTCTGCGGTGTGACCGGCATCAAGCCGACGTATGGCCGCGTGTCGCGTTACGGCATGATCGCGTTCGCTTCGTCGCTCGATCAGGGCGGCCCGTTCGGTCACAGCGCGGCGGATTGCGCGTGGCTGCTTAACGGCATGGCCGGTTTCGACGCCCGCGATTCGACCAGTCTTGAGCGTGCAGACGAAGACTTCGCGCGCGGTCTGGGCAAGCCGCTCGACGGCGCCACGGCCGACAAGCCGCTGGCCGGCCTGCGCATCGGTCTGCCCGCCGAGTACTTCGGTGAAGGGCTCGACGCCGACGTGCGCGAATCCATCGACAACGCGCTGGCCGAGTTCGAGAAACTCGGCGCGGTGCGCGTGCCGGTGTCGCTGCCGAAGACGGAACTGTCGATCCCCGTGTACTACGTGCTGGCTCCGGCGGAAGCCTCGTCGAACCTGTCGCGTTTCGACGGCGTGCGCTTCGGCCACCGCGCGGCCGAATATCGCGATCTGCTCGACATGTACAAGAAGTCGCGCGCCGAAGGCTTCGGTACCGAGGTCAAGCGCCGCATTCTCGTGGGCACGTACGTGCTCTCGCACGGTTACTACGACGCCTACTACTTGCAGGCGCAGAAGATCCGCCGTCTGATCGCGCAGGACTTCCAGAACGCGTTTGCCCAGTGCGACGTCATCATGGGGCCGGTGGCGCCGTCGGTGGCGTGGAACCTCGGCGAGAAGAGCGCCGACCCGGTGCAGATGTATCTGGCCGACATCTACACGCTGTCGGTGAGCCTCGCCGGTCTGCCGGGCATGAGTCTGCCGGTCGGCCCGGGGCGCAACGCGCGTCCGGTCGGGCTGCAAATGATCGGCAACTACTTCGACGAAGCCCGCCTGCTGCAAGTGGCCGACGCGTTCCAGCGTGCGACCGACTGGCACAAGCGCGCACCGACGGGCGTCTGATCATGGACCGCCAGCGCGTTCAGCACGACACGCTCTCGCACGCCGCCGTCTCCACGGACGGCTCGCGCGACTCACGCGATACCGCGCCGACCTACCGTCGGTTGATGTCTCGCGCCTTGATGCTCGCCGGCATGGTGCTCACGCTCGCGTCGTGCTCCCTGCCGTTCTCGCGTCCCACGCCGATCGCTTACCGCGAAATCAATCTGTCGGGCTATTGCTCGCAGACGGATGAAGACGGCTTTCGCGAACAGGCGACGCTCAAGGTGCAGGGCAATCAGGTGCAGTCGCTGGACTGGCGTCTGTGGGTGGGCAGCCGTGGCAGTTGCCACTTCAATCTGGCGGATTTTCACCAGACGAAGTGGCGTCCGAGCATCGAGCTGCAAGCCAACAGCGGTAGCTGCAAGCTGCTGATCTGGCAGGACCCGGGTAACGTGACCATCGGGCATGCCAATTGCGAGGCGTACTGCTCGGCGGGCATCTACGAGAACGCGTGGCCGGTGAGCTTCGATCCGCAGTCGGGCGTTTGCGCTCGGGATACGCGCCGGTAAGCGCATATCGGCATATCGATGCGTATCGACCGACGTCGGACGGATATCGGGCTGGCATCGACGAACAGGAACAGACCGGGACGTCGCCTACGTGGCACGACCGGCAGCTAAGGCAAGGCCAGAGGCCATGCCGACACGTTGAGAAGGCAGGGCCATCGCGCCGTGCCGACAAGTTGAGACAAGGGTGAACCTTATGCAATGGGAAGTCGTTATTGGTCTGGAGACGCACGCACAGCTCTCCACCGCTTCCAAGATTTTCTCGGGCGCGTCGACGCAGTTCGGCGCAGCCCCCAACACGCAGGCCTGCCCGGTGGATCTGGCGCTGCCCGGCGTGCTGCCCGTGCTCAATCGCGGCGCCGTCGAGCGTGCGATCGAGTTCGGCCTGGCCATTGGCGCGACGATCGCACCGCGCAGCATCTTCGCGCGCAAGAATTACTTCTATCCGGATCTGCCCAAGGGCTATCAGATCAGCCAGTACGAGATCCCGGTGGTGCAGGGCGGCGCGCTGAAGATTCAGGTCGAAGCCGATGCCCGCACCGGCCGTGAAGCCTACGAGAAGGTCGTGACGCTCACGCGGGCTCACCTCGAAGAAGACGCAGGCAAGTCGCTGCACGAAGACTTCGCCGGCATGACCGGCATCGACCTGAACCGCGCCGGTACGCCGCTGCTGGAAATCGTGACGGAGCCTGAAATGCGCAGCGCGGCCGAGGCCGTGGCTTATGCGAAGGCACTGCACGGTCTGGTCGTCTGGCTCGGCATCTGCGACGGCAACATGCAGGAGGGCTCGTTCCGTTGCGACGCCAACGTGTCCGTGCGTCCGGTCGGTCAGAAGGCATTCGGCACGCGTGCCGAAATCAAGAACCTGAACTCGTTCCGCTTCCTCGAAGAGGCGATCCAGTACGAAGTGCGCCGTCAGATCGAACTGATCGAAGACGGCGGCACCGTGGTGCAGGAAACGCGTCTGTACGATCCGGACAAGAAGGAAACGCGTTCGATGCGCAGCAAGGAAGACGCGCACGACTACCGTTACTTCCCGGACCCGGATCTGATGCCGCTCGCGATCGACGCCGAATGGATCGAGCGCGTGCGTGCCGCCCTGCCGGAACTGCCGGCCGGCATGCAGGCCCGCTTCGTCGAGTCGTACGGTCTGTCGGATTACGACGCCGCCGTGCTCACGCAGTCGAAGGCGCAAGCCGCTTACTTCGAAGCCGTGGTCGCCAAGGCAGGCAAGGCCAGCGCCAAGCCCGCCGCGAACTGGATCATGGGCGAACTGTCGTCGCTGCTCAATCGCGAAGACATCGCCATCGACGCCAGCCCGGTCTCGAGCGCCCAGCTCGCCGGTCTGCTCGCGCGCATTGCCGACAACACGATTTCGAACAAGATCGCCAAGGAAGTCTTCCAGCTGATGTGGGAAGAGCGCGCCAGCGACGAAGGCGCCGCCGATCGCATCATCGAGGCGAAGGGTCTCAAGCAGATCACCGACACGGGCGCGATCGAGAAGATCATCGACGAAGTGCTGGCCGCCAACGCCAAGTCCGTCGAGGAGTTCCGTGCGGGCAAGGAGAAGGCGTTCAACGCGCTGGTCGGACAGGCGATGAAGGCCACGAAGGGCAAGGCCAACCCGGCGCAGGTCAACGAGCTGCTCAAGAAGAAGCTCGGTGCCTGATTCGGTGGCCGATGACGGGGGCCGGTCGCGATAGCTGCCGGTCACCGACAGACGCCAAAGGCGCGGTAGCCGAAGTTCGGCGCCGCGCCTTTTGTTTTGCGTCGGAAATTTCTTGATGGGGGCCTTCGCATTTGTGCGTTTTCCCAGAGCGTCGAGCATTTGCACGGATCCCGAAGCGCCCCTTGTCCGCCCCCCGCGCCGTTATCTCCCGGGGCGATTCGCTAATGCCGAGCGCTTTTTTTGTGCCGTACGCAAATTGCGCCATACTCCGAGTTGGTTTTCACGCAGGAGTCGGCGATGTTCGAGAAATACCGCGTCCCCCTTGGCAAGAAGCTGGACCTCTCGGCCTTCGATCCGGCCGACAAGCCGTTTTCCGGCGACAGTAAGGACGACGACAAGGCGCGTCTGACGGAACTCGCACTCAAGCTCGACGAGTTGCAGACGATCCTGCACGCCAACAGCCGCCATCGCGTGCTGCTCGTGCTCCAGGGCATGGACACCAGCGGCAAGGACGGCACCATTCGTGCCGTGTTCCAGAACGTCGATCCGCTCGGGATTCGCGTGGCCAATTTCAAGTCGCCCACGCCGATAGAGCTGGCGCGCGACTTCCTCTGGCGGGTGCACATGGTGGTGCCCGCAGCGGGCGAACTGGCGATCTTCAATCGCAGCCATTACGAAGACGTGCTCATCACGCGCGTGCACGACTGGATCGACGCCGACGAGTGCAAGCGCCGCTACACGCATATCAACAACTTCGAGCGGCTGCTCGCGGACAACAACACGCACATCATCAAGTGCTTCCTGCATATTTCGGCCGACGAGCAGCGCAAACGGCTTCAGGAACGCATCGACGATCCGGACAAACACTGGAAATTCGAGCTGGGCGACCTCAAGGAACGCAGCTTCTGGCCGCAATACACAAAGGCCTACGAGGCGGCCCTGTCGGCAACGTCGACGGAATATGCGCCGTGGTATATCGTGCCTTCCGACTCAAAACGTCACCGTAATCTGATGGTGGCAGAGTTGCTGGTGCAGGCGCTGACGGAACTGAATCTGTCCTATCCGCCTGCCAGACCCGAGTTGACGGGCATGAAGGTGGAGTGAAGCACGACATGAAGTGACGTGTCGCCGCGTGTAGAGATTGGTAACGACTTGAATGGACGTGAACGGCCGTGGCAACGATCCACGGTTGTTTTATCAGTAGAAACAGACGCGACCGGGCGAGCGGGGGCTTGGCCGGTGAGTTGGCGTCGCATGGGGAAACGGGGAAGAAGATGAGTGACGAGAACGCCCGCCGGCCGGTGCCGGGGGACGCGGCTGCCCGTGGGCAGGAGAGTGCAGCCAAACCGCTCGGCCATACCGCGCCGGGGTCGGGGCGCCGCCGCTGGGTGGTGGGTTTGCTGGCGATCGTGGTGATCGCAGGCGCGTTCGTGTGGCTGCGATCACGCGGTGCACAGGCGCCGGTCAAGACGGCCGCCGCGCCGTCGGTCACGGCCGCGACGGTCGAGGTGCGCGACGTGCCGGTGCGGCTCATCGCCAACGGCACGGTCACCGCCCGCCAGACCATCGACGTCCGCCCGCAGATCTCCAGCACGATCCGGCAGGTCCACATCAAGGAAGGGGACTTCGTCAAAGCCGGGCAACTGCTGTTCTCGCTCGATGCGCGCATGGACGAGGCCAACCTCAAGAAGGTGCAGGCGCAGCTGGCCAAGGACGAAGCCGATCTCGCCAACGCCCGTCGCACGCTGGCGCGTACCAAGCAATTGATTGCCGAGCACTTCGTCTCGCAAAGCGCGCTCGATACGGCGCAAAGCGGCGTGGACAGCCTTACCGCGCAAGTCGCCGCTGACCGCGCCGCGATTGCCGCGAGTCAGGTGGCCGTCGACTACAACCAGATCCGCGCGGGCATCGATGGCCGCACCGGCGCGATCAACGTGCATCCGGGCAGTCTCGTGACGCCGGGCGGCGCGGCGCTCGTGAGCATCACCCAGCTCGATCCCATCGACATCAGCTTCACGTTGCCCGAAGGCGCACTGGCCGAATTGCAGGCCGCGCGTGCCGGTGGTCCCGTCGCGGTCACCGCGACGCTCGGCACGACGGGCGTGAACGTCACCGGTCAGCTCAGCTTCATCGACAACGCCGTCGATTCCCAGACAGGCACGATCCGTCTGAAGGCGGCCTACGACAATCGCGACGCGAAGCTCTGGCCCGGCATGTACCTCAACGTCGCGGTGATCGGCCGAGTGCTCAAACAGGCCAGCGTGGTGCCGCCGCAGGCGGTGCAGACCGGCCCGGACGGCAAGTTCGTCTACGTGATCGGCAACGACGGCAAGGTCAGCGCGAAGCCGGTGAAGGTCGGCTACGTGGAAGCGAAGCTCGCGGTCGTCGAGGGTGTGGCCGCCGGGGCGAAGGTCGTGCAGGAAGGCGCGGAGAACCTGCGTCCGGGCAACACGGTGACGGTCGTGGCGTCGCGTGACGCCGCGAACGGCGCTACGGTCGCGTCCGCAGGTGATAAGGGCGATAGCGGGAAGGCCCCATGAACCTCTCAGAACTCTGTATCCGCCGGCCGGTCATGACGATCCTGCTGTGCGTGGCGGCCGTGGTTGCTGGCCTGATCGCGTACGGCCAGATTCCGATTTCCGCCCTGCCCAGCTATAACTCGCCGGTCATTCAGGTCACGGCCACGTTGCCGGGCGCGAGTCCGGAGACGATGGCCGCCTCGGTGGCCGCGCCGATGGAGAAGCAGTTCTCGACCATTGCCGGTGTGGCGGTCATCAGTTCGACCAATACGCAGGGCACCACGTCGATCATCATCGAATTCGACAGCGACCGCGATATCGACGCGGCGGCGGTCGACGTGCAGGCGGCGCTGTTCCGCGCGCAGCGCAAGCTGCCGGTGGAGATGACCACGCCGCCGTCGTACCGCAAGGTCAATCCGGCCGATGCGCCGATTCTGTTCCTCGCGATGAACTCGCCGTCGATGTCGCTCGCCGAACTCGACGACTACGCAGAAAACCTCGTCTCCCCCACGCTGTCCACGCTGCCCGGTGTGGCGCAGGTGCTGATCTTCGGGCAGAAGCGCTTCGCTGTGCGTGTGAAGGCGCGCCCCGATGCGCTCGCCGCGCGCAAGCTCACGCTCGACGACGTGGCGCGCGCGCTTGCGTCGGCCAACGCCAACAGCCCCGTGGGCACGCTCGACGGCAGCCGTCAGACGCTGACCATCGAAGCCAACCGGCAGATGACGAAGGCCGAGCAGTTCGCGAACCTCATCATCGCCAGCGTGAACGGCAACCCCGTGTACCTGCGCGACGTGGCCGACGTGCAGGACAGCGTCGAGTCCGTAAAGACGGGGAGCTGGGTCAACGGCGAGCGCTCGATCGTACTCGCGGTGCTGCGTCAGCCCAATGCGAACACGGTGGCGACGGTCGATCAGGTGAAGGCGGCACTGCCGCGTCTCGCGGAGCAAATGCCGCAGTCGATTCAGGTCAAGCTGCTCAACGACCGCTCGGTGTCGATCCGCGAGTCCATCGACGACGTGCAGTTCACGCTCGCGCTCACGGTGATTCTCGTCACGCTCGTGATCTTCCTGTTCCTGCGACGGCTGGCCGCCACGCTCATTCCGGTGATGTCGCTGCCGGTGTCGCTGATCGGCACCGTCGCGCTCATGAAGGGCATGGGCTACTCCATCGACAACATCTCGCTGCTGGGTATCACGCTCGCCGTGGGGCTGGTGGTCGACGACGCCATCGTGATGCTCGAAAACATCGTGCGTCACATCGAGAACGGCGTGCCGCCGCTGCGCGCCGCGCTCGTCGGCTCGCGCGAGATGGGTTTCACGATTCTCTCGATCTCGATTTCGCTGGTCGCCGTCTTCATCCCCATCTTCTTCATGCCGGGCGTGATCGGGCTGATGTTCCACGAGTTCGCCGTGGTGGTGTCGCTGGCGATTCTGGTGTCGGCTGCGGTGTCGCTCACGCTGATTCCGATGCTGTGCAGCCGCTATCTCAAGCACGAGCAGGACGAAGGCATGGGGCTGCGCGCCACGCAATGGTTCGAGGACGGCTTCGTGTGGGTGCAGAACGCCTACGTACGCAGCGTCGACTGGTGTCTGGCGCATCGCAAGTGGGTGATGGGGGCCGCAGGGGCGACGTTCATCGCCACGGGCGTGCTGTTCGCCACGATTCCGAAGGGCTTCTTCCCGAGCGAAGACATCGGTCAGGTGCAGGTGACGGCCGAGGGCGCGCAGGACATCTCGTTCACGGCAATGTCGGCGTTGCTGCGTCAGGCGGGCGACATCATCCGTGCGAACCCGGCGGTCGAGACCGTGATCGTGTCGGCCAGCGACAGCAATCAGGGCCGCATGTTCATCAACCTGAAACCGCACGGCCAGCGTGCGCACATGAGCGAGGTGCTCGAAGCGTTGCGGCGCGAGGTGAAGCAGGTGCCGGGGCTGAACGTCTACTTCAATCCGGTGCAGAACCTGCAACTGGGCGGCAAGCAGAGCAAGAGCCGTTACCAGTATGTGATGCAGAGCGTGAAGCCGGGCGAGATGCAGTTGTGGTCCGATCGTCTCATGACGATGATGCGCGCCGATCCGATCTTCCGCGACGTGACGACCGACGCACAGATGAAGGGCCTGCAAGCGCAACTCACCATCGACCGCGACAAGGCGAACACGCTGGGCGTGGCGATCGGCGACATTCGCAGTGCGCTCTACAGTGCGTTCGGGGAGCGTCAGGTCTCGACCATCTACACGCCGAGCGACAGCTATCAGGTGATCTTGCAGGCGGACGATAACGACCGCCGCGACGAAGGCGCGTTCGACAAGATCTATGTGCGTGGCAAGGGCGGGGCGCTGGTGCCGCTCTCGGCCGTAGCGACGGTCGAGCGCAAGATGGGGCCGGTTTCCGTGAACCATCAGGGCCAGTTGCAGGCGGTGACCCTGTCGTTCAACCTCGCGCCGGGTGCCGCGCTGGGCGATGCGTCGCAAAAGATCGTGGGCTTCCAGCATCAACTGGGCTTCCCGCCGAGCATCATCACGAGCTGGGGCGGCGACGCGGCCGCGTTCCAGAAATCGCAGGCCAGTCAGGTCGTGCTGCTCGTCGGCGCATTGCTGGTGATCTACGTGCTGCTCGGCGTGCTGTACGAGAGCTACATCCATCCGATCACGATTCTGGCGGGTCTGCCGTCGGCTGCGGTGGGCGCGCTCATCACGCTGCGTCTGTTCGGCATGGACCTCTCGCTCATCGCGGTGATCGGCATTCTCATGCTGATCGGTATCGTGAAGAAGAACGCCATCATGATGATCGACTTCGCGCTCGACGCGCAGCGCAACGGTGGCATGACACCGACGCAGGCGATTCGCCAGGCGTGCGCGCTGCGCTTTCGCCCCATCATGATGACCACGCTGGCGGCGCTCATGGGGGCCTTGCCCATCGCGCTCGGCCTCGGTGCGGGCGCTGAGCTGCGACAGCCGCTCGGTCTCGCGGTGGTGGGCGGGTTGCTGTTCTCGCAGGTGATCACGCTCTACATCACGCCCGTCATCTATCTCTATCTCGACCGCTTCGCCGGTAAGGGCCCGCTCGTGCTGCCCGGCGACAAGGCGGCGAACGACGGCGGCGAGCGTCGCGATGACGCAGGCGGGGCTCACGGCATGGAGCGCACCGCAGGCGTCGATGGACTCAAAACCGGTCACGTGCACTAAGCGGTGACTGTCTGCTCGCGCGGCATGTCCCCCGGCATGTCGCGCGTCTGAATGCCCCCCATCACAAGCGCATCCGCATCTGTCATCCGGAAGCCATGTCCTATGGCTTGTGAATCGGCTGATTCCTGACATTTCCGTGCGCCTTCAAGTGCCCTTGGATTGCGTTTAGTCGCATTCCTATTTTTGCGTTGAAGCAACCGTCGGCGTCCTGCCGTCCGGTTTCCAGACCCCGTCTTGCTCTGCCCTGCATTTCGCGATGTATTTCGCGACTGTCGACGCGCGTCCGTAGGTATCGGAAATGGCGCACCAATGGGCGATTTCTTGCTTGCGTCGAATGTCAATTTGCGAAAGACGTGCGCCGCACGCGACAACGCGAAGGCGCGCATTGGGGCATAAATCGCCCCTGTCGTCGCAAGCGAGGTCTCTCGCATCGCGGCGTCGTGACTTCCCATTCCTTCAAAACAACGGACTGACAAATGAACGTACGTACAGACGCGAGCGCAATCGCGCAACTCAAGAACAAGGTGGCCTTACGGATGAGCAAACGCCGTCAACGCGGGGTGACGCTGGTGGAGCTTTCGGTCGCTGTGGCGGTGATGGGGCTGATCATGGCCGGGGCGATGGTCGGTGTGCCGCGCCTGATGAATAACGTGAAGCTGTCGCAGGAGATGAAGGACTGGCAGATGTCGGCGCTGGCGGTGCAAAACGCCGTGGCGTCGGGTGCGCTGCCCGTGACGACCACGCCGCAGCAGATTCTGAATCTGGCCATCGCCGAGCCGTTCAATCGCTCGGCACCCGACAAGCTGCTCAATCGATTCGGCGGTGCGATCACGATCGAAGCGGTCGACGGCGCCAACTTTCCATCGAGTGGCGTCAAAGTGAAGTCGACCGGCTATCCGAGCGCGCAGTGCCAGGAGTTCGCCAACAAGATGCAAGGGCTGTTCGCCACCCTCAGCATCAACGGCACCACGATCAAAGACAAAGCCAAGGCATTGGACATGACCGAGATCCCGACGGCGTGTACCAAAACGGCAGGGGCCGGCGGCAACCAGGTGGACGCGGCGCAGGCCGACATGGAATTCACCATTGCCGGATGAACAGCATTCACGGGGATCTGAATTGAAGGCGGACAAGACATGACCCATCCAGGAATGCGTGTGGCATCGGTCGCTTTGCTGTTCGTGGCAGCGCTGCCGTTGGCCCGTGCGTCGAGCGCGCCACAGACCGACGTCACGTGGATGTTCGCGAGCCACAAGCCGTTGATGCACTCGGTCGGCGCTCGTGAGCCGGTAGACCCTGGCCCCGTGCCCGTTACCGCTCCGCTCGCTGCCGCTGCCGACGTACCGCCTGAAGCGCTGCGTCGGCAAGGTGTGGACGACGCACGGCGGCACGTGCAGGCGGCGTCAGTCCCGGTGCCGGCGCCGCTTGCGCCCACGCAGGTTCCGCCGGATCAGCCATCCCCGTCGAGCGCAGCGTTCGAACTTGCGCTGCAACCGTCGGACGGCCGCGTCTCGCAGGCCGTCCGACGCTACGCCGAACGCCATGGCTGGCAGTTGGCGTGGGAGATCGATCGCGACTTCCCCATCGAATATCCCGCCACGTTTCGCGGCGATTTCCTCGGCGTCGTCGAGCAGATCGTGCGTTCGCTGCAAAACACCGATGCGCCGATACGCGTGAAGGTCTACGAGGCCAATCGCGTGTTGCGTGTCGTGCACGCCACACAATAACCGGCGCCATGCTTCGCGCATGGCCACCGACATCGGAATCAGTCATCCATGAGAATGCGACTCGGCGTGTTGTGCGCCATCACGTTACTGACAGCGTGCGGCACGCCGGGCATGCTGTCGAAAACCGACGAGAATGTCACGCAGGCGCGCGAGACGGCACGCGTGGCGTCGGAGACCCATGCCGCACCTCCCATCGGCGCCATCGAACATGTCGAAGGTGCGTGGCTCTCCCGCAAGTCCGTCGCCGTCAACGCGACGGTCGCCCTGCCGGATTTCTTCAAGCGCGAGGTGCGTTTCTCGACGGGCACGCCGTTGCCGATGTCGGTGCTCCTCACGCAAGTCGCCAGAGGTAACGGCCTCACGATTCGTCTGGCCTCGGACGTGGGATGCGACACCGGCACCCCCGGTGGCCGTGGCGGTCCCGCGCTCACCCGCACGTTCCAGCTCAACTGCACGGACACCGGCGAGCCCGCGGTACCGCTGCAATATCACGGCTCGCTCTCCGGTCTGCTCGATACCATCGCGCATCGCTCCGGCACCCACTGGACGTATCGCGACGGCGTGGTGCAGTTCGCGCGCTTCGTCACGCGCACCTTCCAGATCAAGATGATGCCCGGCAGTTCGACGTACACGGCGTCTGTGGGCAAGGCCTCGAAGATGAAGGCCGACCGTGGCGCATCCGGGGGCAGTGGCGGGACGTCGGCGGGGGGCGTCGATCTGAACTTCAACGCCGACGCCAACGTCTCCGTCGAGTCGGAGCTCGACTACTGGACGGATCTCGTGAAGGCCGTCACCGACATGTTGTCGCCGGGCGGGCGCGTGACGCCGTCGGTCGTCACCAGTTCGCTGGTCGTGACCGATACGGCCGACGTGATGTCGCGCGTCGCGCAATACATCGATTCGGAGAACGCCGTGCTCGGGCGTCAGGTCAAGCTGCGCGTGCAGGTGTACTCCGTCACGCTGGACGAGAACTCGGCGGCGGGCATCGACTGGGATCTCGTCTACCGCTCGGCGAGCGGTTTCGTCGCCGGGCTGAGCGGCCCGGCGATGGGCGGCGCCCTCATGGCGCGCAAGGGCGGCCTGAGCGTCAGCAAGATTCCCAACGGTCGACTCGCTGGTTCTGCTGCGTTCATCAAGGCGCTCAGCAAGCAGGGGCGGGTGAGCACGGTGATCGATACCACGGTCGTCACGCTGAACAACCAGCCCGCACCGGTCGCCGTCACGCAGAATCGCGGTTTCATCGCGCAGACCAAGATGACGCCGGGCAACTACGGCGGGCAGACCGTGGTGACGGCGGAGCAGTCGGTGCTGACCACGGGTTTCGTGATGAATCTGCTGCCCACGCTGATGGACAACCGCAGCGTGATGTTGCAGGTGCAGATCGACATGTCCGACCTAAAGAAGCTCGACAAGATCAACCTGCGCACCGGCAAGGAAGCGCCCAGCGGCAGCGATTCGGGCAGAGGCAGCGGCGGGCCGGACTTCAAGGCGGACGTCGACGGCAAGGGGGCGAGTTTCGAGGTCGGCGGCAAAGATGGCGAGCACGGTGGCGGTGGCGATGGCGGCTTCGGGGCGGGCACGTTCATGCAGTTGCCCATTACGGCGTCGGTCCAGACGATGCAGCGCGCTTCGCTGAAGTCGGGCGACACGCTGGTGCTGAGCGGCTTTCGTCGCAAGGACGACAACACCGAGCGCGACGGTATCTTCAACTACGAAGGCGGTACGAAGGAGGCGAATCAGCACGTCAACGAAGTCGTGATCCTGATCTCGCCGGAACTGACCGAGGGCGTGTGACATGGCACGCGCACTGTCCAATCACCTCGTTGTCGGCGCGCAGTGGGAGACGTTGATCGGCCTCGAGAAGGAGATGGCCGAGATTCGCAGTCTTGCCCGCAGCCGCGACGCCTCTCACTTCGCGGTGACGGACGACGGCGCGGGCACGCGTACCGTCGGACTGATCGCGTTGTCCGAGGCCGACGCCGCAGACGCCACCCACGGGTACGCACTGGCCGCCGTGCTCGGTTCGCTCGTCGACGCGCCGAACGTCGCGTTCATCCATCCCGATCCGGACGATCCCGCCAGAGCGCTGTTCGTGACATTGCGCGATCACCGTCCCGAACTCGATCTGGAACTGCCTGCGTCGGCGTTGAAGCAACGTCTGGAGCAATGGACGGCGGAGGTCGGCGGACCGGTGAAGGTGGCCGGGGTGATGCGCATGGACCTGCCGCACGCGGACGTCGTTCTCACGCTCGACGATATCGCCGCTGCGGCGCTGCGCGAGGGGGTGGCGCAGGCGCGGTTGAAGCCGGTGCGCAGCGGATTACCCGGAATACCCGCGCGCCAGATGAAGATCGTCGCCGCGCTGATGGCGATGCTGGTCGTGGTTGGCGGCGCGGGGTATTGGGGATGGACGTGGTACGAGGACATGCAGCGCGAGAAGCTCGCCGCTGCGAATCGCGTCGATCCCGTCGATGCCTACAAGGCGGCGCTCAAGCGCGCGCTAGCGGCGGAATCGTTCTCGACGGGCGCGTCGTATGCGCGGCATCTGCAACGCACGATTACGCGTCTGCCGGCGAACGCGGGCGGTTGGCGTCCGGCGAGCATCGACTGCAAGGCGCGGCGCTGCGAGATCGAATGGCGGCGTCGCGAGGGCGGCACCTTCGATCTGCTGCTCTCTCAGCGTCCCGCGGCGCAGATCGTCGACCTCGATCACGCGAGGGAGGTCGTCACGTTACCCGAAGATGACGCGACGTCGGCCCGCACGGTGGCTGCATCGGTCGGCGCGACATCCCCGCACGATGCCTCGGAGGCGATCGAAGACGACGGCGATGCTCGCGTAACTCCCATCCCACGCAATCAATTTCTGCGCACGGCCGGCGCCCGTCTGCAAGCGCTCGGCGACTACGGCATGGACATCGCGCTGACGATGCCCACGCCGCTGGTGCCCGTGCCGCCGGGCGTGGCCACGCGCCCCGACGTACCGCTGCCGATCTCGAAAGGCGAATGGAAGATGGCGGGGCATCTGGCGTTCTACGACTCCGTCGCGGGCTTGATGATGCGTGCGGGCAACATGTCGCTGGGCGAGTTGAAGATCGTGGTGGACGACGGCAAGCCCGTCTTCTCTGCACAAGGAACCTACTATGTTCATTAAGTTTGTCCGCCGTGCCGTGTTGACGATGGCGGCATTGATTCCGGCAACGGCGCACGCAGAGGAGACGATCGACGCCTTTGCCCGCGCCCATCTCAAGGCGTCGCAGGAAGCGCAGGACGCAAAGCAGGCCGAGTCCAAAGCCGCGGGTGCGGGCAACGCACGCGGGCGTGCCGACACGAAGCCTCTGCCGACCGGCGAGCCGCCTGAGCTGCTGTTCATCTACGGCGTGGAAAACGCGACGGTGGCCTATCTGCGCGTCGACGGCCGCTTCGGACGCAACGTGACCCGGGGCGACAACGTCGGCGAGTGGAAGGTCGTCGACATCGGGGACGATTTCGTCGACCTTCAACAAGGGGCGAAGCGCAAGCGGCTGTTGTTGCCCAATGCCTTCGGGATTGCGCCATCGTCCGCTACGCAAACGAGTCAGCGTATGCCGAGGGCATCTCATGGCGAACGTTACCGAGCGGTTTCGCGCCGTTCTGGCGCGCTTCGGGCATCGCGCCAGAACACGTGCCGTGGTGCATCCCATCGCCGATCTGCGCGAATCGGACATTCAGACCCTCGGCTGGCGCCAGGACCTGGGCATCACGCTGGCCGGTGCGGAGCACGGCTCGCTCGTGCTGGTCGCCATGAAGCCGCGTCTCTACCTGGTGCTGCTCGAACACAACACGTTCGTGCGCACGCAAGGCTCGGACTTGCTCGATCGCTTCGACCGCGCGGTGCGGGCAAAGCATCGTCTTGATCTCGAAGGCATCTACGTGGGCACGACCGAGGAGATTCTACTGATGCAGTCGCGTCTGCAACAGCAGGGCGACGACAGCGATCGGTCCGGCGAACAACGCACCGGGGCGTATCGCAATTTCGATCTGATCATCGAGCGCGCGATCGAGGCGGGGGCATCGGACATCCACTTCGAGTTTCGTGAAGGGCGTCAGGTGCAGGTGCGCATGCGTATTCACGGCAAGTTGCGCATGACGGCGGACAGCGATCGTCTCGCGCGCGACTATCACGCCATGCTCGATGCCGTGTCTGCGGCTTATAACTCACGTGCCGATCCGAGTAGCCGCAGCCATAACCACTTCGACGAAGCACAGCATCAAAGTTGCTCGATCCCGCTTACGCTTCGCCAGCGCAAGTATCAGTTGCGTTTCCAGAGCGTGAAGGAGAATCGCGGTGTGGATGTCGTGCTGCGTCTGCTGATCAACGAAGCGACGGATGGTGACGTGCTAACGCTCACGCAGCTCGGTTACTCCGACGATCAGGTCGAGATTCTCGAAGACGCCGTGCATCGCAGCCCGGGGCTCACGATCATCGCAGGCGAGACCGGCTCCGGCAAGTCGACGACGTTGCGCACGCTGATGACCTACGAGCGCGATTCGGGCAAGAAATTCTTCTCCATCGAGGATCCGGTCGAATACATCCAGCCCCACATGACGCAGATTCCGATTCAGCGCCGTGCGGAGGACGGACCCAGCGACTCGCCGTTCGGCGCCGCCGCCAAGGTGCTGTTGCGGGGCGATCCGGACAAGCTGATGCCCGGGGAGATTCGCGATGCGGAGACCGGTTCGTTTGCCAAATCGATGACGGAGACGGGTCATCAGGTGCTGTCGACGGTGCACGCGTCGAGCGCGTTCGGTATCGTGACGCGTCTGGTCAGCGAGGAGATCGGCATGCCGCTCGCCGCCGTCACTTCGCCGAACTTTCTGACGGCCATCGTCTATCAGAAGCTGCTGCCGGTGCTGTGCGCGCATTGCAAGCGTCCCGCCCCCGAGGCGCTCGACGCGGCCACGCTGTCGGTGATCGGCACGCTCGGTATCGATACGTCCAGGGTCTGTGTCGAAGGCCCCGGCTGCGAGCGGTGTCGCGGGCGCGGCACCGGTGGGCAGACCGTCGTGGCGGAGGTGTGCGAGCTGACCGACGAGCTGCTCGACTTGCTGCGCGAAGGGCATTACTGGGAAGCCGAACGTCATTGGCGCGCATGCCATGACGGCGACCTGACCAGTCCTCACATGACCGGCAAATCCGCGATGGAGCACGCGATGTTCAAGATGTCGCAAGGCCTGGTCGATCCGCACGACGTCGAAGCCGCGTTCTGCAAGCTCAAAAAATTTCATTTCCGTCAGACGACGTCGCTCGTCGCACCTTCCCAGCGGCGTCTCGCCAGCGTGTGACGTTGCACTGATGCCCGCCTGACGTTCTGCACCCACTGCCATGATCGAAGCTGCCAACCGCCTGCTCGCCAAACTCTCTCCCGCGCGTGACCCCTATCCCGGATTGACGAAAGCCAAGCGCCGGTTTCGCAAGACCCGCGCCAAGTTCTACAGCGACTTCGCCGACGCCATCGAAGACGGCGCCAATCCGTTCGAACTGTTCTCGCGACGCTATGCCCGCGCCAAGGAGCGTCGCAATCCGATGGCGCCGCTCTACGCCGTATGGCGTGACCGCGCGAGTTCGAAGAATCTGCAAAAGTCGTGGGCGGGCACGATTCCCGAGGAAGACCTCGTCGTGATCGCCGCCGGCGAGAAGGGCGATCTGCCCGGCACGCTGCGTTTTCTCGCGCGCGTGGTCACGCTCCAGCAGCAAACCCGCGCGGCCATCGCCGGTGCGGTGGCGTTGCCGATCTTCATGTCCGTGCTGCTCGCGGCGATTCAGCTCGGCGTGGCGTACGGCATGATGCCGATCATGACGGAGATCATGCCGCCCGAGAAATTCCCGCTCGTCGGCGCAGGGCTTTACGTGATGTCCGGGTTCGTCGCGAGCTGGTGGCCGTTTCTCTACGGCGTGCCGGTCGCGCTCGTCGTCATGATGTCGCTGTCGTTCAGCCGGTGGACGGGGCCGATGCGTCGCCGTCTCGATAACTTCGGTCCGTACGCGGTGTATCGCGACGTGCGTGCGGGGGAATTTCTCGTCGCGCTGGCGGCGCTCACGAGCGCGAAGACGTCCGTGTTCGACGCCGTCTCGCTGTTGCTCGAGCGCGCGTCGCCGTGGCTGCGATGGCATCTGCTGCGCATGCGTGCGTCGCTCAAAAGCGAGCGCAGCATGATCAAGGCGATGGATACGGGCATCTTCAACGAGGAGGTGTTCGATCGTCTCGTCGAGTATTCCGGACGCACCAACTTCGACGCCGGCATTCGCAAGATCGGGTTGATGACGATCGAAGAAGTCGCAGAGCGCATCAAGACACGCTCCGCGACGCTGCGCTCGGTGCTGCTCGCGATGGTTGGCCTGACGATCATCTTCACCGTCGGCGGCATGCTGCAAATCGGTCACGCTGCCGGTGAGTACGCACAGTCGATGTTCTGACGATGACCGCGCTCGTCGATTTTCTGTGGATGGAGTTTCGTGCCTTGCCGCGCGAGGCCGTGGCGGCAGCGATGGCTGTGTTCGGGTTGTTCGTCGGCAGCTTTCTCAACGTGGTCGTCTATCGTCTGCCGCGCATGCTCGAAACGCAGTGGGCGCACGAGGTCGCGGCATGGTCGGGGCAGATGCCGCCGGTCACTCCGGTCTTCAACCTCGCATGGCCGCCGTCGCGTTGTCCGCAATGCGAGGCGCGTATCGCTGCCCATCACAATCTCCCGGTCTTCAGCTATCTGTGGTTGCGCGGTCGATGTGCCGCCTGTGGCACGGGCATCTCCATGCGCTATCCGCTCGTCGAGATGGTCGTGGGTGTGGTGTTCGCCGCCATCGCGTGGATATTCGTACCCACACACCAGTACGTGCCCATGCTCGCGTGGTGCGGCTTCGGTGCGACGGTGCTCGCGCTGGCGCTCATCGACATGGACACCCGGCTGCTGCCGGACTGGCTGACGCTGCCGCTGCTGTGGAGCGGTCTGCTGTGCAGCGTGATGCAGGTCACGTTGCCTGTCGACGAGGCGGTGCTCGGCGCAGCGCTGGGATACGGCGTGATGTGGACGATTGCGGTGGTGTACCGCGCACTCACGCAGCACGATGGCCTCGGCGGTGGCGACGCCAAGCTCGTCGCCGCGTGCGGGGCATGGCTCGGATGGATCGGGGTGCCGCTGATGCTGGCCTTCGGTGCCGTGGCCGCGACGCTCGCCTTCGCCATCTTCGGCATGGTGCGCGGCCGCGCGTTGCGCGAGCCGCTGCCGTTCGGTCCCTGGCTGGTGCTGGGGGCGCTGGCGAGTTTGTTGTGGGGCGAGCCGTTCCTAGACCTGTGGTTGCGCACGCGCGGCTGAGAGACTCGGTTCGGCGGAGGATTGCGCTCGCGCTTCCGTTAGCGGCGCCTCTGCCCGATGCTCGTCATCGGCACGTGCCCCGGTCCCGGGCGTCATCGACGAGGAGGACAGGGAAGCCGACGATGCAGAAGCGCTCGCCAGCATCAGATCCGCGGCCTTCTCACCGATCATCATCGATGGCGCATTGGTGTTGCCGCCGATGAGCGTCGGCATGATCGATGCATCCACCACACGCAGTCCCTCGACACCCCGCACGCGCAGTTCCGGATCCACCACCGATGCCGCATCGCTGCCCATCCGGCAAGTGCCCACCGGATGGTAGATGGTGTCGGCGCGCGCCCGGATCAACGCTGTGAGCGCTTCATCCGATTCGATCCCGCGACTGTGCAACTCGTGTCCGCCGAACTTTGCGAGCGACGGCGCGGCGAGTATGCGCCGTATCACGCGCGCGCCGCGCAGCAAGGTGTCGACATCCGCTTGCGCTTGCAGGAATGCGGGGTCGATGAGCGGCGCATCGCGCATGTCGGACGACGCGAGCGTGACACGTCCCCGGCTCTTGGGGCGCAGCACGCAGGCGTGCAACGAGAGGCCACGTCGCAGATGCAGACGTCGGTTGTGGTTGTCGCAAATGCCCACGAGAAAGTGCATCTGCAAGTCCGGTCGTGCGAGTGACGGATCGCTCTTCAGGAACCCGCCGGCCTCGGCTACATTGCTCGCGAACAGCCCGCGCCGGTCGCGCAGATAGTCGATCCCCTGCATGAGCAGATGCCACAACCCCGCCGGTGTGTAGCCGACGAGGTCGCGCTGGGCGACGTACTTGTTGATGATGAAGTCGATGTGGTCCTGCAAGTTTTCGCCAACGCCCGGTGCATCGACACGCACTTCCAGACCGTGCGCGCGCAGTTGTTCGGCCGGGCCGATGCCCGAGCACATCAACAACTGCGGCGAGTTGAAAGCGCCGGCGCTCAGCACGATTTCTGCACGTGCGCGGATGGTTTGAAGCGCGCCCTGACGTTGCAGCTTGATGCCCGTCGCACGCTTGCCGTCGAAGACGATGCGCTGCACGAGCGCGTCGGTGATCACATGCAGATTCGGGCGCGACTTGCCGTGCAGATAAGCGCGTGCGGCGTTCCATCGCTGGCCGTCTTTCTGCGTCACCTGATAGACGCCCGCGCCTTCGTAATGCTCGCCGTTGAAATCGTCGGTGACCGGAAATCCGGCTTCGCGCGCAGCGTCGACATAGTGCTGCGAGAACGGATTGACGGTGCGCAGATCCGCCACGTTGAGTGGCCCGCCCGTGCCATGCCACGCGTTCGCACCGCGTTCGTTGTTTTCGTTGCGACGGAAGTAGGGCAGCACGTCGTCCCATCCCCAGCCGGTACAACCGGCCTGTGCCCAGTCGTTGTAATCGTCGGGATGTCCGCGTGTGTAGATCATCGCGTTGATCGAACTGGAGCCGCCGAGTCCGCGTCCGCGTGGCTGATAGCCCTGACGTCCGCCAAGGCCCGCTTGCGGCACAGTGCGATAGCCGTAGTTGCGGCGCGACGCGAACGGCACCAGGGCGGCAAGACCGAGCGGCAGGCGCACCAGAAAGCTGTTGTCCGGCGGACCGGCTTCGATGAGCGCAATCGTGCTGCCCGGCAAGCCGTCGGCCAGACGCGCGGCGAGCGCGCAACCGGCCGAACCGCCGCCGACAATGACGTAGTCATAGTCCATGCTGTCATCCTCCCTTGGATGGCACTGCATTCACTGTGATGTTGCGGTGTTTTCGAATGCGTCCGCTGCGTCAGCTGTTTCGGCTTGTCGTTCTTGGCGATGCCGATGTCTCGTTCTTATCCTTCTTTGTGCACGCCCCGACTTCGTTGTGTCCCGAAGGGTGTCGGTGGCAGTGACTTTGCAGCGGCACTCATTGTAGGCAGACATTGCCCGCGTTCGGGGGTGAAGTGAAGCATTCCTCTAATTTGGATGACTTCGCGGACGTGGGCGCTATGATGAAATGATCGCCTTTAGGTAACCGTCCCATGCTTGGCATCGTGACGTTACCCGACCGGTGGACAGCCGGTACCCATGACGGCAGATGCGTGCCCAGCGGGCGACCGGACAAGAACACGGAGACACGGATGACCGAAGCCTGGCAGACGCACGACGTCACCAATCAGGTGCCGCCGCTCACGGATTACAACCTCTACGCGACCGACGCCGCCTTGCAGGCTGCCGTCGCCGCGTTCGATGCCGACTGGCATGCGAAGACGTTGCATCGGCAGGGCGCGCGTCTGGGCGAGGCGGAAGTGCAGCAATGGGCGCAGGACGCCAATCGTCATGAACCCGAGCTGCAATCCTTCGATTCGCGAGGCAATCGCGTCGACCGTGTCGAGTTTCACCCCGCATGGCATTCGCTCATGGCGCTTTTGCGCGGTGCACAACTGCAATCGCTGCCATGGGCGCATCCGCGCGGCGGGGCGTTCGCCGCGCGTACGGCATCGTACTTTTTGCATGCGCAGAACGAGGCCGGTGCGTTGTGCCCCACGACGATGACGTTCGCGAGCATTCCCGTGCTCGCCAAGGAAGCGTCGCTTTTCCCCACGATCAAGGACAAGCTGCTCGCACCGCAACACGATCCGCGCGATGTGCCGCTCGCGCAGAAGCACGCCATCCTCATCGGCATGGGGATGACGGAAAAGCAGGGCGGCTCGGACGTGCGCACGAACACCACGACCGCGACCGATGGCGGGGACGGCACGTTCTCGCTCGTCGGTCATAAGTGGTTCTTCTCCGCGCCACAGTGCGACGCGCATCTGGTGCTCGCGCGCGAGAGCGACAGCGATGCGCTGTCCTGCTTCTTCGTGCCGCGCTATGCCCCCGACGGACGCAAGAACGCGGTGCAGGTGCAGCGTCTCAAGGACAAGCTCGGCAATCGTTCCAACGCCAGCAGCGAAGTCGAGTTTCAAGGGGCATACGGCACGCGTGTGGGCGCACCGGGACGCGGCGTGCCAACGATCATCGAGATGGCGACGTACACGCGACTCGACTGCGTGATCGGCAGTGCGGCGATGATGCGCACGGGCGTCGTGCAGGCGATTCATCATGCGCGGCATCGCACGGCGTTCGGCGCGAAGCTCGTCGATCAGGATCTGATGACGACGGTGCTCGCGGATCTCGCGCTGGAGTCGGAAGCCGCGACGTGGCTGGCGATGCGGCTCGCGCAGGCCTTCGACGCAAGTGCTGTCGATGACGACACACCGGTGCAACGCGCATGGCGACGGATCGTGTTGCCCGCAGCGAAGTTCTGGGTGTGCAAGCGCGCCCTGGAGTTTGCCGGGGAATGCATGGAAGTGTGGGGCGGCAACGGCTACGTCGAGACGGGGCCGCTCGCGCGGTTATATCGCGAGGCGCCCGTGAATTCGATCTGGGAGGGTTCCGGCAACGTGATGTGCCTCGACGTGCTGCGCGCCATCAGTCGAGAGCCGGACGTCGCGCAAAGCTGGTTCCAGTGGCTGACCGAGCGCACCGCGTCGCATGCGACGTTGCGCGCAGCGCTGGCGCAGTTACACGGCTGGCTCGCCGAGGACCCGGCGACGCATGCGGTGCGTGCGCGCGCGATCGCGCAACAGATCGTGTTGCTTGCGCAGGCGGCGTTGCTGCTGGAACACGCACCGTCCGAACTGGCTCACGGGTTCATCGAGAGCCGGTTTTCGAATGCGGGGGGACGCGTGTACGGCGTGATGCCGCAGACGCTCGCCACCGGTGTGCAGCGCGCATGGCTCGACAGAGCATTTCTCGCGTGAGGGGCAGGGCCTGACGCACAAACACTGCGCACGCCACGCGTGCATGACGTGCGCATAACGTCTGCATGATGCACTTTTCATAACGACAACATATCGACGGCGACCGCCGGTGCATTCACGCACCGGGGCTTGCAGGGAGGAGAACGGCATGGGACACAAGGACGAGCCGGGCGGGCTTCACAACGAGCTCAATCACGGACTTCACGACGGGCTTCATGCCGCGCAGGCGTTGCATACGTCGCAGGACGACGACATGGCGCGTGCGCTGCTGTTGCCACGCTTCGACGCGATGCGTCGCGCACATGACGCCGCACCGCACGTCGACTGGTCGACGCGCAAGCGTCACCTGACGGCGCTGCAAGCGATGTTGCACAAGTATCGCGAGCCGTTCGCGAATGCCATCGACGCCGATTTCAACGGGCGCTCAGCGCAGGAAACCGACATGCTCGAACTGTTTCCGTCGCTCGGCAACCTGAAGCATGCGCTGTCGCATACGCGTCGCTGGATGCGTGGTTCGCAGGGCTGGGCGAATCTCTGGCTGCTGCCCGCGCGGCGTTCGGTGGTGCCGCAGCCGTTGGGCGTCGTGGGCGTGATCGTGCCGTGGAACTACCCACTGTTTCTCGCCGTCGGACCGCTTACCGATGCGTTGGCAGCGGGCAATCGCGTGATGATCAAGGTGTCCGAAGTCACGCCGCGATTCGCGGAAGTCTTCGCGTCGGCCATCGCGCAAACGTTCCCGCCGGAGTGGGTGACGGTCGTCACCGGCGATGCGCAGGTCGCGCGCGCCTTTTCGACGCTCGCGTTCGACCATCTGCTGTTCACGGGGGCGACGTCTATCGGCCATCACGTCATGCGCGCGGCGAGCGAGCATCTCACGCCGGTCACGCTTGAGCTTGGCGGCAAGTCGCCCGCCATCATCGGGCCCGGTGCGCGTTGGGAGCACGCCGTGGAGCGCATCATGCTCGGCAAGCTCCTCAACGCCGGGCAGACGTGCGTGGCCCCTGACTACGTGCTCGTGCCGCGCGAGAAGCTCGACACGTTCGTGACGACGGCACGGCAGGTGGCCGCCCGCATGTATCCTGATGCGGTCCATAACCCGCAGTACACGAGCATCGTCTCGGCGCGTCACTTCGAGCGGTTGTCGGGGCTGGCGAACGAAGCAGCGGCGCAGGGCGCGACGTCGCATGCGCTGTTCGACACGCCGGCGGAGGCCGCACGCCGACGTCTGCCGCCGGTCGTGCTGACGGGGGTGCACGACGGCATGCGCGTGATGCGCGAAGAGATCTTCGGCCCGTTATTGCCCGTGGTGCCGTATGACGATCTGGACGCGGCGATTGCGTACGTGAACGAGCGTCCGCGACCGCTCGCGTTGTACGTCTTCGATACCGACAATACCCGTATCGACCACGTGGTCGACGGCACGATTTCGGGCGGCGTCACCATCAACGACACGCTGCTGCATGTGGCCGAGCACTCGTTGCCGTTCGGCGGCGTGGGGCCGTCGGGCATGGGCGGGTACCACGGCGAGGCGGGGTTCCGCACGTTCTCCAAGGAGAAGCCGATCTTCCGTCAGGCGCGATGGAACGGCGCGGGGCTGCTCAACCCGCCGTACGGCAAAGTGTTCGCCGCCATGATCCGGCAGTTGATTCGCTGATCGCCGGATTCGTCAGCCGCGCACTGAGGCGCCCTCAAAAACAAAACCCCCGCCGGTTCGACCCGGACGGGGGTTTTGTTTGTCTGAGGCCGGTTCACACCGGCTTCAGACGTGATGCGGCGTGCCTTGGCGCGGTATCAGGCCACGGCGCGCAGACCGGCGTCGGCCAGCAGGGCGTCGGCGCGATCGGTGGCTTCCCACGAGAATTCCGGCTCTTCGCGGCCGAAGTGGCCGTAAGCAGCGGTCTTCTCATAGATCGGACGCAGCAGGTCGAGCATCTGGATGATGCCCTTCGGACGCAGGTCGAAATGCTTCTCGACCAGCTCGGCGATGCGCTGATCGCTGATCTTGCCCGTGCCGAACGTGTTGACCATGACCGACGTCGGACGTGCCACGCCGATGGCGTACGAGACCTGGATCACGCACTTCGAGGCCAGACCGGCGGCCACGATGTTCTTCGCGACGTAACGGCCGGCGTAAGCTGCCGAGCGGTCGACCTTCGACGGATCCTTGCCCGAGAACGCGCCGCCGCCGTGCGGTGCGGCACCGCCGTACGTGTCGACGATGATCTTGCGGCCCGTGAGGCCGGCGTCGCCCTGCGGGCCACCGATCACGAAACGGCCGGTCGGGTTCACCAGGAACTTGATGTCGCCCTTGATCAGTTCGGCCGGCAGCACCGGCTTGATGACTTCTTCGATGACGGCTTCGCGCAGCGCTTCCAGACCGATGTCCGGCGCGTGTTGCGTCGAGAGCACCACGGTGTCGATGCTGTGCGGACGACCGTTTTCGTACTTGATGGTGACCTGCGACTTGGCATCCGGACGCAGCCAGGGCAGACGACCGTCGCGGCGCACTTGCGACTGGCGCTCGACCAGACGGTGCGACAGGTAGATCGGCAGCGGCATGAGTTCCGGCGTTTCATCGCACGCGTAGCCGAACATCAGGCCCTGGTCGCCGGCGCCCTGATCGAGGTTGTCGTCATGCGCACGGTCCACACCCTGCGCGATGTCCGGCGACTGGCGGTCGTACGCCACCAGCACGGCGCAACCCTTGTAGTCGATACCGTAGTCGGTGTTGTCGTAACCGATGCGACGGATCGTTTCGCGTGCGACTTGCTGATAGTCGACCGTGGCGGTCGTGGTGATTTCACCTGCGAGCACGACGAGGCCCGTGTTGCAAAGCGTTTCCGCAGCAACGCGCGCGTACTTGTCTTGCGTCAGGATAGCGTCGAGAACGGCATCCGAGATCTGGTCGGCAACTTTGTCCGGGTGACCTTCGGAGACGGATTCGGAGGTAAAGAGATAGTCGTTCGCCACTTCTGGCTCCTCTAACGATATTTGGCGACTCACGTTGCCGTCATCGGAGGGGAAGCGGCGACGCTTTAGCGGAAAATTGGTCGAATGCGCTGCCTCAGTCGGGTTGCCCATTCGAATCGCCCCGCAAGTTGTCAGTTAACTCGGCGATGTCGCTTATTATACGCCCCTGAAGAAATCCTGCTTGCGACATGTCAACCACTCCCAAGAAATCGCTCGGGTACTACCTCAGCGTGGGTCTGCTGCGCGGACTCAACCTGCTGCCCTATAGCTGGGTCGCCCGTTTTGGCGCGGGGATCGGCCATGTGCTGTACTCGATTCCCAGCTCCCGGAAGCGGGTGGTGCACACCAATCTGCGCCTGTGTTTCCCCCACTGGGACGACGCTACCCGCGAGCGCGTCGCCCGGGCGTCCTTCGTCCATGCGATCCGGAGCTATGCCGAGCGCAGCTTTCAGTGGTTTGGCAGCGGCAAGAAGCTGGAGCGGCTCATCGAACTCGACTCCGCCGTGGACCTGCGCGCGCCGGATATGCCGCCGACCATTCTGTTGGGCTTCCATTTCGTGGGCATCGAAGCGGCGTCCGTCTTCATCAATTACTCGCTGCATCGGCCTTGCGCGTCGCTGTACACCCCGATGTCCAACCCGGCGTTCGATGCCATGGCCCGTGAGCAGCGCGGCCGCTTCGACGCCGAGATGATCCCGCGTGGCGACAGCGCCCGTGACGTGTTGCGCATGTTCCGCAAGAAAAAACCCGTCATGCTGGCCGCCGACATGGACTACGGCGCGCGAAACTCCACGTTCGTGCCGTTTTTTGGCGTGCAAACCTGCACGCTGACGTCGGTTTCGCGGCTGGCCGAAGTCGGCCGCGCCCAGATTCTGCCGTTCATCGGCGAGGTGCTGCCGAATTTCAAGGGCTACCGGCTCAAGGTGTTCCCGATCTGGGAGAACTATCCGAGCGGTGACCCGGATGCAGACGCCCGTCGCATGAACGCGTTCCTCGAAGAACAGATTCTCAAGATGCCGGAACAGTATTACTGGGTTCACAAGCGCTTCAAGACGCGCCCCGAGGGCGAACCGGGCGTCTATTGACCGGCACCGGATGCGCGTCGACCTTCTCCACTACAATAGCGGCATGAAGCTCAAATTCACCAAGATGCAAGGCGCCGGGAACGACTTCGTCGTGATCGACGGCATCTCGCAGACCATCGATTTCACGCCGGAACAGTGGCGTGCGCTCGCCGACCGTCATTTTGGCGTCGGCGCGGACCAGCTTTTGCTCGTCGAACGTGCGACGCTGCCGGGCGTGGACTTCCGCTACCGCATCTTCAACGCCGACGGCGGCGAGGTCGAGCATTGCGGCAACGGTGCGCGCTGCTTCGTCAAGTTCGTGCGCGACACTGGCCTGACTGACAAGCAGACGGTGCGTGTCGAGGTGCAGCAGGGCGTGATCACGCTCACGATGCGCGAAGACGGTAGATCGGACGTGGATATGGGCGCACCGATTCTCACGCCGTCCGACGTGCCGTTCGATGCCACCGGGCTCGAAGGCCGCCGCGAGGGCGACGACACGCTCTGGCCGCTCGACGTGGGCGGCAAGACCACGTGGATTTCCGTCGTGTCGATGGGCAACCCACACGCCGTGCAGGTCGTCGAGAACGTCGATACCGCGCCGGTCGAGACGGACGGGCCGCTCGTCGAGCGTCACCCCCGCTTCCCGCGCCGTGTGAACGCCGGATTCCTGCAAGTGGTGAGCCAGCACGAGGCGCGTTTGCGCGTGTACGAGCGCGGCGCCGGCGAAACGCTCGCCTGCGGCACCGGGGCTTGTGCGGCAGCGGTCGCGGGCATCCGTCGCGGCTTGCTCAAGGCGCCCGTCGCCATCGAGACGCACGGTGGCACGCTCACCATCGACTGGGACGGCGCAAGCGGTCCGGTCATCATGACAGGGCCGGCTGCCACGGTCTTCGAAGGCACGATCGAAGTCTGAGACGGCAGCAGGACGCAGCGCAACGGCCTGCGCGCCCCGGAAGGTCATGAGGCGCAGGGCTTAGGTTACAGACGGATTCTGATTTAGCGACCCAGGCGGCCGCAGGCGCTCCTTGTGTTCGAGGGGCGGCCGGCGGCAGTTGACGAACAGCAGACGGACATTCATGAACGACCGAGATATTGCGGAATACCTGATCGCGCATCCCGACTTCTTCGAGCGCCACGCCGAATTGCTGGCCGGCGTGCGGCTCACCAGCCCGCACGGCCAGCGGGCGGTGTCGTTGCAGGAGCGTCAGATCGAGATGCAGCGGGAGAAGACCAAGCAGATCGAGCGGCGCCTGGCCGAATTGATGCGCTATGGCCATGAAAACGACGATATCTCGGGCAAATTGCACCGCTGGACTCTCGGTCTGCTCGGCGAGCGTGATCCGCATGCGCTGCCCGATGCGATTGCCCGTGGCCTGCGCGACGTCTTCAACGTGCCGTTTGCCGCCGTGCGCCTGTGGAACGTGGCCGCGCCGTATCAACCGGCCGAGTTCGCCCGCAGTGTCAGCGAAGAGGTGAAGATCTTCGCATCGAGCCTCGCAACGCCGTATTGCGGCGCCAATACCGGTTTCGAAGCCGTGACGTGGCTGGGCGCGCCGAGCGATCCCGCCTCGGTGGCATTGCTCGCGTTGCGCGACCCGCAAGTGACCGACGGGCCGGTCTTCGGCCTGCTGGTGATGGGTTCGGACGACGCCCGACGCTTCCACGAAGGCATGGCGACCGATTTCCTCACGCAAATCGGCGAGCTGGCCGGGGCCGCCCTGGGCAAGCTGCGCGCCGACGACTGATGTCCTCCGGACGCCGGGCCGGGCGCAACGTCAGGGGTGCTTCGGTGCCTTCGGTCTCATCCGATACCCCGACCGGGACGGACGATCGCGATGCTACCGTTGGCACCGACGACGCCACGCCGCTCGAACCGGGCATCCGCACCTACCTCACATCTCTCGCCAGCGAGCGCAAGCTCGCTGCGCTCACGCTGGAAAACTACACGCGCGACCTGCGGCAATTGCAGCGTCTGGCGAGTGGTCGTGCGCTCGAATCGCTGCAACACGGCGACATTCGCCGCTTCGTCATGAAGCTGCACGCCGAGGGGCTGGTCGGGCGGTCGATTGCCCGCAAGCTCTCTGCCTGGCGCGGTTACTTCGCCTGGCTCGCACAACGCACGACGCTGGCCGCCAACCCTGTCGAGGGCGTGCGCGCGCCGAAACAACCCAAACCGTTACCCAAGGCGCTCTCGCCCGATCAGGCGTCGGCGCTCGTCGAGTTTGCGACGGGCACGTCTGCCGAGGCGGTCCGCAACCGGGCGATGTTCGAGCTGCTGTATTCGTCCGGCTTGCGTCTGTCCGAACTGACGGGACTCGACCATCGGTATGTCGAGGCGGACGGCTACCGGTCGGCAAGCTGGCTGGATCTCGCCGAGCGCGAGGTCGTCGTGACGGGTAAGGGCAACAAGCGGCGTCGCGTGCCCGTGGGCGAGAAGGCGGTGCAGGCGCTGGCCGAGTGGCTGGAGATGCGTGCGCCGCTGGCGACGACCGAGCCCCACGCGCTGTTTCTCTCGGCGCGCGGCAAGCGTATCGGGGGACGGGCCGTGCAGCAGGGGCTGGAGCGTCACGCGCTTGCCGCCGGGCTGCCGACGCACGTCCATCCGCACATGCTGCGGCACTCGTTCGCCACGCACGTGCTTCAGTCGTCGGGCGATCTGCGCGCGGTGCAGGAGATGCTCGGTCACAGCAACATCTCGACGACGCAGATCTACACGAAGCTCGACTTCCAGCATCTGGCGAAAGTCTACGATCAGGCGCACCCGCGCTCGCGCAAGAAGACCTGAGCGGGCTGCCGGGACCGGAGTCGGTGTAGAATCGCGTCCTTCCCCGCAAGTCCCGAACGCTGTCCTGAAAGCTGTCGCAGTGGGTCTCCCCAGCCGGTTGCCCCAGGCGCCGACCCGGACACGCTGCGCGTAACGCTCAGGCGCTCCTCGCGACGCGAGACTTGCCCTCACCCCGAATGCAACCGTTGGTCCGTCCCGCATGAATACCTTGACCCTCAAGCCCGGCAAAGAAAAGTCCTTGCTGCGCCGCCATCCCTGGATCTACGCCACCGCCGTGGCGCGTGTGGACGGCAACCCGGCATCCGGTGCGACGGTCGTGGTGCGTGCCGCCGACGGCCGCTTCCTCGCGCGCGCCGCGTTCAGCCCGGTGTCGGCCATTCGCGCCCGCGTCTGGACGTTCAACGAAAACGAGCCGGTCGATCACGCGTTCTTCAAGCGCCGTGTGTCGGCAGCGCTCGCGTATCGCGAAGAGATGGTGCACGACACGGGCGCGACGCGTCTGATCTTCGGTGAGGCCGACGGTCTGCCGGGGCTGATCGTCGACCGTTATCAGTCCGCGCCGGGCCAGCCCGTCACCGATCAGCTCGTCTGCCAGTTCATGGCGGCGGGCGTGGAAGCCTGGAAGGAAGCCATCACGAAAGCGCTGGTCGGCGCGACCGGCTGCCCGAACGTCTATGAACGCTCCGACGCCGCCGTGCGCGAGCGCGAAGGCCTGCCGAGCCTTACCGGTGTGCTGGCCGGCGACGAACCGCCCGAGGCACCGGAATCACTCACCACGCATGAGAACGGGGTGAAGTATTACGTCGACGTGCGCAACGGTCACAAGACGGGCTTCTACGTCGACCAGCGCGATAACCGTCGTCTCGTGCAGCAGCAGGCCAAGGGCCGCGACGTGCTCAACTGCTTCTGCTATACCGGCGGGTTCTCGCTGGCGGCGCTGGCGGGGGGCGCACAGAGCGTGCTGTCCATCGACTCCTCGGGCGATGCGCTGGCCATCGGCGCACGCAACGTGGCGCTCAACGGCTTTGACGCTGCCCGCGCCGAATGGCTCGATGCGGACGTCTTCAAGACCCTGCGCGCCTTGCGCGAAGAAGGCCGCACGTTCGACATGATCGTGCTCGATCCGCCGAAGTTCGCGCCGTCGGCGCATCACGTCGACCGCGCAGCGCGCGCCTACAAGGACATCAATATGGCGGGCTTCAAGCTGCTGCGTCCGGGCGGTCAGTTGCTGACGTACTCGTGCTCGGGCGCCATCGATGCCGACCTGTTCCAGAAGATCGTGGCCGGTGCGGCCGTGGATGCCGGTGTCGACGCCCGTATCCTGCGCCGCCTCTCGGCAGGCATGGATCACCCGATGCTCACGCAATTCCCGGAAGGCGAATACCTCAAGGGGCTTTGGTTGCAGCGTATGTAAGTGTTCGCTCGGTGTGTGTCGCGTATCAGCTCAGCATCAGCCCAGCGTCAGACCGACCACACCCAAAGCGATCAGGACGGCGCCGCCCACGCGCCGGCGAACCTCGCCTTCTCCCAGCACCCGCACGCCGAGCAACGCGGCGATCATCATCGACATCTCCCGGGCCGGGGCGACGTGCGACACCGGCGCGTACTTGAGCGCGGTCAGGATCAGGAAGTAGGAAATCGGCGAAATCGTGGAAATCACCGCGATCTTGCGCCAGTTGGCTTGCCAGAGCACCGCGATACGGGACGGGCGCGAGAATGCCGCCGGTGCCGAAAGCACGACCCGCAGCACGTTCTCCAGGTAGTAATAGACGAGCGGCGCGAGCATCATGGTGCGGATCGCGTAGGCGTCCGCCAGCGTATATGACGCGATGAACGCCCCCGTCAGCACCCCCCAGCCTGCGCCCGCGTGCATGCTCCCGCGCCGCAACAGTCGCTCGCCGCCGGCGATCACCAGCACGCCGCCGACTACCAGCACGATGCCACCGACGGCCAGCCAGCCCGGCCGCTCCCCCAGCAGCACGATCGCGCCGATCGAGGAGAGCAAGGGGCCGGTGCCGCGCGCGAGCGGGTAGACCACGGACAGATCGCCCACGCGATAACCGCGCTGCAAGACCAGCGTGTAGCCGTAATGGAGCAGGGCGCTCACCGCAATGACGCCCCAGCCGAGCGGGGACGGCCAGCCGATGTCCGTGGCGCTCACGAAATACAGCGCGAGCGGCGTGTACAGGACGACCGTGACGAGTGCGTAGAGGAAGACCAACTGCGGGCCACCGCCTTCACGGGTGTCGATCCGTTTGGCGACGAAATTCCAGGTGGCATGCAAGAGCGCGGCGGTGACGACGAGGGCGAGGGCGGTGAGCGACATGACGAAGGGGGTTTTTGTGTCAATTGTATGACGCATTGCCCGTTCACTTCCGGTCACCTGCCGCAAATGGGAGTCCGGAAGGGGCCTGATTTCCCGGATGCGGGCCAATGTGCCCCGGAATCCTCGGTTTGCCCTCGGGTTGCCCTGTTAACATGCCCGACACAGGGCCGCTTTCGTCGCTATCCTTCGTCGAAAGTCCACTTTTGCAACTCGGTTGCAGCGCTGACGGCGCTGTGCTTAAATCGATTCATGAGCCTTACTCAATTACAACCGTATCTGGAAGCCGCCCGCGCGAGCTTGCAGGAGCAATCGGGCCGCGTGACCTCGGGGCGTGTACGTGTGCTGGCGTTGCTGCTCAAGGCTGGCCGGCCCCTCACCCATCAGGAAGTGCTGGCCGACCTGGCGACCGACGCCGACCCGCTCGACCGGGTCACGGCCTACCGCGTGCTCGACTGGCTGGTCGCGCAGGGCTGGGCCATCAAGCAGGCGGGGGACGACCGCATCTTCCGCTTCGTCATGGCCGAGCATGTCGACCCCGCGCGTGCCAATGCGCCGCGCCCGCATACGCAGCACGGTCATTTCCGCTGTGTACGCTGCCACCGAACCTTCTGTCTTGACGATTGGCCGCAGCATCCCCAATTGAGTGAGCGCGAACTCAAGCGTCTGCCCAAGGGGTTTGTCGGCGAACAGGTCGAGCTGCTGATTCACGGCACCTGCGCCCAGTGCGCCGGCGCGACCAACTGAGTCACTTCCCGGCACCCTTTCGTCACCTCGGGTACAGTGAGTGACATTGGGGTGCTGCGGAGCCTATGTCCGCACCCATTTGCGCGTTTTTCACGCATTTCCGGATGGCCGCTGGCGCGCCCGGGAGTGCCGCTTCATAACAGGACCTTGCATTCATGACTCCCGTCACTATCCTGACCGGCTTTCTCGGCAGCGGTAAAACCACGCTGCTCAAGCGCATCCTGACCGAAGCGCACGGCATGAAGATTGCCGTCATCGAAAACGAGTTCGGCGAAGAGAACATCGATAACGACATCCTCGTGCAGGACAACGCCGAGCAGATCGTCCAGATGAGCAATGGCTGCATCTGCTGCACGATCCGTGGCGATCTCGTGCAGGCGCTCTCCGACCTGAACAGCCAGCGCGATGCCGGCTCGATCAAGTTCGACCGCGTGGTCATCGAAACGACCGGCCTGGCGAACCCGGGGCCGGTGGCGCAGACCTTCTTCATCGACGACGAAGTGGCCGACACCTACCGTCTGGATGCCATCATCACGCTGGTCGACGCCAAGCACGGCCAGCAGCAGCTCGATCAGCACGAAGTGGTGCAGCGTCAGGTCGGGTTTGCCGACCGCCTGTTCATCACCAAGGCCGATCTGGTCACGCCCGAAGCGCTGGACGATCTGAAGCATCGTCTCGCGCACATGAACCCGCGCGCGCCGCAGCAGGTCGTCGACTTCGGTCAGGCCGACCTGAAGCAGATCTTCGACATTCACGGCTTCAATCTGAACGACAAGCTCGACATCGATCCGGACTTCCTCGCCGCCGACGAGCATGCGCACGACCACGGTCACGACCATGACCACGATCATTCGCATTGCGATCACGATCATGGCAAGTGCGACCACGAAGGGCACGATCACGGGCACCACCATCACCATCATCACGCCCACCACGACGACGCCATCAAGTCGTTCGTCTTCCGCAGCGAGAAACAATTCGATCCGGCCAAGCTGGAGGATTTCCTCGGGAGCATCCTGCAGGTGTACGGCGAACGCTTATTGCGTTATAAAGGCGTATTAAACATGCGCGGTATCGACCGCCGGGTCGTGTTCCAGGGCGTTCACCAGATGATGGGTAGCGACGTGGGCACGAAGTGGCAACCCGGTGAGACGCCGAACACCAAGATGGTGTTCATTGGCGCAGAACTGCCGAAAGACATCATCCTGCAAGGGCTGGAACGCTGTCTGGTCTGAGCGGAATTGCCGAATCGGGTGACGGGAAAGCCCTTAATCGGGACTGTCGAACGATTCGGTTACAATACCTGCCCACTGGGGCTGCCGCCAGCGAGCTGACGCGGCACTCTGGGGGGTAGGCAGGGGAGCACCGTCATGGCCACCGCCTCTCGCAAGACTGCCACCGCACGCCCCACGCGCCGGTCTGAACCGGCGCCGGAAGCGGGCGCCAAGCGTGCTCCAGCAGGCAAATCGAAGACGGGCGACGAGGCCGCCGCCAAGAAGGGGCCGCCCAAATCGTCCGGCAGGAAAGTAACCCAAGAAGCCGCCCGCGGCATTGCCGGTAAGCAAGACGTGCCACCCGCTACAGGGGCATCGCCGGATCATCCGAAAGAGACGCCACAGAAACCCATGAGCAAGCAACGACTTTTGACCGAGGCCGAAATTCTGAAGATGTCCGACAAGGACTATATGAATCAGGCTCAACTCGACTTCTTCAAGAATCGTCTGGAAGAACTGCAGGCCGAAATTCTGCGTAACGCCGGTCAGACGACCGAGAATCTGCGGGAAACCATCCTCGTGCCGGATCCGGCCGATCGCGCCACGATCGAAGAGGAGCACGCTCTGGAGCTGCGCACCCGCGATCGCGAACGCAAGCTCCTGAAGAAGGTGCAACAGTCGCTGGCTCGCATCGAGTCGGGCGACTACGGCTGGTGCGAAGAAACCGGTGAGCCGATTGGCGTGCCGCGTCTGCTCGCCCGCCCGACGGCCACGCTCTCGCTCGAAGCTCAGGAGCGTCGCGAACTGCGTCAGAAGCTGTTCGGCGACTGATAAGACGACGGGCCCGATACCGCGCGGTGGCGGCAATCGGGTACCTCGGTCGATCGAAGGCATGTCTTCCCGACATGCCTTTTTTCTTTTCTTTTTTGACGCCGACCGGCCGGCCACCGATCGACCCGGTCCGGATTGTCGTCTGCGCGCAACGCCTCGCCGGTCTCGCCGTGCGCGCCGCTTTATGGCAAAATTGCAACTCAGTTGCAATTTAAGCCTCCCATGCCGTCCATCGATTCCGCTTCCCGCTCATGGCGCGCGCGTTCGCGTGCGCCGTTGGGGCGTGGGCGCAGCGGCTGGATTGCATGGCTCATCGCCGCGTTGCTCTGCGTGCAGATGTGGGGGTTGCAGCACGAGATCGCGCACGCACGCGAGCTGGCCGGCATCGGGCAGCCAGCGTCGGCCCACGGCGTTGCCGGCACGAACGCCGCAGGTCTTTCTCATGATGTCGATGCGGATGCCGACGACGACTCGGACGCCGCGATTGCCGCCGACTGGTCCGTGCAATCCGCGCGCACGACGCACACCAGCTTCGGCACCCATCACCATCACTGCCATCTCTTCGAAGGGGCGACGCTCGCGGCTGCGATGGCCGTGGCGATGCTCCAATGGACAGGCGGTGCCGACACGGCGCAGGCGCCCCTGCGTGCCAACGGACGCAGCCATGCGAGCGCCGTCCTTCTTCCCTTCGATTCCCGCGCGCCACCGGTCGCGGTCTGACGCTTCAACGTCTCCGACGTTTTCCACGCATCTTCGCCCGCACTGACTTCGACGTCCGCAGCGCTCCGGTGTCTTTCCGGCCCGCTCTGTCGGCGTGTTGCCGTGCGCGCGTTCGTGCCGATTCACGGGCATCCGGGCACCGTTCGAGGACGGGTGCGCCCGCGCTCATCAGACCGACAAGAATCAAGACCGATATGGCCACTCCCTCTTCCGTCGCCGCCCGCGCGACGCGCTCGCTGCACTCATTCGCCGACGACTTCCCTGCGGATGTCACGCCTGCCCACGTGGCCCATCGCCGTCGTGCGTTGCCGACACTCGCGCCGTTGCCGCTTGCGGCTGCGCTCACGTTTGCTGCATTCGGCACCTTCGTACTGGCGAGCCCGTCGGCGCTGGCCGCTGAAACGTCGACGTCGTCGCCCGCATCATCGGCACCGTCAGGCGCTGTCGACACGACGACCGCTACCGCTGCACCGGCAACACCCGCATCAAACCGCGCGGCTGCGACTGCACAGGGCGACGCCGCGCTGCCGGTCACCTTCGTGACGGGCAACCCGCTCGGGCGCGCCGCTGCCGACCTCGCTGCGCCCATCACCGAGCTGGACGGTCGCGCGCTGGCATTGCGTCGCGCCACCACGCTCGGCGAGACGCTCGACGGCCTGCCGGGCGTGTCGGCCACATCGTATGGACCGAACGTCAGCCGTCCGATCATTCGTGGTCTCGACGGCGACCGCATTCGCGTACTGCAAAACGGCACCGCCTCGCTCGACGCCTCGTCGCTCTCGTACGACCACGCCGTGGCGCAGGATCCGCTGAGCATCGAGCGCGTTGAGATCGTGCGCGGCCCGGCGGCGCTGCTCTACGGCGGCAATGCCGTCGGCGGTGTGGTCAACACCATCGATAACCGCATTCCGCGCGAGTCGCTCACGGGCATTTCCGGGGCGACGGACTTCAGCTACGGCGGCGCCAATCGCGAGCGCGCCGGTGCCGCGCAACTCGAATTCGGCAACGGCCAGTTCGCCTTCCATGTCGACGGCTTCGCACGCAAGAGCGCCGACCTGCGCATTCCCGGCTTCGCACGTTCGGCGCAGCAACGCGCGCGCGACGATGCCGATACGCCGCAACCGTCGGGCACGCTGCCCAACAGTAACGGACAGACGAGCGGCGCCGCAGCCGGTGCCTCATGGACGTGGGCCGACGGCTACGCCGGGCTGTCGTACTCCGGCTACGACTCCGATTACGGCACCGTCGCCGAAGCAAACACGCGCATCCGCCTGCGTCAGCAGCGTCTCGCCCTGGCGAGCGAGGTGCGCAACCTGAGCGGCCCGTTCACGGCGTTCAAGTTCAACTTCGGCTACACCGACTACGAACACAAGGAAATCGAGAACGGCGCGACGGGCACGACCTTCAAGAACCACGGCTACGAAGGACGCTTCGAAGCGCGTCACGCGAAGATCGGACCGCTCGAAGGCGCGGTGGGCGTGCAGTTCTCGCAGAACACCTTCTCGGCACTCGGCGAGGAAGCGTTCGTGCCGAAGAGCGACACCACCAACGTGGCGCTGTTCGCGCTCGAAGAGTGGGCCGTCAATCAGGCGGTGAAGCTCTCGTTCGGCGCGCGCATCGAGCATTCGAGCGTGAAGCCGAGCGCCGGCGGCAACGCGCGTTTCGACAATCTGCCGTCGCGTAACTTCACGCCGGCCAGCGTTTCCGCTGGTGCGGTATTCGCACTGGCGCCGGCGTGGTCCGTGGCGTTGAACACGGCCTACACGGAGCGCGCCCCGACCTTCTACGAGCTGTACGCCAACGGTCCGCACCTTGCGACGGGTGTCTTCGAGATCGGCGATCCGCAGGCCAAGATGGAAAAGGCGTTCTCGACGGACCTGTCGCTGCGCTACGAGAACGGCCCGAACAAGGGCAGCGTCGGGGTGTTCTACAGTCGCTTCACCAACTTCATTGCGCTGAACAACACCGGACTGACGGTCGACGGTGAGGAGAAGCCGTTGCCGGTCTATCAGTACGCCGGGGTGCCGGCCGATCTTTACGGCTTCGAAGCCGAGGGCCGCGCGCGAGTCTGGCAGGGCTACGGCAATCTCGACGTCGAGCTGCGCGGCGATTACACCATCGGTCGCAATCGCGACACGGGCGAGCCGCTGCCGCGTATCGCGCCGTTGCGTCTGACGGCGGCGCTGGTCTACGGCCTCGGTCACTGGGGCGCACGTCTCGAAATGGTCCACGCGAGCAATCAGGCACGCGTGCCTGCGAACGATCTGACGACCAGCGGCTACACCACGCTCGGTGCTGCGCTCACGTATCAGTTCAAGGCGGGCGGCGCGCAGTGGCTGGCCTATCTGAAGGGCGAGAACCTGACCAATCAGGAAGTGCGTCTGGCAAGTTCGGTCCTGCGCGACATTGCGCCGCAGGGCGGCCGTGCGGTTCGCGTGGGATTGCGCACCACGTTCTGAGCGTTCAGACATCGCTGTAACACGTCAAATACGCCGCAAAATCGAAGCAATTTCCGAGAAATCGCTTCGCATCCTTCGATTCGCGCGGTGCAACGCCGCGCGAATCTCACGATCCATGCCGCATCTTCGGGCATCGGCCGATCGTCGATGGCGCGTCTCGTACGACGCCGTCGACGCCTCTTGATATTCTTTCGATTGCCCTAAACTACAGTCACGTCTCGCCCGGCAGGGCGCGCCCGCATCGTCTTTCTCACAGATGGATGCGATGCGCGCGGCATCCGGGCCAATCGTTACGGGGCGCACGTCGCCCCCCGAAAAGGAACAGGCATGGAGCAATATCACGGCACCACTATCGTCTCCGTTCGGCGCGGCGATCAGGTCGCGCTTGGCGGTGACGGACAGGTCACGCTCGGCAACATCGTGATGAAGGGGACGGCGCGCAAGGTCCGCACGATCTATGACGGCAAGGTCATGGTCGGCTTCGCCGGCGCCACGGCAGACGCCTTCTCGCTGCTCGACCGATTCGAGGCGAAGCTTCAGAAGCATCAGGGGCATCTCACGCGCTCGGCCGTCGAACTCGCGAAGGACTGGCGCACGGACCGCATGCTGCGCCGTCTCGAAGCGATGATGATCGTCGCCGACGAGCAGACCACGCTGGTCATCACCGGCAACGGCGATGTGCTCGATCCGGAAGGCGGCGTGGCGGCCATTGGCTCGGGTGGCTCTTACGCCCAGGCCGCGGCGCGTGCACTGGTCGAGAACACCGACCTCACGCCGGCGGAGATCGTCAAGAAGGCGCTGACGATCGCGGGCGAAATGTGCATCTACACGAACGACAATCACATCATCGAATCGCTGCCGCCGAAGGCAGCGAAGTAATCACACGAACATCGACGAACAACGACGGATGACGCACGCACCGCAGCAGGTGGACTCCTGCGGTGCGATAGCCGACCGGCGGCTGATCGGCACCACGACAGCTGTCCGGCCGGGCGTCACCTTCCTTGCGAACCCCTAATCTGGCGAACGTCATGACCCATATGACCCCCTCCGAGATCGTTTCCGAACTCGACAAACACATCATCGGCCAGCACAAGGCCAAGAAAGCTGTCGCGGTGGCATTGCGCAACCGCTGGCGCCGTCAGCAGGTGGCCGAACCCCTGCGTCAGGAAATCACGCCGAAGAACATTCTGATGATCGGCCCGACGGGCGTGGGCAAGACCGAGATCGCTCGCCGTCTGGCCAAGCTGGCCGACGCGCCGTTCATCAAGGTCGAAGCGACGAAGTTCACGGAAGTCGGCTATGTCGGCCGCGACGTGGACAGCATCGTGCGCGATCTCGCGGAAATCGCGATCAAGCAGACGCGTGAAGCCGAGATGAAGAAGGTGCGTACCAACGCCGAGGATCGTGCCGAGGATCGCATTCTCGATCTGTTGCTGCCGACGGGCCGCGAATCGTCGCGCGACATTCGTTTCGGTTCGGCGTCGCACGACGCTGAGCCGAGCGGTGAGGACAACGCGACGCGTCAGACCTTCCGCAAGCGTCTGCGCGAAGGCGCGCTCGACGACAAGGAAATCGAACTCGAAGTCGAAATTCCGGCACAGGGCATGGAAATCATGGGCCCGCCGGGAATGGAAGAGATGACCGAGCAGATCAAGGGCATGTTCGCGAATCTGGGCAACCAGAAGAAGAAGCGTCAGAAGCTCAAGATCAAGGACGCGCTCAAGATCCTGACCGACGAAGAAGCGTCGAAGATGCTCAACGACGAAGAGGTCAAGCAACTGGCGTTGCGTAACGTCGAGCAGAACGGCATTGTGTTCCTCGACGAAATCGACAAGATCGCCACGCGCAGCGAAGTGGGCGGCGGCGACGTGTCGCGTCAGGGCGTGCAGCGCGATCTGCTGCCGCTGGTCGAAGGCACGACCGTAAGCACGAAGTTCGGCATGATCAAGACGGATCACATTCTGTTCATCGCGAGCGGTGCGTTCCATCTGGCCAAGCCGAGCGATCTGATTCCGGAGCTGCAAGGCCGCTTCCCGATTCGCGTCGAACTCGAATCGCTGTCGGTCGAAGATTTCGAAGCGATTCTCACGCAGACGGACGCAAGCCTCGTCAAGCAGTATCAGGCGTTGCTGGCTACGGAAGACGTGACGCTCGAATTCGCACCGGACGGCATCAAGCGTCTCGCGGAAATCGCGTTCTCGGTCAACGAAAAGACGGAGAACATCGGCGCACGCCGTCTGTACACCGTCATCGAAAAGTTGCTCGAAGACATTTCGTACAGCGCGGGCAAGCAGTCCAGCGAAGTCGTGACGATCAACGCCGACTACGTGAATCGCTTCCTGGAAGAAGTGGCGCAGAACGAAGATCTGTCGCGCTACGTGCTGTAAGGCGGACTGCGAGCTTCGCGACATCGCGCAAGCTCAGCAAACAACACCCCGACGTTGGCCGTTGTGCCGGCGTTGGGGTGTTTTTTTGTGGGGCCGCGTCATGCGATTGCGTCACGCGATTGTGACGTTGCCCCGTGGTGCCGATCACGATAGGAGCGGCAGCATCAGCCAGCGGCTTACTGCTTGACCGGTCGCTTGAGCAGTTTGCGCTGCAACGTGCGGCGATGCATGTTCAGCGCCCGCGCCGTGGCGGAAATGTTGCCGTTGTGCTCGGCGAGCACGCGTTGAATGTGTTCCCACTCCAGTCGGGCGACCGAGAGCGGCGACGGGTTTTCGATGGCTTCGTCCGCCTGTGTTTCGCTGGCATCGCTGCGCAACGACGCGAGAATCGTGTCGGCGTTGGCCGGTTTGGCGAGATAGTTGTCGGCGCCGTCCTTGACCGCCTGTACGGCTGTGGCGATGCTCGCGTAGCCGGTGAGCACCAGCATGCGGGCCTTCGGTTGCAGCGCCCGCAGCGGTGCGATGAGCGGCAGTCCCGAGTCGTGTCCGAGATGCAGGTCGACCGAGATCAGGTCGAACTGACGCGTGCGTGCGGCAAGTAGCGCGGCTGCGCTGTCACCGGCGATCTGCACGTCGTAACCGCGACGCGTCAGCGCACGCGCGAGCGTTTCGGCAAAGACGACGTCGTCGTCGATGAGAAGAAAGTGGGAGGCGTTCATGTCTGACTCCGCGAACCGAAGAAGAAGGTGGCCAGCGGCAGGCGCAATTCGGCGCGCGTGCCTTGCGGCGTGTTAGGGGTGAGCGCGATGTCGCCGCCGAGACGCTGCGCGCTGGCGAAGGCGAGATACAGCCCCATGCCGTGCCCGCCATGGGTGCTCATGACAGGGGAGTTGCCCAGACGGGTGCGAAGTTCGGCCGTCATGCCGGGACCTTCGTCGCAAACGGTGAAGCGCACGTCCTCGGCACCGGCGATCACATCGAGGGTGACCGACGATGGGCTGAAGTACGCCGCATTGTCGAGCAGGATGGTGAGGATCTGGCCGACCTGCACGGTGTCTTCGATGCGCGCCGTCAACTCGGGCGGCACACGCAACTGGAACTGCACCTGCGGATGGCGCAAGCGCCATTGCGTGGTGAACGCGGGCAGCCATTCGGCCAGCGGCTGACGCACCGGTGCCGCCGCGCGCGTCTGCACGTGACCGATGGCGCTCTTGCAGAGTGCGATCTGTTGTTCGAGCGTCTGAAGGTCCGGCTCGAACGGTTTCAGCGCGCTGTTCCCCAGACTTTCGCTGCGCAACTCGCCGACCACGACAGCCATCGTCGACAGCGGCGTGCCGAGTTCGTGCGCCACGCTCGCGGCCTGTGCGCCGAGCGCAGCCATCCGTTCGTCACGCAGCAGCCGCTGTTCGGCGCGGGCGAGTTGGGCATCGCGGGCACGCAGCGCACGCGACATGCGCGACACGAACCACGCAATCACGAGCACGCTGACCACGAAGTTCACCCACATCCCGGCAAGGTGCAGACGCAGCAGGTTGCCCGGATCGGCGAGATCGAGCGGCACGTACTGGAAGTTCAGTGCGCCGTAGGCCACGAGCGAGAGCAGCGCGAGCTGCGAGGCGTTGCGCCACGGCAGCACGGCCGCCGCAATGGCCAGCCCGGGCAGGAACAGGGAGACGAACGGGTTGGTCGCACCGCCGGAGAAGAACAGCAGCGCGGTGAGCGCGGCCAGATCGACGAGCAACTGGCTCATCAGATCGAGATCGGTACGGCGCTTGGCTCGCTCGACACCGCGTCGCGCACGTATCCAGGTGAGTACGTTGAACAGCACTTCGAGCGCGACGATGGTGAGCATCGGCTCCAGCGGCAAGCGCACGCCGAGCCAGAGTTGGGCGACGCCGATGGTGGCGAGCTGGCCGACGATGGCCAGACAGCGCAACCAGAAAAGCTGGACGACGTTGGTCCGCTCGATGGGAAAATGAGTCATACGATAAGTGTACCAAGTCCGGGTCACGGGCCATCCGGCGTCGCGAGGCGCTGCGACACTCTGCCGCAGCGCCGTGATGCCCGGTATCGCAATGCCCGCGCACGCGTTCGGCGGCGCGCGACTACAATGGCCGTTCACGTTTTGCGCGACCGGTGGTCGCGCGATGTCTTCGTCGAAAAGACAGACATGAACCGACGATATTCAGTCCGTCGACAACAAAAAGGAGTTTGCATGAAGCACAAGCTTTTGGTGGCGGTCGCATTCAGTCTCGGTTTGGGCGCGGTGTCCGCCATGGCCCAGACTGCCAAGGTCGATGTCTCCGACGCATGGGCGCGCGGCACCGTTCCCGGCCAGACATCGTCCGCTGTCTACATGACGCTGCAAGCGCATCAGCCGACCACGCTCCTGAGCGTGAGCACGCCGGCGGCGGCCAATGCCGAAGTCCACGAAATGAAGCTCGAAGGCACGCTCATGAAAATGCGCGCGCTGCCCAAGGGCCTGCCGCTCGACGCGAACAAGCCGGTGGAACTCAAGCCGGGCAGCTATCACATCATGCTCACCGACTTGAAGGCGCCGCTCAAGAAGGGCGACACCGTGCCTGTGACGCTGAAGTTCGAGACGGCCGATCATAAGACGTCCGAGCAGCAGGTGCAGGCCACCGTGCGCGATCTGACGGCTGCCGCCCCGGCCGGTGGCGGCATGGCCGGTATGGCGCACGGCGAGCATAAGTAAGTCCTGATTCGTCGTCCCAGTACGGTCGTCGCTCGCGCCGGGTCGTCTGCCCGGCGTGGCGCACCGTCAGGGTGGCGCTTTGCCGGATACTGCCGACGGCTTCAGGCAAGGTCGCCCGGATCGGCGGCTGTTCCGTCGATCGCGACTCCCGCAGCGAGCAATGCCTCGCGCAGACAGGTGGGGCAGAGGCAGGCGCCGACATTCAGGCGTGCCGATGCGGGCAGGCGTGGCCAGTCGAGGCACCAGCACTGCACGTCGCGGGGGGCGATGTCCGGAGCGCTTCCGGCGCGGTCAGGGGCAGCGCCCCGCCCGACCTCCGCGATCCTCGCGCCACAGGCCACTTCCGCCCCGCATCGGGGGCAGCGCGTCGGGGCTGTCCTGCCGTCGTCCGAAGGTATTCCCATCGTTCCCTGACCTCGCTGGCGATCCATCATTTCCACTGTATGAGAGGCGACGCCCCGTCTTCGTGACCGTGCACGCCGCCCGCACCTCCCGCATCCGCCGCCGAGTTGCACAACTGCAACAGCGCAACGGCTGTCATCGACCGGCCACATGCGGCCAACTGCGGCCCGCAGATGGGCGGTGGGCGAAGGGGTGAAAGAGTGACGAGGCAAAAATCGGGCACTGACGGGCGTCCTAAGATGAGTGAAAGGGATGATACGCACGTAAGATGCTGTGCCGCTGACGGGGCGAGAATCGCCGCTTTTGCGGTTACCCCCCGGCACGTGCCGAGTGCGGGCGGCAGGCGTTGTCCGATGTGATCGTCGGACCCTTCCGATTCCCGTCAAAGCCCCGCACGTCAAGGCTTCTTGGCTGTACAATTCGCCCTGTTTCCTGGTCCATCCGCTTCACCTTCCGAACCTTCCCGCCATGTCCGATCAGCAACTGAACTCCATCGACGACATCGCACCCGCTCTCAAAGCCGAAATTCTGGCTGAGGCGATGCCGTACATCCGCAAGTATCACGGCAAGACCGTGGTGATCAAATACGGCGGCAACGCCATGACCGAAGAGCGATTGAAGCGCGGCTTTGCGCGCGACGTGATTCTGCTCAAGCTTGTCGGCATCAACCCGGTGGTGGTGCACGGTGGCGGCCCGCAGATCGATCAGGCGCTCAAGAAGATCGGTAAGCAGGGCACGTTCATCCAGGGCATGCGCGTGACCGACGAAGAGACGATGGAAGTGGTCGAGTGGGTGCTCGGCGGCGAAGTCCAGCAGGACATCGTCATGCTGATCAACCAGTACGGCGGCCAGGCTGTCGGTCTCACCGGCAAGGACGGCGGTCTCATCAACGCCCGCAAGATGATGATGCCGGATCGCGAGAACGCCGGTCAGTTCCTCGACATCGGTTACGTCGGTGAAGTCGACTCGATCAACCCGGCCGTGGTGCGCGCGCTTCAGGACGACGCCTTCATCCCGGTGATTTCGCCGATCGGTGTGGGCGAAGACGGTCAGGCGTACAACATCAACGCCGACCTCGTGGCCGGCAAGCTTGCCACGGTGCTGGGCGCCGAGAAGCTGGTGATGATGACCAACATCCCGGGTGTGATGGACAAGGACGGCAATCTGCTGACCGACCTCTCGGCCCGCGAGATCGACGAACTGTTCGCAGACGGCACGATCTCGGGCGGCATGCTGCCGAAGATCTCGTCGGCGCTCGACGCTGCCAAGAGCGGCGTGAAGTCGGTGCACATCGTCGACGGTCGCATCGAGCATTCGGTGCTGCTGGAGATTCTGACCGAACAGCCGTTCGGCACGATGATCCGCTCGCACTGAGCGCGACGTCGACAAGGCCGCCGGGGCGATCCGGCGACCTGCAAGACCTGCAAGCATCAGGCGGACCCTTCGGGGTCCGCTTTGCATTTGGGCGGCTCAATCGGGCGCCGTCAGCTGACGCAGTTCATCGAGCAGCTTCGCCGCCGGGCTCGGCAGAATGCCCTGACGGCGGCGGAAAGCGGTGAGCGTACGTGTGGCGCGCACCGAGGCAATCGGCAGCGTATCCATCACCCGTGCCGAGGCTTCGACGTCGTACATCGGCTCAGGCATCCACGTCAGGAAACCGCACCGCGCCACCATGCTCTTGAGCACCGGCACCGAGCGCGTCTCCACGACGATGTTCGGCAAGCCCAGCCCGTGCGCGGCGAACACGCCCTGCATGTGCGCGTAGGGCGCGGTGCCGCGCGGCGGAATCGCCCAGCGCTCGTGCAGCGTATCCGCCAGCGTAATCGTCTCGCGCTGGCGCAACGGGTGATCGCATCTTGCCACCACGTAACTGTCGTCTTCCCAATGGCAGTCGGTGATCGCGACGATGTCGTCCGTATCCGGTGCGACGGTCGAGAGCGCCAGATCGATTTCGTGCCGCATCAGTCCCTGTGCGAGCCGGTCCCACACACCTTCGATGATCTCCACCCGCAGATTCGGCCAGCGATTGAGCACGCGGTCGACCGCGAGCGGCAGCACATGACTGGCGATGGCACCGACGGCGCCGACCTTGATCGTGCCCTTCGCCAGCCCGCGCATCGCGTCGATTTCCTCGCGCGCATGCTCGGCTTCGCGCGCGAGCAGCATGGCGTGCGGCAGCAGCGTGTGGCCGAATGCCGTGAGCTCCATCCCCTTGCTGTGACGCTCGAACAGCGGCGCGCCCAGATCCGTCTCGAGACGCTTGATCGTGCGGCTGAGCGCTGGCTGCGTGAGATGGAGTTCGGTGGCGGCGCGCCCGAGACTGCCGGTGGCGACGATGGTCGTGAAGGCGCGTAGCTGCTGGAGGTTGAGGCTCATGGCGGACGACGGAACTCCCGAACGCAGATCAACGGAGATGGCATGGACCGCAAGGATGGCGAGGGCGGCGGTCGTCGAAAAGTCATGCAAAAGCGTAATGACTTTGGTAAGCAAAAGCAATTCCGGTGCATAGATCGGCTGCCTATACTTTTCGAACCGCCAAGAGACCAACGCCTCCATGAAAGACAGCCGAGAACTCCGCGCCGGCCAGCACGCCGGCTCACCCCAGACCCTCACCGTGCGCGAGGTCGTGATCGACCTGATGCGTCGCCACGGCATGACGAAGGTCTTCGCCAATCCCGGGTCGACGGAACTGCCGTTGTTTCGCGACTTCCCCGAAGACTTCGACTACGTGCTGGGTTTGCAGGAAGCCGTGGTGGTCGGCATGGCCGACGGGTACGCGCAGGCCACCGGCAACGCCGCGTTCGTGAATCTGCACTCCGCCGCCGGTGTCGGCAATGCGATGGGCAATATCTTCACGGCGTACAAGAATCAGACACCGCTCATCGTGACGGCCGGTCAGCAGGCCCGCTCGATTCTCCCGTTCGACCCATTCCTCGCCTCGGTGCGCGCTACCGAACTGCCGCAGCCCTACGTCAAGTTCAGTCTCGAACCGGCGCGTGCCGAAGACGTGCCGCTCGCGCTTGCCCGGGCGTATCACATCGCGATGCAGGAGCCGAAGGGACCGGTCTTCGTCTCCATTCCGGTGGATGACTGGGATCGCCCTGCTGAGCCGGTACCGCCGCGTCAGGTGAGTACGCGCGTACAGGCCGAACCGGCGGCGCTGGCGCAACTCGCGGCGGCGCTCGATGCGTGCGAGCGTCCCGCGTTCGTGGTCGGCTCGTCGATCGATCGCGCGGGGGCGTTCGACGCCGTCGTGGCACTCGCCGAGCGTCACAACGCCCGCGTGTTCACCGCACCGATGTGCGCGCGCTGCGCCTTCCCGGAAGATCACCGTCTGTTCGCGGGGTTCCTGCCGCCGATGCGCGAGAAGATCGTCGGCCTGCTCGGTGGTCACGATCTGATTCTCGTGATCGGCGCCCCGGCGTTCACGTATCACGTGGAAGGGGCCGGGCCGCACGTGCCGGAGGGGGCATCGCTGTTCCAGCTGGTCGAGGATCCGGGGCTGGCCGCATGGACGCCGGTCGGCGCGTCGGTCGTCGGCAACGTGCGTCTGGGCGTGGAAGCGTTGCTCGCACGTGAGATACCGAACGAGCGAGACATGCCGCCTGTGCGTGCCGTGCCGCCGGTCGCAACGGTCAACGCGCCCGGTGAGCCGATGACGACAGCGTTTGCGCTTCAGACGCTGGCGCAAGTGCGTGACGCACAAGACATCGTGGTGGAAGAAGCACCGAGTGCGCGACCTGTCATGCAGCAATACCTGCCGTTCACGCAGGCGGGCACCTTCTACACGATGAACAGCGGCGGCCTCGGTTATTCGATGCCGGCGGCTGTCGGGGTGGCGATGGCGCGGCCCGGGCGTCGCATCGTCTGTCTGATCGGCGACGGCTCCGCCATGTACTCGATTCAGGCGCTGTGGAGCGCGGCGCAGGCACGGCTGCCCATTACCTTCGTCATCCTGAACAACCGACGCTACGCCGCGTTGCAGGATTTCGCGCCCGCGTTCGGGTTCGGCCCGAAAGATCCCGTGCAGGGCACCGACCTGCCGGATCTCGATTTCGTGCGCATGGCCGAAGGCATGGGGGTACGGGGACAACGCGTGGAGCAGGGCAGCGCGTTGCGCGACGTTCTGTCGCACGCCATCGACAGCGGCGAGACGCGCCTCGTCGAACTCGTGGTGGCATGATGCACAGCGCATCCCCTGCATCCTTCGATGCATCCCTTCGTGCCCCCATCCACGTGGCGACGACCGGCTCGCGAGTCGGCGCATCGCCGGTGTCGAATCAGGAGACGTAAGTCCATGTCTGTCCAACAACATCCCGAAGTTCTCACGATGCTCATCGGCGGCAAGCGTGTCGCCGCTGCCCACGGTGCAACGTTCGAGCGCCGCAATCCGCTCGACGGCGAAGTGGCGTCGCGTGCGCCTGCTGCGAGCGTCGACGATGCTCGCGCCGCCGTGCACGCCGCATGGGCCGCCTTTCCCGCATGGTCGAACACCGGCCCCGGCGAGCGCCGCGCTTTACTGACGAAGGCGGCCGATCAGCTCGAAGCGAAGCTGGAGCAGTTTCAGGTCGCAATGGCGGCGGAGACGGGGGCGTCCGGGTTGTGGGCGGGATTCAACGTGCATCTCGCGGCCCAAGGTCTGCGTGAAGCGGCTGCGATGACGACCCAGATCGCCGGCGAGATCATTCCGTCGGATGTCCCCGGCAGTCTCGCGATGGGCGTACGTCAGGCCGCGGGCGTGGTGCTGGGCATCGCGCCGTGGAACGCGCCGGTGATTCTCGGCGTGCGGGCGTTGGCGCTGCCGTTAGCGTGCGGCAATACCGTCGTGTTCAAGGGCTCCGAGTTGTGTCCGGCGACGCACGGCCTGATCGCCGACGCGCTCGACGAAGCCGGTCTGCCGCCGGGCGTCGTGAACTTCATCACGAACGCACCCAAGGACGCCGGGGCCATCGTGCAGGCGCTGATTGCCGAGCCCGCCGTGCGCCGGGTGAACTTCACCGGTTCCACGCGCGTGGGGCAGATCATCGCGGGGCTGTGCGCCCAGCATCTCAAACCAGCGGTGCTCGAACTCGGCGGCAAGGCCCCTTGTCTCGTGCTCGACGACGCGGATCTCGACGATGCCGTGAACGGCGTGGCCTTCGGCGCGTTCGCCAACTCGGGGCAGATCTGCATGTCGACCGAGCGCATCGTGGTGGCCGAGGCGATTGCCGACGCGTTCGTCGACAAGCTCGCGGCCAAGGCGCGCGCGCTGCCGCTCGGCGATCCGCGCAATGGACCGGTCGTGCTGGGCTCCGTGATCGATATGTCGACGGTCGAGCGCTGCAACGCGCTGATCGACGACGCGCTCGCCAAGGGCGCGAAGCTGCTGTGCGGCGGCCGTGCCGAGACGACGCTCATGCCCGCGACGCTGCTCGATCACGTCACGCCGGACATGCTGATCTACACCGAGGAGTCGTTCGGCCCGGTCAAGGGCATCGTGCGTGTGAAGGACGATGAAGCCGCCATCGCATGCGCCAACGACAACGCCTACGGCCTCTCGTCCGCCGTGTTCAGCCGCGATATCGCGCGCGCGATGGGCGTTGCGAAGCGCATCGAGTCCGGCATCTGCCATATCAATGGCCCCACCGTACACGACGAAGCGCAGATGCCGTTCGGCGGCGTGAAGTCGAGCGGATGGGGACGCTTCGGCGGTAAGGCCGGCGTTCATGAATTCACCGATTTGCGCTGGATGACGGTGCAGACCACCCCGCGTCATTACCCGTTCTGAAGCTTCATCACCACCATACCGCCGCAGCCGGGACACCGGAATAGACGGCCGGAGGAGACAACCGTGTCACAACCGTTTGAAACCGTCCCTGCGGGCGCGGGTGCCGTATCTGGCGCTGCGTCCGGCGCTTCGTCAACGCTCCCGGCCAGCCCATCAGGCGGCACATCAGCCAGCCCGTCGGACCACGCAACCCGTCATCACGACACCCCGACGGCGGCCACGCCGAACTTCGGTCGCGTGGTGGCTGCCAGTTGCTTCGGCACGGCCATCGAGTGGTATGACTTTTTCGTCTACGGCTTTCTCGCCCCCATCGTGTTCGACCGGTTGTTCTTCCCGCAGCTCGACCCGATGACGGGCATGATCGCCGTGTTCGCAACGTTCGCCGTCGGCTTCGTCGCGCGCCCCATCGGCGGCATCGTCTTCGGTCACTACGGCGACCGCATCGGCCGCAAGTCGATTCTGTTGTTCACGCTGATTCTGATGGGCGTCGCGACCACGCTCATCGGCCTGCTGCCCACGTACGCCATGGTCGGCATGTGGGCGCCGATCATGCTCGTGACGTTGCGCTTCATTCAGGGCTTTGCGCTCGGCGGCGAGTCCGTGGGCGGGTTGCTCATGACGGTCGAGGGCGCGCCCGCGCATTTGCGCGGCCTCTTTGGCGGACTGATTCAGGCAGCGGGGCCGACGTCGATCGTCGGGGCGTCGCTCGCCATCGTGCTCATCACGCGCCTGCCGGAAGACGATTTGCTGACGTGGGGCTGGCGTCTGCCGTTCCTCGTGAGTCTGCTGCTCGTGGCCCTGGGGACGTATGTACGCCTGAAGGTGGAGGAGTCGCCGAGCTTCAAGGCGGCGGAGCAGCATCGCGACATCGCGAAGGTGCCGGTGGCCGAGGTCATCACGCATTACTGGCGCCCGACGCTCGTCACGTTCTTCATCTGTCTGGCGGAGACGAGCTTCTTCTATCTGGTGGCGATTTTCTCGCTCTCCTACGGCACCAAGACGCTCGGTCTGCCGCGCAACGTGATGGCCGACGGTGTGCTGTACGCGAACATCCTCGCCATGCTCACGATTCCCGCGTTCGGCATGCTCTCCGACAAGCTGGGACGCCGCCCGATGTTCCTGATGGGGCTGGTCGCCACGGCGATTTTCATCTATCCGTTCTTCCTCATGATGGGCAGCAAGGAGACGGCCTTCGTCGTACTCGCCATCGTGATCGGTGCGGGCGTGATCCATCCCATGATGTTCGGTCCGGAAGGCAGCTTCTTCTCCGAGTTGTTCGACACGCGGGTGCGCTTCTCGGGTGTATCGCTGGGCAAGCAGATCGGCACGGTGATGGGCGGCGGTCTGGCGCCGATGATTGCGGCGAGTCTGCTGGCGTGGAGCCACGGGCAGATCTGGCCGGTGATCGTCTACTTCCTCGTGCTCGCGACCATGGCGCTGATCTCGACGGTGCTCGTGCGTGAGACGAGGCATCGGACGATGTGACGAACTCAGCGACTTCCCTCCGACGTCGATGAAAACGAACAGCCCCGCTCGCGATGCGAAGCGGGGCTGTTCGTTTTTGAAACCGCTGCCGCTAACGCTGCGACGACTGCGCTCAGAGGTCGAGCACGAGCATGGCGGACTTGCTGCGCGAGCAGCACGGCAGGATCTGATCGTTGGCGGCGCGCTCGTCGTCCGTGAGGTAGACGTCGCGATGGTCTGGCGTGCCGTCGATCACACGCGTGAGGCACGTGCCGCACACGCCTTGCTCGCACGACATCTGCACTTCGACACCCTGCGCTGCGAGCGCCGCGACGATCGTCTCGCCGGCCGGCACGTCGATCACACGGCCGCTCGAATGCAGCTTCACCTGAAACGCCTTGTCGGCCTCGCTATCCGCAGACTCGTGCACCGGCGCGGCGAAGTATTCGCGATGCACATTGCCTTCGGGCCATTGCGCGGCTTCTGCTCGGGCGAGCACGGCCTCGATAAAGCCAGCCGGGCCGCAGACATACAGATGCTTGCCGCCGGACGGCTGCGCCAGAATCGCGTCGAGATCCGCGCGTTCGCCTTCGCTGTCGAAGTACAGACGCGTCTTCGCCGCAATCCCGTCGCATGCGAAGCGATCGCGAAACGCCGTGCGTGCCGGTTCGCGTGTGCAGTAATGCACTTCGAAGGACGCCTCGCTCGCCGCCAGTGCCTCCGCCATACAGAGGATCGGGGTCACACCGATACCGCCCGCAAGCAGAATGCTGTGCTTCGCCGAATCGGCGAGCGGGAAGTGATTGCGCGGCGCGCTGATCTCGATCTCCGTGCCCACGGTGAGCCCATGCATGCCGACGGAGCCGCCACGCGATTGCGGATCGCGCAGCACCCCCAGGCAGTAGCGGTGCGTCTCGCCCGGTGCGTTGCACAGCGAGTATTGCCGCACGCAGCCGTCTGCGACATGCACGTCGATGTGCGCGCCGGCAGTGAACACCGGGAGCGCACTGCCGTCGACACTCACCAGTTCGAATTCGCAGATGTCGGTGGCGACATCGCGCTTGTTCGCCAGCCGGACCTTCATGCTGCGTTCTCCACACCGGCGCTCGCCGTGCCAGCACGTTCGGCGTCGATCAGACGGTCGAGCACCTTGCGGGACTGCACGCCGCCCGCGTCGATGTTGAGCTTGAGAATCTTCTTGTCCGGGTACGCCGACAGATTGCGCTGCTGCGCTTCGAGCACCTCCTGGTCCTCGGCGAAGATGCCGCCCTGGCCCTTCTTGATCGCGGCCGTCAGCTCGGCATCCTGTGGCTTGAAGTTGCGCGCCATGCCCCAGAAGTACCAGATCGATTCGTCGGTCTCCGGCGTGATGAAGTCGACGACGATGCTGCCGGCCTTCTTGTCGGCGGGGGCGTCGTAGCCGCCATGACCGGCGTGCGCGACACCCACTTCGATCATCACGTGGCTCGGCGGCGTGAAGCGGCAGACTTGCCAGCGGTCGCACGGCACCTGATCGTCCAGACCGTTCGCGCGCAGTGCTCCCGCCCAGAACGGCGGCGCCTTGATGTTTTCCATGTGACGCGCCGTGATCACCATGTCGCCTTCGACGGTCGTCTTCGGCGGGGCTTCTTCGATCTCCTCCTGCCCGATGCTCGTCGCGTGCACGTAGGTCTCGTGCGTGAGGTCCATGAGGTTGTCGATCATCAGGCGATAGTCGCACTTGATGTGATACAGGCCGCCGCCGTACGCCCACTGCTCACTCACCGCCCACTCCAGGTGCGGGATCTCGTCGGGATTCGCGAGTGCTGCGTCGCCGGGCCAGACCCAGACGAAGCCGTAACGCTCGACGCACGGGAACGACCGCGTCTTCGGAAAGCCGCCGACACGCTGACCGACCATCTTCGTGCACTTGCCGCCGCCGTCGACCGTCAGGCCGTGGTAGCCGCACACGAGGTGCCCGTCCTTGACGAAGCCCAGCGAGAGCGCGGCGCCGCGATGCGGGCAGAAGTCTTCGAGCGCGGCGGCGTTGCCGTTGCCGTCACGGAAGAACACCATCGCTTCGTTGCAGACCTTGCGGCCCAGCGGCTTGTCGGCGAATTCGTCCGGCGTACACGCGACGTACCAGGTGTTTTTGAGGAACATGATCGTTTGTCTCCTTGGCGTGCCTTGTCAGGGGTGCGGCGCGCTCTCGTTTCGATAAGGGATGAGTTGGATGCAGCGACGGCGCGCGCGTCAGAGCAACTGCGCGCCCATGCTGTGTTCTTGCGTCACGATGTGCTCGCGGCACATGAATTCGGCGCGATCGGGCTGACGCGCGGCAATCGCCTCGACGATGGCGTGATGCTGCCGATGCGCGTAGGCGATGATGTCCGCGTACTGGCGCCGGTCCTCATGACCGAACGCCACCGTGCGGGGCGCGACGAACGGCACCAGATTGCAGCGCGCGATAAAACCTTCGAGCAGGGGATTGCGAGCGCCGGTGACGAGCAGGTCGTGAAAGCGCGCGTTGAGCGACGCGTAACCGATCTGGACTTCAGGCGTCATCGTGTGATCGGCGAGCAGGGCGTCGCCCTCGGCCAGCAACTCGCGCAACTGCCGGAGCAGTTCCGCGCTCGCGCCTTTCTCGGCGAGCAGTCGCGCGGCGTAGCCTTCGAGCGCGCCACGCAGATGCAACGCTTCGACACTCTCCTCACGCGTGTGCGCCCGCACCGCGTAGCCACGCTGTCCGGCGCGCACCACCAGTCCTTCCTCGGCGAGCACCGGCAGCGCTTGACGCACCGGCATGCGCGATACGCCCAGTTGCTCCGCGAGCTTCGCTTCGGCCAGACGCTCGCCCGGCGCGAGTTCGCCCTTGAGGATCATTTCGCGCAATTGAACCGTGGTCGGGGTGGGATGCAGCATGCGTCTCCTTTCGTTTCCTTTCCTGCGTGCCAGACAAGCGGGGCTTAGTGGCATCGGCTTTTTTTCATTATGGGATCCCGTAATTCGTAAACGCATTGGTAAATACCCTTGTTTATGCCAATACGGGATCCCGGATAGACTCGGCGCTGCATAAATGCGGGCTCGGATTCACGAACGGATTCTGCGGCCCGGGCATGACAAAACAAGAGACGGAGACTTTCAGCGTGGCAAAGATCATTGGGGGGATCGGGACGTCGCACGTGCCGACCATCGGTGTGGCGTACGACAAGGGCAAGCAGCAGGATCCCGCGTGGGCGCCGCTGTTCCAGGGCTACGAGCCCGTAGCGAAATGGCTCGCCGAGAAGCAGGCCGACGTGCTGGTGTTCTTCTACAACGACCACGCCACCACGTTTTTCTTCGACATGTATCCGACGTTCGCCCTCGGTGTTGGCGAGTCATTCCCGATTGCCGACGAAGGCGCCGGGCTGCGTCCGCTGCCGCCGATTCGCGGTGACGTGGCGTTGCAGGCGCATATCGCCGAGTCGCTCGTGAACGACGAGTTCGACATCACCGTCTTCCAGGACAAGCCGATCGATCACGGTTGCGCGTCGCCGCTGCCGCTGCTCTGGCCGCACAAGCCGGACTGGCCGGGCACGGTCGTGCCGATCGCCATCAACGTGTTGCAGTATCCGTTGCCGACCGGGCGTCGCTGCTACCGCCTCGGACAGGCCGTGAGGCGTGCCATCGAGTCGTATCCGGAAGACCTGCGCGTGGTGGTTGTGGGGACGGGCGGTCTCTCGCATCAGATTCACGGCGAGCGCGCGGGGTACAACGACGAAGCGTGGGACCGCGAGTTCCTGGAACTGCTGGAGCATGCGCCGGAGACGCTGACCGAACTCAAGCATGTGGATTACGTGCAGCGCGGCGGTGCGGAGAGCGTCGAACAGATCATGTGGCTGTCGATGCGTGGCGCGATGGGAGCGCGCATCAAACGTCTGCATCTGAACTACTACCTCGCGACGACGACCGCGATGACCGTCGCGCTGTATGAAGACATCGCAGAGGAGGGGGGCGCATGAATCCGCAACTCGAAGGTATCGAAGCGATCACCGGCACCTATGCATTCGATCTGCGCGTGAGCAACCGGACGCTCAAGCTCAATCGCTTCTTCTGGCACATGATTCGCGCGGAGAATCGCGAGACGTTCCTGAACGATCCCGTCGCCACGATGACCGCTGCGGGGCTCACGGCGGATGAACAGGCCATGGTGCAGGCGCAGGACTGGCTCGGCCTCGTGCGTCACGGCGTGAACTTCTTCGTGCTGGAGAAGTTTGCCCGCGTGGTGCGCAAGACCAATCTCGAAGTCTATGCGCTCATGCGCGGCGAGACGCTCGACGAGTTCATGGCCACGCGACGCGTGCCCACCATGCGCTGACATGGCCATCGACACTGCCATCAGCCTGACGAACGCGCCGGCCGCGCCCCGGCTGGCGTGCCACGAACGCGGCACGTGGAGCCGTGCGCCGCAAAGCACCGAGGCGACGCTGCTGTGCCGCAAGCTGCGTGGCCTGCGCGCCATGGTCGCGGTGCTCGAATGCGACTCGGTCGCGCGCGCGGCGCGCATGCTGCATCTGTCGCAATCGGCCGTGGCGCGCTCGATCTCGGATATCGAGGCGGAGCTGGGTTTTCCGCTGTTTCACCGCAGCGGGCGCGGCCTGATTCCGAATGCCGCCGGTCAGCGGCTCGGGGTGCGTGCCACGCGTGCGCTTGCCGAGCTGGCGAACGGCTACCGCGAAGCGTTCGCGGCGACGGCGTCGCAAGCCGACGGCGGCGCACGTGCGGCGAGCCGCTTCGCCGCCGTGGTCGCGCCGCAGCAACTCACGAGCTTCATTGCCGTGGCCGAGCTGGGCAGCGGCCCGCTGGCGGCGAATCGTCTGCAATGCTCTCAGCCGACGATTCAGCGCAATCTCGATCAGCTCGAAGACCTCATCGGCATCAAGCTGTTCCGACGCACGCCGCGCGGCACGCGTCTCACGGACGAAGCGGTGGCCTTGCTCGGTCCGGTCAAACGCGCGCTCGCAGAACTGGCGATTGCGGAAGACGAACTCGCGCCGTTCGGCGGACGTCAGCAGGGCACCGTGATCGTGGCGGCGTTGCCGCTGTCGAGCGGCTTTCTGTTGCCCAAGGCCATCGACAGCCTGCTGCACAAGTCGCCGTATCTCACGGTGACGGTGGTCGACGGGACTTACGAGGCGCTCGTGCGTCAGTTGCGACAGGCAGACGTCGACATGATCGTCGGCGCCTTGCGGGCGAACGACGTGCCGCCGGACATTCGTCAGGAAGCGTTGTTCGAAGATCATCTGTCGGTGGTCGCGCGCGCCGATCACCCCTGCCTGACGTCTGGCCGAACGCCCACGCTCGCGGAACTCGCAGAGTACGGCTGGGTAAGTCCGTTGCCGTGCACGCCCGCGCGCGGTGTGTTCGAGCGCGTGTTCCATGCCGAAGAGCTGGCGCTGCCTCGCACGCAGGTGCACGCGAGCAGTTCACCGGTGGTGCGCGGGTTGCTGTCGTCGAGCGATCGGCTGGCGTTGCTCTCGCCTGTGCAGATCACGTCGGAGTTGCGCACGGGCGAACTCGCCGTCGTGCCGGTGTCGTTGCAACACGCGCGCCGCTCGATTGGCGTGGCGACACGTCGTGACGGGTTGCTCTCGCCAGCAGCCGAGCAATTGCTCGACGAATTGCGCGCGCTCGCACCGACGATGCAGCATCCGACGTAAAAGTACGGTGACGGGCGCGAATCGCGCTCGCCAACCCGCTTGCGAGCGCGGCGAAATTCGACGAATTCGCCATGACTTGCATGTCTCGCCTCATTCGCTCGCCCGCCATTTTCGCGGCGCGGGACGCTCACTGACGACCGCCCGTTGCGCCTTGTGTGGCGGGCATTCCATCGGCGGAACGGCATGCGTCCCGCAGCGCGAAATTCCCTTCGAAAAATTCATCTCGAAACCTAGGGGAAATCTCGGGGATATACGAAAAACGCAACGCTCGACGCGAGAAGGTCGTTCGACGTCGACATTTCGTCTGCCTAAGCTGTTCCGCATCACATAGAAAAGGCGCGCCATCCCCCGGCGCGACCTCACAACCGATCGGCGCCGCTAACGCCGACGAGGAGACGACACCATGAACAAGCGCCATCTCTGGCTTGCGGTAGCACTCGCGAGCGTCTGCCAATTCACCGCTGTCTCGGCCCGCGCCGAGGAAATCAAGGTCGGTATGCTGGGGCTGTTCTCCGGCTCGGCGTCGTGGTGGGGCACGGAATACCGTCGTGGCGTCAACCTGTGGCTCGAACAGAACAAGAACAAGGTCGGCGACGACACCATCGTCGTGCTGGAGCGCGACGAAGGCGGCGTGAACCCGCAACGCACGCGCCAGCTCGCACAGGAACTCGTGGTGCGCGATCAGGTGCAGTACCTGTTCGGCGGCTCGTTCACGCCGAACGTGCTGGCGATGGCCGATGTCGTGAACCAGACCAAGACGCCGCTCGTCATCGGCAACTCCGGCACTTCCAGCGTCACGCTCAAGTCGCCGTACTTCGTGCGTACCGGCTTCACGCAGTGGGCCGTGAGCGTGCCGCTCGTCGAATACGCCGCGAGCAAGGGCGTGAAGAATGCCGCCATCGTGGTGGCCGACTTCGCGACCGGTTACGACGCCATCGACGCCTACAGCGAGACGTTCAAGAAGTCGGGCGGCAAGATCGCCGTCGAAGTGAAGGTCCCGCTGGGCACGACGGATTTCTCCAGCTATCTGCAACGCGTGCGCGATGCGAAGCCGGACGCTGTCTTCATGTTCATGCCGGTCGGTCCGATGTCGGCAGGTTTCGTGAAGGCGTTCAAGGAGCGCGAACTCGACAAGGCAGGCATCCAGCTCTTCGCCACGACCGAGACCATGGAGTCGGACCTGCCGGCCATTGGCGACAGCGCCCTGGGCACGATCACCGCGCTGCACTACTCGCCGTTCCTCACCACGCCGGAGAACACCGCGTTCGTGAAGGCGTACAAGGCCAAGTACGGCCCGGGCGCGCTGCCGTCGATCGCCTCGGTGTCGGCCTACGACTCGATGACGCTCATCGCGCAGATGATCAAGGCGACGAAGGGCAAGAAGGACGCAGACAAAGCCATCGCCGCCGTGAAGGGCTACTCGTGGGTGAGCGCACGCGGTCCGGTGTCGATCGACCCGAAGACGCGTGAAATCGTGCAGAACGTGTACATCCGTCGCGTGGAAACCATCGACGGCAAGCTGGGCAACAAGCCGATCGAGACGTTCAAGTCGGTCGTCGAGCCGTGGCACCTGAGCCACCCGCAAGTGGCTGCGAAGTAACGCAGGCGATGTCCCCCCTGATTCGCTCTGTTCGTTAGGTTCCGGTAATTCGTCATGACGCAATCGCTTGCCACTTTCCTGTCGTTGTCGATCGACGGTGTGGCCTACGGGATGCTGCTGTTTCTCATCTCCGTGGGCCTCACGGTCACGCTCGGCGTGATGCGCGTGGTCAACCTCGCGCACTCCGCCTTCGCCATGATCGGCGGTTATTTCACCTTGTGGGCCATGCAACGTGCCGGGCTCGATTTCTTTGTCGCGCTGCTCGTCGGCGTGCTCGGCACGATGGTGCTGGGCGTGGTGCTCGAGCGCACGCTGTATCGCTGGGTCTACACGGCCAACGGTCTGGGGCAGTTGCTCATGACGATCGGGTTGGCGTTCATCATCTGCGCTATTGCCAAGAACCTCGCCGGTACGGAGCTGCAGACGATTCCGGTGCCGCAGGGACTGCGTGGCACGTGGGACTTCGGTGCGTTCTCGGTGTCGGTGTATCGCATCTTCGCGCTGGTGTGCAGTGCGGTCGTCGCCTTCGGCATCTGGCTCGGGCTGGAACGCACGTCGTTCGGTGCGAAGCTGCGCGCGGCCGTCGACAACCCGCGCATGGCGCGCTGCGTCGGCATCGACGTACCGCTCGTGTTCTCGATCACGTTCGCCATCGGCTGCGGTCTGTCCGGGCTGGGCGGTGCGCTGTCGAGCCAGATCCTGCCGCTGGAGCCGTACTACGGCCTGAAGTATCTGGTGCTCGTGCTGATCGTGGTTGCCGCCGGTGGTCTGGGCAGCTTGCGCGGTTCGCTGTATGCCGGACTGTTGCTGGGACTGATCGACACGCTCGGCCGTTACTACGTGCCTGCGCTCGGCGCTTTCATGATCTATCTGGCCGTGCTGGCCATTCTGCTGATCCGCCCGCAAGGGTTGGTCGGTCGTGCCTGAGCGGAGGACGACGATGTCGCAAACGAATCCTTCGCCGTCGACGGGCAACCTCGGGCAAGTGGTCCCGGCGCTGCGTCGCAAGCGCCTGGGCATGCTCGACGCGCTACTGCTGCTCGCCGCCGTCGCCACCTACTTCTTCGCCGATCTGTATCTCGCGCTCGCCACGAGCGTGCTGATCATGATCATCTTCGCGCTCTCGCTCGACCTCGTGCAGGGCTATTGCGGTATCGAGACGCTGGGGCACGCGGCCTTCTTCGGCAGCGGCGCCTATGCGGCGGGACTGTTCGCGCTGCATGTGTCGCCGAATCCGCTGCTGGGGCTCGTGGCGGGCGCCGTGGTCGCGGGTGTCGTGGGACTGATCACGGGCGTGGTCGTGCTGCGCGTGAGCGGCCTCACGCAGATCATGCTCACGCTTGCCTGCGCCACGCTGCTCTATGAAGCGGGCAACATCGCCAAGTCGATCACGATGGGCGACGACGGCCTGACGGGCTACACGATCGCGCCGGTGCTCGGCATGTTCGAGTTCGATATCTACGGCCACACGGCGTATCTGTATGCGCTGGCGGTGTTGCTCGTCGTGTATCTGTTCACCCAGTTCCTCGTGAGCTCGCCGTTTGGACTGACGGTGCAGGGCATTCGCGAGAACGCCATGCGCATGTCGCTGCTCGGGGTGCGCGTGGGGCTGCGTCGTCTGATGCTCTACACGATCGCTGCGGCGGTGGCCGGTGTCGCGGGTGCTCTCTCGGCGCAGGTCAACAACATCGTGGCGCTCGACACGCTGTCGTTCACGCTGTCGGCCAACGTGCTCGTGATGCTCGCCCTCGGCGGCACCGGACGTCTCTATGGCGCCGTGCTCGGCGCGGTCGTCTTCATGGTGCTGTCCGATCGTATCGCCGCCATCGACCCCACCAACTGGCTGGCTGCGCTCGGCGTGCTGCTGATCGTGGTGGTGCGCTTCGCGCCGGACGGCCTGATCGGTGTGGTCGATCGCATGGCGGCACGCGTGCGGCGTCAGGCCCCGGCAGTGGCGTCGACCGACAACGGCAATCCGCATCACGGGCACAACACGAAAGCAACGACCACGGACAAGGAGGTGACGCCGTGAGCGCTGCACTCGAAATTCAGGGGCTGTCCAAACGCTTCGGTCAGTTGGACGTGACCCGCAACGTCAGCCTGTCGCTGCCGGTCGGTGCGCGTCACGCGCTGATCGGGCCGAACGGCGCGGGCAAGAGCACGTTGATGAACCTGCTCACCGGCGTGCTCAAGCCGAACGCGGGCGTGGTGCGTGTGGGCGGGACGGACGTCACGTCGATGCCGTCGCACAAGCGCGTGAAGCTGGGCCTTGCCCGCACGTTCCAGTTGAACACGCTGTTCGACACGCTCACGGTCGCGGAGAACGTGGCGCTGGCGCTCACCTCGCGACGCGGTCTGGACGGGCGCATCGGCAAGCCGCTGGCGAGCCGCCCGGCTGTGGTTGAGGAAGCGGCGGAACGGCTGCGCGAACTCGGCATGATCGATCTCGCCGGCAAGCGCATCAACGAACTGGCTTACGGACAGCGGCGTCAGGTCGAGATCGCGCTGGGCCTGGCGCTCGATCCGAAGGTGCTGCTGCTCGACGAGCCCGTCGCAGGCGTGCCGTCGGGGCAGGGACGCAAGCTGTTCGAACTGCTCGAACGCCTGCCGCAAGACGTCGCCGTGATGGTCATCGAACACGACATGGATCTGGTCTTCCGCTTCGCGCGCCGTATCACGGTGCTGGTCGAAGGCGCGGTGCTCATGGAAGGCGAGAAGGACGAAGTGCGCAGCGATCCGCGCGTGCGCGATATCTATCTGGGGCGTCGCCATCATGACTGACATTCTGCTCGAAGCCGGCGGACTCAGTGCCGGGTATGGCGAGACCATCGTGCTCGAAGACCTGAGCCTGCGCGTGGCGGCCGGTGAGGCCGTTGCCATTCTCGGACGCAACGGCGTTGGCAAAAGCACGCTGCTGCTCAGTCTGCTGGGACTCACCACGCGCCACGGCGGCGTGCTGCGCTATCGCGACGACGACATCACGTCGTGGCCAGCGTACAAGCGCGCCCGTGCCGGACTCGCGCTGGTGCCGCAGGAGCGCGAAATCTTCAAATCGCTTTCCGTCGAAGAGAACCTGCAAGTGTCGGCGATGGGCGATGTCGCCGGCGCTACCCATACCGGGGGCGATGACGCCTGGACGCTGGCGCGCGTGTACGACCTGTTCCCGCGCCTGAAGGAGCGGCGTCGCAATCTCGGCAACCAGCTCTCGGGTGGCGAGCAGCAGATGCTCGCCATCGGCCGCGCACTCATCGGCAATCCCCGCGTGATTCTGTTCGACGAGCCGTTCGAAGGGCTCGCACCGGTGATCGTCGATCAACTGGTCGACGCGTTCTGGAAGCTGCGCGCCGACGGCGGGATGGGCGTGGTGCTTGTGGAGCAGCACGCAGAGCTGGGGCTGGAACTCACCGATCGGGCGCTGGTGCTCGATCGGGGGCGTCAGGTCTGGGCGGGACGCAGCGGCGATCTGGCGGCGTCGCCGGAATTGCTCGGCTCGCTCGTCGGGCTGGAAAGCGCCTGAGCGGCGCTGACGACATCGGCGACACAAGCGACACGCAAGCGGCACACGCGACACATCAGCAACACGTATCAGAGCAAATACATGAGCACAACACAGCACACCAACGCCGCAGTCCCGTCGGCGCCATCGGGTCTCTCGGGTCTCGTGGTCAGCGCGCACTCGGCCGACTTCGTCTGGCGCGCGGCAGGCACCATCGCCACGCACGTCGCGCAGGGTTACCGCATGAAGATCGTCTGCCTGTCCTTCGGCGAGCGTGGCGAGTCGGCCAAGCTCTGGCGCAAGGGCGCGGAGATGACCGAAGCGAAGGTCAAGACCGCGCGTCGTGAAGAAGCGCAGCGCGCCGCCGACATTCTGGGCGCGGAAATCGAATTCCTCGACATCGGCGACTACCCGATGCGCGTGTCGGACGAAACGCTTTTCAGGCTCGTCGACATCTATCGCGAATTGCAGCCGTCGTTCGTGCTGAGCCATTCGGAGAAGGACCCCTACAACTTCGATCACCCGCTGGCGATGCATGTCACGCAGGAGGCACGCGTGATCGCGCAGGCCGAAGGCCACAAGCCGGGCGAGAAGATCATCGGCGCGCCGGCGGTGCTCGCGTTCGAGCCGCATCAGACCGAGCAGTGCGAGTGGATTCCGAACACCTTCGTGGACATCACGCCGGTGTGGGAGAAGAAGCGCGCCGCTATCGAGTGCATGGCCGGTCAGGAGCATCTCTGGGATTACTACACGCGCGTGGCGCTGCAACGCGGTGTGCAGGCCAAACGCAACATCGGCATCACGGCCGCGCGCGACATCAAGTACGCGGAAGGGTTGATGCGTTTGACCCCTGTCGTCGCTCAGCACCTCTCGTAAGCCATGCCGTCACTGTCACCCGTTATGGAGTCACTGTCATGATTCGCGGCGTTGTCGTTCGTCAAATTCCCCGTGTCGATGCCGCCACGCTCGACATTCTGCGCAGCGCCGGCAGCGCCACCGTGCATGAGGCGCAGAGCCGTCTCGGCCTGATGGCGACGTATCTGCGTCCGATCTATGCAGGCGCCAGCGTTGCGGGCAGCGCCGTGACGGTGCTGGCACCGCCCTCCGACAACTGGATGCTGCACGTGGCGGTCGAGCAGGCGCAGCCGGGCGATATCGTCGTGGTCGGCGTGACCTCGCCGTGCGACGACGGCTACTTCGGCGATCTGCTCGCCACGTCGATGAAAGCGCGCGGCGTAGCGGGTCTGATCATCGACGCCGGTTGCCGTGACATCGGCACGCTCACCGAGATGCAATTCCCGGTGTGGTCGAAAGCCATCTCGTCGCAGGGCACCGTCAAGGAAACCCTCGGCTCGGTGAACGTGCCGGTGGTGTGCGCCAACCAGATCGTGAACCCGGGCGACGTGATCGTGGCGGATGACGATGGTGTCGTCGTCGTGCCCTTCGCCACGGCGCAGGTCGTCGCCAGGGCTGCCACGGCTCGCGGTGCCGACGAAGCCTACAAGCGTGGTGTGCTCGCGGGCGGCACGTTGGGACTGGACTACTACAAGATGCGTGAGCGCCTCGCGGCAAAGGGCTTGCGCTACGTCGACTCGCTCGACGAGTTGACGAGCGAGTGAGCGGTCCGTCCATGAGGCATTCCCAAACGCGCATTCGCGCCGCCGTCATGCGCGGCGGTACCTCGAAGGGGCTCTACTTCCTCGCCGACGATCTGCCGGCGGATGCCGCCACGCGCGACGCCGTGCTGCTCGCCGCGATGGGGTCGCCCGATGCGCGCCAGATCGACGGCATGGGCGGGGCGAACCCGCTCACGAGCAAGGTCGCCATCGTCTCGAAGGCGACGCGCCCCGATGCCGACGTCGACTATCTATTCGCACAAGTCGTGGTCGACGAAGCGCGTGTCGACTACGGACAGAACTGCGGCAACCTTCTCGCGGGCGTAGGGCCGTTTGCGATCGAGCGAGGGCTCGTCGCGGTCACGGGCGACGTGACGGACGTCGGCATTCACATGGTCAACACGGGACAGGTGGCGGTCGCCACGGTGCAGACCCCGGATGGCGTCGTGAAGTACGACGGCGACGTGGCCATCGACGGCGTGCCGGGCACGTCTGCGCCGATTCCGCTGATGTTCCGCGATACCGCAGGCTCGTCCTGCGGCGCGCTGTTTCCGACCGGGCAGCGTCAGGAGGTTGTCGAAGGCGTCACGGTGACGTGCATCGACAACGGTATGCCGCTCGTGCTCATGCGTGCGCAGGACCTCGGATGTTCCGGTGCAGAGTCCTGTGACCAGCTCGAAGCCGGGCCGGCGTTTCAAGCGATGCGCGAGCGGATCGAGGCGATCCGTCTTGCCGTCGGTCCGCGCATGCATCTGGGCGACGTGCGCTCGCGCACGGTGCCGAAGGTGTGTCTCGTCGCGCCGCCCCAAGCCGGGGGGGCGCTTGCCACGCGCTGTTTCATCCCGCATCGCTGTCATTCGTCCATTGGTGTGCTCGCGGCCGTGAGCGTGGCGACGGCTGCGGCATTGCCGGGCACCGTCTGTCATGAGATGGCCGTGGTGCCGGACGGCGACGCACCGTTGCTCTCCATCGAACATCCGACGGGTGAATTCACCGTGCGGCTGGCGCTCGATCTCGATGCCGACGGCGCGACGGCGGTGACCGGCGCCGGTTTGCTGCGCACCGCGCGCTGGCTGTTCGACGGTGAGGTGTGCATTCCCACGCGTGTCTGGACGCAAGGAGAGGCGGCATGAGCTTCGAACGTCCCCCGTTGCTCATGCTTGCCGGCCTGCTTTGCGATCAGGTCGCGTGGGCGGCGACCGCTGCCTTGTTGCCCGAATTCGATTGCCGCGTGCCTGCATGGGGCGCGCTCGACACCATTGGTGCGATGGCCGATCACGTGCTCGCCACGACGCCGGAGCCGCGCTTCGCGCTCGCCGGGCATTCGATGGGCGGACGCGTCGCGCTGGAGGTGGTGCGTCGCGCACCGCACCGCGTGAGCCGTCTCGCGTTGCTCGATACCGGCTATCAGGCGTTGCCCGATGGCGAAGCCGCCGAGAAGGAACGGAGCGGTCGTGCGGCGTTGCTCGCCCGTTCGCGCGAGCACGGCATGCGTGCGATGGGACAGGTCTGGGCAACCGGCATGGTGCATCCCGATCAGATCGGCACCCCGCTGTTCGACGCGATTCTCGACATGATCGAGCGCAGCGATCCCGAGCAGTTCGCGGCGCAGATCCGGGCGTTGCTCGGTCGGCCGGACGCCACGCCGCAACTGGCCGACATCCGTTGCCCGACGCTCGTGCTGTGCGGTCGGCAGGACACCTGGAGCCCGCTCGCCCGTCACGAAGTCATGGCCCGCGCGATTCCCGATGCGGTGCTGAGCTTGGTGGAACACAGCGGCCACATGAGTCCGATGGAACGGCCCGAAGCGGTGTCCGACGCGATGCGTGCGTGGATGGCGTTGCCGTCGGTGGAGGTTTCGCCGTCATGACACAGCAATTCTCGCTGGAAGATCCGCAACCCCGACAAACCGAAGGCGATGCGCCACAGGACGAGATCGTCGATCAGCAGAGCCTCGACGCGCTGCGTGCCAAGCAGGCGTGCCACGACCTCGTGATGCGCTTCGTGTTGTGCAACGACCGGCGCGACCCGCACGGACTCGCGGCGCTGTTCGCGGAGAAGGGCGTGCTGGTGCGTCCCAATGGGCAGACGTTGGTCGGTCGCGCGGCCATTGCGGCTGCGTACGCGGATCGTCCGGCAGATCGGCTCACGCGGCACCTCGTCGGCAACGTGCTGATCGACGTGACGTCGGCCACCGGCGCCATCGGCAGCAGCACAGTGTTGCTGTGGAGCGGCTCGGCGCAGGACGTGCCGGGGCCGTTCGGGCGTCCCGCGCAAGGCCGTCAGGTGATGGGCGAGTTCGAAGACACGTTCGTGCGCACCGCGCAGGGCTGGCGCATCGCGCGCCGCGAAGCCCGGTTCACGTTCGTGCGCGAGGCGTGAGCGGCAAATCGCGCCAGAGATGCCAGAGATAGCGAGGGCCGATGCCGAAGGCAGCACAGGAGGCGGTGCCGGTCACTCGCAAGCGCAGGAAAGCAGTACCCGGAGGCGGCCGCAGTGCCGTCCCGAAAAAGGCTGGGCCGAGGGCAATGCCACCGGTTCGGAGGGTGTGGTTTGGAGTAGCGGTATCAAAAAACAAGGGGACAGAAGTGAAAGTGAAATACGCATTGGCCGCAGGCCTGCTGCTGGGTGCAGGCCTGGCGCACGCGCAAAGCAACGTGACGCTGTACGGGATCATCGATACCGGCATCGCCTATTACAACAATGCCGCCAACGGTGGCAGCTTCGTCGGCGAGCCGACCCTCACGGGTAAGGTGCCGTCGCGTTTCGGCTTCAAGGGGGGCGAGGATCTGGGCGGCGGTCTGAAGGCCGTCTTCACGTTGGAAAACGGCTTCCAGCCGGGCACCGGCGGCCTGAACTACGGCGGACGTCTGTTCGGCCGTCAGGCGAACGTCGGCCTGTCGGGCTCGTGGGGTACGTTGCTCATCGGCCGTCAGAACAACATGACGTTCTACGTCACGGGCAACGCCGACGTGATCGGGCCGTCGATCTTCTCGCTCGCGAGTATCGACCCGTACATCGCCAACGCGCGTAGCGACAGCGCTGTCGGTTACATGGGCAAGTTCTCCGGCGTGACCATTGGCGCGACGTACAGCTTCGGTCGCGATGCGTCGTCGGCAGGCGGCCCGTCGGCGACCAACTGCGCGGGTAACGTCGCAGGCAACTATCAGGCGTGCAAGCAGTTCACCGGCCTGATCGGCTACGACTACGAGAACTTCGGTATTTCGGCGTCGTACGACCAGATGCGCGGCAACACCGGCGCCGCCGCTCCCCTGACCAGCTCGAATTACACCGATTCGCACTCGGTCATCAACGCCTACTACAAGTGGTCGTCGGGTCGTGTGGGGGGCGGCTGGATTCACCGTAACGTGAGCGCGGATGCCGCGTCGCTGCGCTCGGACATCTACTTCATCGGCTTCACGTATCTGCCGACGATCACGTGGGCGTTCGACGCGCAAGCCATTCGCTATCAGTTGAAGAGCCGTGCCAACGCGACGATGCTCATCGGCCGCGCCACGTACTCGCTGTCCAAGCGGACGTCGCTGTACGGCATGGCCGGCTGGGTGGCGAACAGCCAGAAGGGTGCGGTCGCCATTGCCGCCGGCGGTTCGGTCGTCACCGGTGGCAATCAGTTCGGCACGATGCTGGGCATTCAGCACACGTTCTGAGCGAGCGGCACCTGACGCGACACCAAGCGCGATATCAAGCGCGATATCAAGCGCAACATCAAGCGCAACATCAAGCGCAACATCAAGCGCAACATCAAGCGC